>JACZWN010000032.1 GCA_022572105.1 Pseudomonadota bacterium | reverse complement strand
CTCAGGTAGCTGATCGTGCGGTCGACCAGCGCGACGGCGAGCGCGGCCTCCACCACCAGCTCGAGCTGGAGCAGCCCGCTGACGCCCGTCTCGACGATCCCCAGGCCGCCCGGCGTGAGCGGGATGGCCGAGAGCAGGCCGTTGGCCATCGGCACGAACAGGACCAGGCCGAGGGCGACCGAGACCTCGAGTGCCTTGACGACGAGGAAGAGCCGGCCGACCTCGCACATCCAGCCCGCCAGGCCCAGCCCGAACACGAGCGGCAACCGGCTGAAGCTGCTCATCGTGCCCTCGTGGAAGCGGCGATAAGCCCTCCCGATGCGGCTGGGGAGCTTGGGCGCGACCAAGCGGTGCGTCAGCCGCATGACGAGCAGCGCTCCGGCGACGGCGCCGAGCAGGGCCAGGTTGGCATCCAGGCAGCGCCCCGCCTCGGCCTCCTTGCGCCAGGCCGGGAAGGTCGGCACCGCCACGTCGTTCTGGCCGAAGCCGCCGCCCTCGCTGCCCGGCAGGAACGTGCGCTGGGCCGCGTGGCGCGCCTGCTCGGCGTAGGCCACGGCGGCGAAGCCGAGACCGCCCAGGTAGCCGTCGCCGTCGCGCAGCTGGTCGGGGAGGTGCGAGATTTCCCCGTCCAGCATCTTGGTCACCTGCCGGTCGCAGAGCAGCGCCAGATCCGCCCAGGCGGCCGCCAGGTTGTCGAGCGCCGGATAGGCCTTGGCGTTGTGAAAGCCGCCGTTGGACAGCACCCGCCCGCGCGGATTGGCCGGGTCCGGCGGAATGAAGACCGGGTTGTCGGAGACCGCGCGCAAGGAGATCGCGGCGATCTCCTCGGCTTGGCCAAGCGCGCGCCGCGCCTGGCCCAGGACGCGCGGCAGGATGCGCCAGGAGACCGGCGCTTGATAGGGCCGCCGCGCGACCCCGCCGCCGCCCTCCAGCCAGGCGCGCAGCTCGCGCAGTACCGCCGCCTCGTGGCGGTCCTCCCAGAGCGCGTCGAGCGCGGGATCGTAAGCCTCGAGCGGCGCCTTGAAGGCCTCGGCCGAGAGCGCGAAAACCTCGACCGCCAGACCCAGGCGCCGGCGCGCCGCGAGCACGGCATCGGCAATCAACGCGGCGGCGCAGGGGCTGCCGTTGACCAACGACAGGCTGTCCTTCTCGGCCAACTCGAAGGAGTCCGCCAGCGGTCCGAACAGATGGGCGAGCGCCATGATCTCGCCGGGACAGCCGTTGCCGAGCGCCGGCACCGGCGCCAACTTGGCGCCGCCCAGCAGTCCCGCCACGGCCTCGGCGAGCGCCGGCGAGATGGCGGCGTGGCCCTCGACGAAGTTGGCAAGCCGCGCCAACACGATGCCGCGCGCGACGCGTTCGGGCAACGGCTCGCCGAAGCTGGCCGCCGCGGCGTGCGGCGGCCGCCGGGCGTGGCGCTTGCGCTCCTCCGGCGAAAAGCGCAGCCGCGCCATCTGGCCGTAACCGGAGGTGACCCCGTAAATCACCAGGGAGTCGTCGGACTCGAGCAAGCCCAGGAAGGCCTCGCGGCAGGCCGTCATGCGCGCCAGCGCCTCGGCGTCGAAGCGAACCTCCTCGCCCCGCCAGGCGACGCGGTAGAAGGCGTCCAGCGTGATGTCGGCGCGCGCGCGCAGCAAGACTGTCATGAAAGGCCTCCGCTGTGGATGGCGCCCAGATGGCGGCCGAAATCGTCCGCGCCCATGAGCGCCTTGCAGCGCTCGAGGCGGTTGACCGAATAGGCCCAGAAGTCGTCGACCGGGTTCTTGTTGGCGAACTGGATGAGCCCCCAGAGGGTCCACAAGAGGTCGCACATGGCCTTGTAGATGACCATGCGCCCGTAGACGGCCGCGGGCGGTTCGCCGCCGCAGTAGGCCGCCATCATCTCGCGGTCCTGGGCCGCGTCGAAGCCGGCCTCGACCGAGACGTCGCCCAGGTCCCAGATCGGGTCGTTCATGCCCGAGTACTCCCAGTCGACGACCCACATGCGCGCCCCGTCGTCGAGGAAGTTCTCGGACAGGGGATCGCAGTGGCAGGGCGCCAGCGCCGCGGGATTGGCGTCGAGCGCCTTGCGCACCGCCCCGGCCTCCTTGACCACCTCGTGGTAGCCGTCCGGCAGCGGCGCCTCGAGCTTGGCGAGCAGGCCCAGGTACTCGTCGATCATGGCGAACAGCTCGAAGCGGAACCGGAACTCCTTGCCACAAGCATGCATGCGCTTGAGCACCTCGGCCGCGCGCGCCGGCGCCCCGGGCCGGGACTTGAACAGCTCGGGGCTCATGGTGACGCAACCGTCCAGGTAGCGCGTCAGCATCAGCCCGCTGTCCGCGTCGAAATGAAGCACCTCGGCGCTCACGCCGGCCTCGGCCGCGACGCGCGCGTTGTGCCCCTCGACCTTGCGGTCGATATAGTCCTCCGTGCCCTCGCCCGCGATGCGCAGCACGTAGCGTCGATCGCCCGCGTCCACCCTGTAGACCAGGTTGGTCAGGCCACCCAGCCGCGCGCAGGCGATGGTCTCGCGCGGCACGCCGTCGAACGCCGGAATACGGTCGAGCGCGGCCGCGATATTGTCGTCCATGGACCCCCCCCTCCCCTCGTGGTCAGACCAGGATACGCGTGCGCTCCGGGTCGTAGAGCGGCCGGTCGTGGCGCCGGGCCGGAACCCGTTCGCAGAAGGCCTCGATCTGGTAATCCTCGTGGCCGGCGGCCGCGGCCGGGACGTAGCCGAAGACGATGCTCTTGCCCACCGTATGGCCGAAGTTGCCGCTCGAGGTGACGCCGAGCACCTCGCCCGCGCGCAGGATCGCCTCGCCGCCGAACACCGAGGCCGGTTGCTCCAGGGTGAAGCAGCAAAGCCTCTGCGCCGGCCCGTCCTCCTCGAGCCGCGCCAGCGCCTCGGCGCCCAGGAAGTCGCCCTTGTCCAACTTGACGCAGAACCCGAGCCCGGCCTCGTAGGGGCTGTAGTCGGGCGTGATGTCGGTGCCCCAATAGAGGTAGCGCTTCTCCATGCGCAGGGTGTCGATGGCCCGGTAGCCGGCGTCGGCGATGCCGAAGTCCGCGCCGGCCGCCCACAGCTCCCCATAGAGGTGCGCGGCGTATTCGGCCGGGACGTGCAGCTCGTAGCCGAGCTCGCCCACATAGGTGAGCCTGAGCGCCGTGACCGGCGCGTAGCCGATGTGAAGCTCGCGCGCGGTCATGAAGGGAAAGGCGGCATGGCTCACGTCGCCCTCGGCGACCCGCTCGAGCACCCGGCGCGCATCCGGGCCGCAGAGGTTGAGGACCGCCTTGGCCGAGGTCACCTCATCCAGGACGACCGAACCGTCGCGCGGCATGTGACGGCGGATCCAGCCGCCGTCGCGCACGCCGTTGCCGCTGCCGGTGACGATGTAGAAGCGGTCCTCGGCGAGCCGGGTGATGGTCAGGTCGGCCTCGATGCCGCCCTTCGCGTTGCACAGTTGGGTGTAGGTGATGGCGCCCGGCGGCTTGTCCAGGTCGTTGGCCGCCAGTCCCTGCAGGAAGCGGAAGGCGCCGGGGCCGGAGACCTCGAACTTGGAGAACGAGCTGACGTCGATGAGCGCCACGCGCTCGCGCACGGCGCGGTGCTCGCTCGCGACCTGCTCGAACCAGTTGGGGCGTTCGAAGGAGGGCCGGTCCACGGGCTCGACGCCCTTGGGCGCGAACCAGTTGGGCCGCTCCCAACCGAACTTGGAACCGAACACCGCGCCGCGGCGCTTGAGCGTGCCGTAGAGCGGCGAGCGCCGGGCGCCGCGGCCCGAGCGCATCTCCTCGCCCGGCCAGCGGATCTTGTAGTAGCGGCCATAGCTTTCGACCGCGCGCTCGTGCAGGTAGCGCCTGCCCGCGTGGTGCGGGCCGAAGCGGCGGATGTCGAAAGCCCAGAGGTCCATGCCCGGGTCGCCCTCGACGATCCAATGCGCCATGGCGCGGCCCGCCCCGCCGCAGGCCGCGATGCCGGCGGTGAAGCCGCAGGCGACGAAGAAGTTGTCGAGGCCCGGGGCCGGGCCCATGATCGGTTCGCCGTCGGCCGAGACCGGGATCGGGCCGTTGATCAGGCTGCGGATGCCGACCTCGTTGAGCACCGGCACGCGCTCGGCGGCCGGGGTCGCGATCTGCTCGAAGCGGTCGAAGTTCGAGTCCAGGAGCTCGCGGGCGAAATTCGGCGGAACGCCGTCGACGCCGAAGGGCGGCGCGTCGTCCTCCCAGCCGCCGATCGCGATGCCGCCGACCTCGGGCTTGAGATAGAAGTTCTTGTCCGGATCGCGCAGGCTCGGCAGGTCGGCGGGCGCATCGATCACCTTCTCGGTCACCAGGTACTGGTGCTCGACCGCCGCCGCCGGGATCGCCACGCCGGCCAGCGCGCCCAACTCGCGCGCCCACATGCCGGCCGCGTTGACCACCACGTCGGCGCGCAGGTCGCCGTGGTCGGTGACCACCCGCTCGATGCGCCCGTCCTCGACGACGAAATCCGTGACCCGCACGCCCTCGTGGAACGTGACCCCGCCCATCCGCGCGCCCTTGGCCAGCGCCTGGGTCAGGCTGCTCGGATCGGCGTAGCCGTCGCTCGGGATGTAGGCGGCGCCAACCACGCCCTCGGTGGTCATGAGCGGGAACAGCTTCCGCGCCTCCTCGGCCGAGACCAGATGCAGCTCGAAGCCGAAGCTGCGCGCGGTCGTCGCGATGTGCCGGATCTCGCGCCAGCGCGCCTCGGAGGACGCGAGCCGGAGCGAGCCCGTCTGCTTCCAGTCGGTCGCCTGGCCGGTCTCCGCTTCGAGCCGGCCGTAGAGCTCGACGCTGTACTGGAGCATGCGGGTGAGGTTGCGCTTGCCGCGCAGCTGGCCGATCAGGCCGGCGGCGTGCCAGGTGGCGCCCTGGGTCAGGCCGCTCTTCTCCAGCACCACCACGTCGCGCTTGCCCAGCTTGGCCAGGTGATAGGCGATGGAGCAGCCGATCGCCCCGCCGCCGACGATGACGATTTCGGCGCCGTCGATCACGCCTTGATCCGCGTCATCTCGGGGTCGTAGAGCGGGCCGCGGTGGATGCGGCAGGGCAGGCGTTCGGTGGCGACCTCGAGCTCGTAATCGCCCGCGTGGAGGAAGGCGTCGTCGACGCCGTCCTTATTGCGGACGTAGCCGTAGCCGATGTTGGTCGCCATGGTGTAGCCCCAGCCGGCGCTGGTCAGCCAGCCGACCCGCTGGCCGTTCCGGTAGATGGTCTCGCGCCCGAGCAGCACCACGTCCGGGTCGTCCAGGGTGAAGCAGGCCAGGCGTTTGTCGAGCGTCGCCCCGTGCTGGGCCGCCAGCGCCTCGCGGCCCTGGAACGGCACGTTCTTCTTGAGCTTGACCGCCCAGCCCAGGCCGGCCTCGAAGGGCGTGTAGTCGGGCCCGATGTCCGAGCCCCAGGCGCGGTAGCCCTTCTCCAGGCGCAGCGACTCGATCGCCCGGTAGCCGGCGTTGGCGATGCCGAACTCGGCGCCCGCCGCCATGACCCGCCGGTAGACCATAAGCGCATGCTCGGTGGGCACGTGCAGCTCCCAGCCCAACTCGCCCACGTAGGTGAGCCGCAGCGCCTTGAGCGCCGCGCCGTCGATCGCGATCTCGCGGCAGGTGGCGAAGGGGAAACCCTCGTGGGAGACGTCGTCGCGGGTGACCGCCGACAGGATGTCGCGCGCGCGCGGCCCCATGAGCGAGAAGGTCGCGAAATCCGGGGTGACGTCGGTGAGCGCCGCGTCCAGGCCGTCCGGGATATTGCGCGCGATCCAGGAGAAGTCGTGGGTCGCAAAGCCGGTGCCGGTGACGATGTAGAACGCGTCCTCGGCAAGGCGCGCCACGGTCAGGTCGCACTGGATGCCGCCGCGGGCGTCGCACATTTGGGTGTAGGTCAGCGAGCCCACCGGCTTGTCGATATCGTTGGCGCAGAGCCAGGTGAGCGCGGCGGCCGCGTCGGGTCCGGCCATGAGGAACTTGGCGAACGACGACTGGTCGAACAGGCCGGCGCGCTCGCGCACCGCGCGGTGCTCCTCGCCGACCGCGTCGAACCAGTTCTGGCGGCCGTAGCTGTACACGTCGCGCGGTTCCTCGCCGTCGCGGGCGAACCAGTTAGGGCGCTCCCAGCCGAGCTTCTCGCCGAAGCAGGCGCCGTGCGCCTTCAGGGCCTGGTAAATCGGCGATACCCGCTCGGGCCGGCCGCTCGCGTGCTCCTCGTGCGGCCAGGCCATGGTGTAGTGCTTGGCGTAGAGCTCGAGGGTGCGCGCGCGCACCCAGTCGATGCTCCGGTGCGGCTGGCCGAAGCGGCGGATGTCGACCGGCCACAGGTCCATCGGCGGTTCGCCGCCCACGACCCACTCGGCGAGCGCTTGGCCGGCCCCGCCGCCGGCGGCGATGCCGTAGGCGTTGAAGCCGGCGCCGACGTAGAAGTTTGCAACCTCGGGCGCCTCGCCGAGGATGAAGTTGCCGTCGGGGGTGAAGGATTCGGGGCCGTTGAACATATCCTTGACCCCGGCCCGCTCGAGCGCCGGCACGCGCGCGAGCGCCTGCACCATGAGCGGCTCGAAGTGGTCCCAGTCGTTGTCCAGCAGCGAATAGTGGAAGCCCTCGGGGATGCCGTCCTCGGCCCAGGGGATCGGGTTCGGCTCGTAGCCGCCCATGACCAGGCCGCCCACCTCCTCCTTGAAGTAGATCAGCCGGTCCGGGTCGCGCAGAGTCGGCAGGTCGCGCGCCACCCCCTCGATCGGCTCGGTCACGACGTACTGGTGTTGGACCGAAACCAGCGGCACGTTGACGCCGGCCAGCGCTGCGACCTCGCGCGCCCACTGCCCGGCGCAGTCGATCACCACCTCGCAGGCGATCGCGCCCTCTCCCGTCACGACGCCGCAGGCCCGCCCGCGCTCGACCTTGATGCCGGTGACCGGGCAGTCCTCGACGATGGTGGCGCCGCCCCGGCGCGCGCCCTTGGCCAGCGCGAGGGTGATGTCGGAGGGATTGGCCTGGCCGTCGGTCGGCAGGAAGGCGGCGCCGACCACGTCGGACACCTCCATCAGCGGCCACAGCTCGCGCGCCTCTTGGGGCGTCAGCAGCTCCATCTCGAGGCCGAAGCTGCGCGCCGTGGTGGCCTGGCGCTTGACCTCGGTCCAGCGCTCCTCGTTGCACGCCAGGCGCAGGCCCCCGTTCATCTTCCAGCCCGTGGCCTGGCCGGTCTCTTCCTCAAGTTTGTCATAGAGTTCGACGCTGTTCTTGAGGAGTTGCGTGATATTGGCGTTGGCCCGTAACTGGCCGACCAGGCCGGCCGCGTGGAAGGTCGAGCCGCTGGTCAGCTTGGCGCGCTCCAGGAGCACCACGTCGCGCCAGCCGAGCCTTGTCAGGTGATAGGCGGTCGCGCAGCCGACGATGCCGCCGCCGATGACGACCGCGCGCGCCTGGGTCGGATGCGCCTGGGTTGGATGCTGCGCCATGGCCGCCTACCCCGCCTTGAAGTCGGCGTAGGCGCGCTCGAAGCGCGCCAGGTTCTCGGTCGTGTAGGCGACGTAGTCGACGTCGATGTCGAGATGGATTTCGGAGACCATGGACCACATGGATTCGCGCAGCAGCGAGGCGCATTTCATGGCGCTCAGCTTGTGGCGCAGCTCATCGCTGGCCGGCGTTTCGAAATAGTCTTCGAGAAGGCGGTCCTCCTCGGCCGCCGAGAACTGATTGTTCGACGCGAGATTGGCCAGGTCGAACAGCGGACAGTTGAAGCCCCCGTAATCCCAATCGATCAGCCACAGGCGCTTTCCGTCGTCGATGAAATTGGCGGCGAGCAGATCGTTGTGGCCGAAGAGAATCTCCACCGGACCGAGCGCGGCCTCCAGCTCCGCGTTGATCTCCAGGAAGCGCGGCAATTCGCCGGTCATGCGGCTGTGGCCCGCGCGCAACGTCCGGGCATAACCGCGCGCCACCTGAAACACCCAGAAGATGAGCGCCGGCCCCTCGAAGTGCTTCGGGATCTCGTGATGCACGCGTTTCAGGAGCGGCACGATGCGCCCTGCGCCCAGCGCCGCGCGCACCTCTGCTTCACCGTAGGTCGTGCCCTCGATAAAGCGCATCACCAGGGCGCCGGGCTCGGCGTGCACGACCTCGGGCGAGACGCCGGCGGCGTGCGCGGCGCGGCTCGACGCCAGCTCGTTGAAGCGCATGATGCCATGCAGCGGGATGTCGTCGGCGATGCGCACCACGAAAGACTCGCCCCGATCGCGCACGACGAAGTTGTGGTTCGTGAGGCCGCCGGGCAGCACCTCGGGCTCGACCTTGCCGGACCAGCAGGTGAGCGCGGCCGCGCGCGCGGCCGGATCGGGCTTGGCGAGACTCTGGTTCATGCGCCCCGGCCCCTATTCCAGCCCGAGTTGCTGCTTGCGCCGCCGCGCCCAGGCGCCGATCAGGCGGTCGGCGGTGATCGCGATGAAGGCGACGCAAACGCCGGCCACGATGCCGCGCCCGGTGTCCGCCTTGGTGAGTGCGATGTAGACCTCCTGGCCCAGGTCGCGGGTGCCGACCAGCGCCGTGATCACCAGCATCGAGAGCGCGAACATGATGGTCTGGTTGACGCCCAGCATGATCTCGGGCAGGGCGAGGGGCAGCTGCACCTTCCACAGGACTTGCCGCCGGGTGCAGCCCGAGGTGCGCGCCGCCTCGATCAAGGCCGGCGGGATCTTGCGGATGCCGTGGTCGGTGTAGCGCACCGAGGGCGGAATGGCGTAGGCGATGACCGCGATCATGGCCGAGAAATCGCCGACCCGAAACAACATGACCACGGGCATGAGATAGACGAAGCTGGGCAGCGTCTGGATGGTGTCGATGGCGACCTGGACCACCTTGTGGACCCGGTCGTTGCGCGCCGCCCAGATGCCGATGGGAGTGCCGATCAGGCTCGCGAAGACCACCGAGATGCCGCAGAGGTAGACGGTGATCATCGCCTTCTCCCAGTTGCCGGTGAGCGCGATGAAGGCGACCAGGCAAGCGGTGAGCAGCGCCAGGCGCCAGCCGCCGAGCTGGAGCCCGGCCAGCGCCACTATGGCCACCACCGCGGTCCACGGCATTTGCAGCAGGAAGCGCTTGAACGGGATCATGAGGTTGAGCAGCAGGAAGGTCTTCACCGCCTCGAACTGATCGAAGAAGTTGATGTTGATCCAGCGCACCAGGTCGTTCCAGAACGGCCCGGTGGTGACCTGCCCGGCCTCGGGATAGTCGCGCAAGCCCGGCACCACGAGCCCGAGCAGGGTGGCGCCGAGCAGGACCGCCAGGGCGAAGATCAGATAGGGATGGCGCGCGACGAAGCCCTTGCCTTCCTGGCCGTGCCGGCCGGCCGGCGAGGTTACCGCGAAGGCCTGGCTCAGGCGGTCGAGGGCGATGGCGAGCAGGGTGATGGCGATGCCCGCCTCCAGCCCCTCGCCGATGGCCAGGCGCCGGAGCGAGGCGAGCACGTCGTGGCCGAGGCCGCCGGCGCCGATCATCGAGGCGATAATGACCATGTTCAGCGACAGCATGATGACCTGGTTGACCCCGACCATCAGCGTCGGGCGCGCCGCCGGCACCAGCACCTTCCAGGTCATCTGGCGCCGGCTGCAGCCGGCCATGCGGCCGAACTCCTTGATTTCCTCAGGCACCGTCTTGAGCGCCAGCAAGGTGACCCGGACCATGGGCGGCGTGGCGTAGATCATGGTCGCGATCATCGCCGCCACCGGGCCGAAACCGAACAGGAACAGGATCGGCACCAGGTAGGCGAAAACCGGCACGGTCTGCATCAGGTCGAGGACCGGCGTGATCGCGCGCTCGAAGCGCGGGCTGCGGTAGCCCTGAATGCCGAGCGCCAGGCCGCCGGCGACGCCGAGCGGCACCGCGACCATGATCGAGGACAGCGTGATCATGGCGCTGTCCCACTGCCCGAAGACCGCCAGGTAGAGGAAGCAGAACCCGATCAGGAGCGCGAGCGTCCGGTCCTTGATGCGATACGCTAGGAGCGACAGCACCACGACCAGTCCCAGCCAGGAGAGCGTCGGCGTCAGCCAGAAGGCGTCCTCGCCGGTCGGGATCTTGAAGCCCTTGGCGAGCAAGCCCTTGGCCAGCCATTGCGGCCACTCGAGCACCCAGGCGATGCCGCGGGTGAACTCCTTGAAGGTGAACAGGCCGAGATCGAAGTCGTTGATCAGCCACTTCATGAAATCGCCGATCCAGCCCTTCAACGGCACCACCCAGCCACGCGGATATTTTACCACCCAGGGCCAAAGGTCCTTGCCCAGCCACAGCCCGAGCGTCGCCGCCAGCATGAGCGCCCAGGCGGCCAGCCAGGGGCTGCGCCACGCCAAGGCCGGGGCCACGCCGGTCGCCGCCTGGCTCATCGCACCCGGTTCCCGCCGACCAGAACCGCGAGCACGGCCTCGCGCGTCAACAGGCCGAGCGTTTGACCGTTGGCGCCGATCACCAGGAACGGCTTGTCCGCGTTGACGACCTCCGCGGCCAAGGCCTCGATGCGGGTGTCGGCGGTAACCCGGCCGGCGACATCTGCCATGGCCTGGCTCGCGACGCCATCCACCGCGGTCATCACCGAGCCGGCGGTGAGCACCTTGGCGCGCGGCACGTCGTGGGTGAACTCGGCCACGTAATCGGTCGCCGGATTGACCACCAGATCCTCCGGCGTGCCGATCTGGATGATCCGGCCATCGTTCATGATGGCGATGCGGTCGGCCAAGCGGATCGCCTCGTCGAAGTCGTGGGTGATGAATACGATGGTCTTGTGCAGCACGTTCTGCAGGCGCAGGAACTCGTCCTGCATCTCGCGCCGGATCAAGGGATCGAGCGCCGAGAACGGCTCGTCGAGGAACCAGATCTCCGGCTCGACCGCGAGCGAGCGGGCGATGCCGACGCGTTGCTGCTGGCCGCCCGAGAGCTCGCGCGGATAGTAGGCCTCGCGGCCCTGCAGGCCGACCAATTCGATGACCTCGAGCGCGCGCTTCTCGCGCGCCGCGCGCCCCACGCCCTGCACCTCCAAGGGAAAGGCGACGTTGCCGAGCACGGTCAGATGGGGCAACAGGGCGAAATGCTGGAACACCATGCCCATGCGGTGCCGGCGGATCTCGATCATCTCCTTCTCGGAGGCGGCGAGCAGGTCTTGGCCTTCGAACACGACCCGGCCCGCGGTCGGCTCGATCAGGCGCGACATGCAGCGCACCAGCGTCGACTTGCCGGAGCCCGAAAGGCCCATGATGACGAAGATCTCGCCTTCGTAGACGTCGAGGCTGGCGTCGCGCACGGCGCCGATCAGGCCGGCGCTTGCCAACAGCTCGTCGCCGACCTGGCCGCCGTGCTCGGCGAGGAAGGCTTCGGCGCCCGGTCCGAAGACCTTCCAGACGGCCTCGCAGGCGAGCTTGACGCTTCGCTCTCCGCCGTCCGGATCGCGCGCGTTGTTATCGCTCACCGCGGTCTCCCTGGAGGCGCTGGACCCTAGTGTCCTGCCTCCGAAGTTCATAAGATGAACTTCAAAGACAAGCAGGCCACTAACGATTTGAATCCAGTGTGATTCAGCTTCCGATATTCGGCACATTTAATGTGCCGGATTTCGAAACCATCACACTAGTCCGGATTCAGATCATCACCCATGGGCCGCCGCTTGGAAAGGTGTCGCGCGCGACGGCCCGGGTGATGCTCAGGCGGCCCGGCCTATTGGGTCCACTTCTTCCAGGTGGACTCGTTCTCCTTCAGCCACTGTGCGACCACCTTCTCGAGCTTCTGGCCCTCGAGGTCGATCTTGACGATCAACTCGCCCATGGTGGCGTTGTCGATGTGGAAGTTGCGGATCGCCTGGTAGGCGCCCGGCCATTTCGCCTCGCCGCCCTTCCAGCCGACCTTCTTGATCCAGCCGCGCGGCTTGCCGCAGTCGTAGGCCATGTCCTTGTTCAGGCCCCAGGACGGATCGTTGTAGCATTCCGGCGTATAGCGCGGGAATTCGACCCATTCGCCGTCGAACTTGATCGGCGCCCAATGCGGCGTATAGACCCAGGCCAGGATCGGCGCCTTGCGCTCGTAGGCCGACTGGATCTCGGCGAACAGCGCCGCGTCGGTGCCGGCGTGCACGACCTCGTAGTCGAGCCCCAGCGCCTCGGCGCGCTCGTCGTCGAAACCGGCCCAGGTCACCGGCCCGCCGAGGTAACGGCCCTTGGGCGCGGTCTCGGGCGTCGAGAAGGCCTCGGCGCAGTCGTTGAGCGCCTTCCAGTCGGGCAGCCCCGGGCATTTCTCCTTCATGTAGAGCGGGTACCACCACTCCTCGATGGCGTCCATGCCAGTCTCGCCGAGGTCAACCGTCTTGCCGGTCGCCAGCGAGGCGTCCATGGCCTCCTTGCCGGTGGTCTCCCACATCTCCATGGCGACGTGCAGGTCGCCGGACTCGAGCCCGGCGAACTGGGCGATGTAGTCGGCCGTCACCAGCTCGACGTTGTAGCCCATGGACTCGAGCACGCTGGCCATGATGTGGGTGGTCACGTACTGGCCGGTCCAATCATGGATGGTCAGCTTGATCGGGTCCTTGGACTCGACCGCGCCGGCCCAGGTTGGGGCGGCCAGGCCCGCCGCCGCCGCGAACGCCGCCGCGATGGCCAGGTGCGTAAGCCTGGTCTTGATTTTCGCTTGCCTCATGTCGACAGCCTCCCTTCGATCGTCGTTGACCCGAACGCGGATCGCGGCGCGACCCGTCGAACGGCGTTTTTATGGTCGCGGTCCGGCCCTTTCCTGGGCCGCCTGAAAACTTTTTCTGCTCGCACGCCTCCCCCCTCGCGCCCGGACCCGGCGCGCCGGCCGGGCAGGCCGGGAGCATCGGACCCGCCTCAATCCACCCGAACGGCGTGACGCCGATTGTATGGAAAATCAGAAATCGGAATGTCCTCCCTGTCAAGCCAAACCCGCAGAAAATCACAGGGAATCCCCATTGCCGGAGCGGCATGGTGGGTCGGTATCCGATCCCTCGATGCCCGGCCGATCCCGTGATTCGGACGCGCGATCCGACGAGGAACGGTGCAGCGACCTGGTTTCCCGCGGCCGCTCACCCCACTCGACGCGCGGCCCGTCACTGCGCTAGCGTGTTGGCCGCCAAGAGACCTTGGATGTCACTGGGCTGGGGATCCCATGGACCTCGACCGTTTCCCGCGCGTGTCGCTCGCGCACCTGCCGACGCCCCTGGAGCCGCTCGCGCGCCTGAGCGCGCATTTGGGCACGCGGTTCGGCGGCGGGCCGCGCCTGTTCATCAAGCGCGACGACTGCACGGGCCTCGCCTTCGGCGGCAACAAGACCCGCAAGCTCGAGTTCCTTCTGGCCGAGGCGCTCGAGGAGGGCGCGGACACGGTGATCACGGCCGGCGGGATACAGTCGAACCACGTGCGCCAGACCGCGGCCGCCGCGGCCAAGCTGGGCCTCAAGGCGGAGCTGGTGCTGGCGCGCAACGTGCCCTGGGGCGGGGGCGACTTCGAGCACACCGGAAACATCCAGATCGACCGCCTGCTCGGCGCGCGCATCCACCTCTTGCCCACGGAAACCGACCGGGCGGCGGCCATGGAGGCGCTCGCGGCCGAGCTCCGGGAAACCGGCGCGCGCCCCTACGTCGTCCCGGTCGGCGGCTCGAACCCGACCGGCGCGCTCGGCTACGCCAACTGCGCGCGCGAATTGGCGGCACAGGCCGAGGACACGATCGAGGGCTTCGACTACCTGGTCTTCGCCAGCGGCAGCGGAGGGACCCAGGGCGGCCTGGTCGCGGGCTTGACGGCGCTCGGCCACCGCGCGCAGGCGATCGGGATCGACGTCGACGCCGACCCGCCGGAGGTCGAAGCGGTATCGCGCGAGCTGGCCGCCGCGACGGCCGAGCGCCTGGGCGCGCGCGGTTCGGAGGCGGCGGACCGGGTCGAGGTCGTGGCCGGCTACGCGGGAGAAGGCTACGGCCTGCCGACGAACGGGATGAGGCGGGCGGTGGAATTGGTCGCCCGTCTCGAGGGAATCCTCCTCGACCCGGTCTACAGCGGCAAGGCGATGGCGGGACTGATCGGCCTGATCGCCGAGGGCCGGTTCAAACCGAGCGACCGCGTCGTTTTCCTGCACAGCGGCGGAACCCCGGCGCTGTTCGCCTACCGCTCGGTCTTCGAGGGCCAAGACCCAAGCGACTAACCCTCTATTAACCTTCACGAAATCGAGAGACGGGACGCTTCCCTCCGGTCGGCGGGGATGGACCGGCCGCGCGCCGCGTAATACCGCTCAGCAGTGCAACAAGGTACACGGGAGATGCAAAATGAAACGTGAGCTATAACCGAATCTTGTGTACGGCGTTGGATTGAAGGCGGCGTATCCTGGTGATTGTGAATGTCACCACTTGACCGAAGCCAAGGAGGGATACGCCATGGAAGAGAATACCGTTATCGCCTTTCGGCGCCCAACTGATTTTCAGGAAGACCCGTTGACGGAAGTCCTGCAAGCTGGAGCGCACAAGCTTTTGGCCCAGGCCATCGAAGCCGAGGTCGCCTCGTTTCTGGAGGCCTATGCGGCGCTTGTTGACGACGCCGGCCGCCGCCGGGTTGTGCGCAATGGATATCTGCCGGAACGCGCCATCCAGACCGGGATCGGCCCGGTGAGCGTGCGCCAGCCCCGTGTCCGGGACCGGGGGGACGGCGCCATCCGGTTCACCTCGGCGATCCTGCCGCGCTATCTGCGCCGGACCAAGAGCCTGGAAGACCTCCTGCCCTGGCTGTATCTGAAGGGCATCTCCACCGGCGACTTTTCGGAAGCGCTGGCGGCGCTGTTGGGGACGCAAGCGCCGGGCCTTTCGGCCTCCACGATCACCCGGCTGAAGGAGGTCTGGCAAGACGAGATGGAACGCTGGCAACGGCGCGACCTCACGGCCAAGCGGTACGTCTATTTCTGGGTGGACGGCATCTATTTCGGCGCCCGCATGGAGGAGGAGAAGCAGTGCATCCTGGTCGTCATCGGGGCTACGGACACGGGACGCAAGGAACTGATCGCCATCACCGACGGCTACCGCGAAAGCGAGCGGTCCTGGTTGGAGGTGTTGCTCGACCTCAAGCGGCGTGGCCTTGAAATGGGTCCGGAACTGGCGGTCGGTGACGGCGCGCTCGGTTTCTGGAAGGCGCTCCGCCAGGTCTACGGGATCGCCCGCGAGCAACGCTGCTGGGTGCACAAGACGGGCAACGTCTTGAACAAGTTGCCCAAGGGCTTGCAGAAGAAGGCCAAGAGCCACCTGCAGGAGATCTGGATGGCCGAGACCAGGAAGCAGGCGGAGAACGCCTTCGACTTCTTCCTGGAAGCCTACGGACCGAAATACGACAAAGCCACGGCCTGCCTGGCCAAGGACCGGGACGCACTTTTGACCTTCTACGACTTCCCCGCCGAACACTGGAAGCACGTGCGCACGACCAACCCCATCGAGAGCACGTTTGCCACGGTTCGCCTCAGAACGTACCGCACCAAGGGCTGCCTGTCCCGCAAGACAGCAATGTCCATGGTCTTCAAGCTGTGCCAGAGCGCCCAGAAAAAATGGAGAAAACTAAATGGATCAAATCATCTCGCCGAGATTATTCGCGGCCTCAAATTCGTAGATGGAGAACGCCAGGATCGCGCCGCCGCATGATCAGCCCATACACAACTTTTGACAATAGCTCTAATCGCCCTGCTCCCGAGAGCGCTTCGATCGATCGTTCCGTGCGCGTCGCGGGGCCCTGTGGTCAGCCCGGTCGGGATTAGTGGGTTACGGCGAAGCCCTGTCCTTCCTGGATACCTCGTATGCCGCAGAACCCCTGGCGTTTCTGCCTGGGTCTGGGTAGCGTCTCTGGCATGCACGCGATCCTCTTTCCTCCTCTCAGCACTCCGCGACTCCCTCAGGAGCCGCGCTCAGCTGGACCTCATTGCACTTTGGCATAAACTCGCCACGCCGACCCGCAGATCGTCAAAATAGACATGAGAAAGAAGGCATAGCCCTTCCGTCCAAGCGCCGCCGCGGAGTTGGCTCGGGTGATAATCTCTGCTTCTCTCGCGGCAGTCGACACGGTTAGAATGGAAAATGCTAGCTCATGGTGCAGGCCCAACCGAGGCCGCACGGGAGGGGAGCAGCAGCATGGCCGTCACCACCTCCAAGAAAATCCTTTTGGTTGACGACGATGAGGCCCTGTGCCAGTCACTGAGCGAACAGCTGCGCCTGCACGAGGAATTCGCCACGGTCGAAGTAAAGACCGGCGGCCAGGCGCTCGAAGTCGTCAAGGCCGAGTACTTTGACGCGATCCTGCTCGACGTCGGCCTGCCCGACATGGACGGCCGCGAGGTCTGCCGCCTGATGCGGCGCAACGGGGTCAAGTCGCCGATCCTCATGCTGACCGCGGCCCAGACCGACGCGGACACGATCCTGGGGCTCGACGCCGGGGCCAACGACTACGTGATCAAGCCGTTCCGCTTCTCGGTCCTGCTGGCACGCCTCAGAGCGCAATTCCGCCAGCACGAGCAGAGCGAGGACGCGGTCTTCACCATCGGCCCCTACACCTTCCGGCCGAGCGCCAAGCTGCTGATCCACGGCCAGAGCAAGAAGAAGGTCCGCCTGACCGAGAAGGAAACCTCGATCCTCAAGTACCTGTACCGCAGCGGCGCCAAAGTAGTCGGGCGCGAGACCCTGCTCCGTGAGGTCTGGGGCTACAACGCGAACGTGACCACCCACACCCTGGAGACCCACGTCTACCGCCTGCGCCAGAAGATCGAGGCCGATCCATCCAACGCCGAGCTCCTGGTGACCGAGCCGGGCGGCTACCGGCTGGTGCCTTAGCGGCGCCCGGCCAGGCTCACCTTCACCCACGGCCGCGGCGGCGCTCGGCCGCTGCCCGTTGCCGGAAGCTCAGTCGCCCACGCAGAGCTGGCCGGAGAACCAGGAATCTTTGTCGGAATCTCTTCGTCCGATGCCCCCACGAAATCTGTTCCATCACCTGCCCGTATAAAACGCTTGACTCCAAGTCCGGAGCCGAAATCTAATCAACTCAGGCGCCCAGTTTTGCCGGTGTCGCGGAACCGATGGGCCTATCTCGAAAATGTTGAATTGCATCCTGTGATTGGGGGAAGGAGGAACCGAAAATGAGGACACTGCTTCTTGCCAGCGCATGCATGGTCCTGATCGCTGGGCCGGCGCTGGCCTGCCGGGGAACCGCTGAATATCCACAGATTTTCATTCAGCTCGAGCAGTCGAAGAGCTCGCCGGAGCGCGTCGAAGCGCTCATGGCAATGTTAAGCCAGGGCCAGACGCTGCACAAGGAGGGGCATCGACAGGGCGACATGGGTAAATTGCTCACATCGCTTCGCATGCTCGACGAGCTCAAGGAAGCAATCGCCCCATGGAAGTATGACTTCGGCGCGCCTGACAGGTCTTGACCTTGCGCCGGCGGCACATTCCGGCCGCGATCAAATTGCCTGTTGAAACCTCCTAAACGATGAGAGGTGTAGGCATAGATAGGTAGGGTCAACCGTCAAACACTGAGGTCGATTTGCTGCGGTCGCCGCAGTTCTAGCCAAGGCGGCAGGTATTGCAACGTCCCAAGCATTGTTGCACGGTTATCTGAACTGGCCGCGCACACCCGGCATAGTGTCCTGGAAGCTAGCCCAGGCGTCAGCCGCCCCCTCGACCCCAAGCCTTTCCATAGCCCCTTCGGAAATTTCCTTGGCGACGCGATCTGGATCAAGGTGGCGTCTTGGAGCGCCGCCAACGCCAAGTCCTCCAGCGCCGCCGTGTAGCCCCAGAAGGGCACCCTGATCACCGATTTGAAGGGCCGATCGCGCCGGGCGATCTGCGGTACCGAATACTCGATCATGCATTCGGCCGTCTTGAGTTTCCCCTTGCGAGTGCCGTTCGGATAGCCCCAGTCAGGCTCAACCCCGTGCTCGTTATACTCCCGTCCGAAAACGTCCCGGTTCTCTGCCTCCAGGGCCTCCTCAAGGATCGACTGCGGCCACAGCTTGATCGGCTCCGTGCGCGCATTTGCTGAACTCAGCCCGCCCCTCGATCAGATAGAAAAGGGCTTCGCGGGTTTGCTGCGATGCTGTACTCTTTTTCCCTTGGGGCGCTCCTTTGATTGGGCCGGCCAAAGCCAAGCCCGGCTCAAAGACGCACCACAAAGGTTGCACCCCTTCCAGCAGTCCTAGGACTTCACCACACGAGGGAGGACGAGGCGATGCAACCATCAGAACATCCATCACTCACCAAGCGTCTGCGGTCGACAGGCCGCGCGGCGCTTATCAGTATCACGGCCTTGGGGTTCGCCAGCGTCGGCGGCGTACCGGTATTGGCCAGCGAGCTCGACGACCTTAAGGTGCAAGTCGAGACCTTAATGCGCAAGGTGGAGGAGCTCGAGGCCAAGCAGGCGGAAACGGCTAAGGAGGCAAAGGAGGCCAAGGAGGCCGCCCAACGTTTGCCCCTGGCTGCGCCCCAGCGCGTGGTCACGAGCGGCAAAGACGATGTGAAGCTGTCCGTCTCGGGCCAGGTCAACCGCGGGGTGCTGTTCGTTGACAACGGGGACCAGGACGACATCTTCCACGTCGACAACGACAACTCCTCGACCCGCGTGCGTTTCATCGGCACCGGAAGGCTGGACGAGGACATCACGGTCGGCACTCAGATCGAGGTGCAGTTCGAGTCGAACTCGACCGCGGCGATTCGGATCGATCAGGATAGCGCGGCCGGTCCGATCACTTTCACGGAACGCAAGCTCGAGCTCTACGTGGACAGCAAGCGCCTCGGCCGGCTGTGGGTCGGGCAGGGCGATACGGCCTCAAACGCCAGCTCGGAGGTCGACTTGTCGGGCACGGCAGTGATCGCCTACTCGGGCATCGCCGATTTGGCCGGCGGCATTGCGTTCAGCGACAACAACGTCTTGGGTCCGCGCATCAACCAGGCCTTTAGCAACTTCGACGGTCTGAGCCGCGATGACCGGATCCGCTACGACACGCCGAGTTTTTCGGGTTTCAAGGGATCCGTTTCGGCCGTGGAGGGCGGGGCCGTCGATGCGGCCCTCCGGTTCTCCGGGGAAATCGCCGAGACCAAGGTCGTGGCCGCGGTGGCCTGGGCCGATGCCAGTTCCAAGGATGCCAACAATTTCAATCAGTACAACGGGTCGGTTTCCGTGCTTTTTCCGATGGGCATCAGCCTGACCGGTGCGCTCGGTAAGCGTGAGGTGGACAGCGGCGGCGACGACCCGTTGTTCTACTACGTGAAGCTCGGATACACCTTCAACGCCGTGGACTTCGGGGCGACCTCGGTGGCCGTCGACTATGCCGCGGTGGACGATCTGAACCAGGAGGGCGACGAATTCCAGTCGTACGGCGTGTTTGTGGTCCAGAATTTCGACAAGATCGGCACGGAATTCTATCTTGGTGCGCGCAACCACGAACTCGACCGTGCCGGCTCGAATTTCGATGATATCTTCGCAGTCCAGGGCGGTGCCCGGGTGAAGTTCTGAGAGGAGGCGGACGATGCACGTGACGATGAGCAAACTCGGCATTCGACTGTGGCTCTTCGCGTCGTTGGGAGCGTTCTTGCTCGCTACGGCTTGCGCCGAAGTGAAGCCGTTCGAATACACCGAGATTCACGAGATCCAACCGGGGCCGGGCCTGCTGTCCGGTGAGGACGGGGAGTTCGTCCTTTACCGCGACTAGCAATTGCTCCCAGACAGACTAGACACGTCCGACGAACTTTACGGGGCCCTCGGCGAGGGCTCCGAATTTCGCCTGGATGCGGCATCATAGCTTGGACGCCGCGAACTCGTGTTCGCCCCCATTTCTGTATCGCTTTGCCCGCACGGTCCACTAAACCCCACGTTCCAACCAGTGCACACGCGAAGCCCTTTGCCCGACGGCTTGGTGATCGCGGTGGCCTTGGCCCGCTGGTGGGCTCCAAACACGCCGGGGCATTAACGATCCCAATGAGTTCCTCGTATGCCCCTCGCGATCCATAACCCCCCTGCTTCGTCTCTGGGATCACTGCAAGGTGATCCCAAGTGACTGGTCGGCGTGGAGTCGCCTGACCACATCGTAAGACGGCAACCGGTGGCTGTTGCTTACGCTCGGCCCTGTCCGAGCACGCCCCCGAAAGAGGTCTTGAGATTACTCGAGAGGAACACCCCATGAAAATGACCATTGCAGGCATAGCCGCCTCGGTCCTTCTGGCGATCACCATGCCTGCTCTGGCGAAGGGGGTCGTCTTGGTCGATCCTAGCGCGACCTCGTATCCGTCCAAGCCGGTTGTAGAGGCGTGCTATGACTCCGCGCAGGCGCAGATCGACCATGACGTACGGATCGAGCGCGACCGGAGCGCAGCTTTTGACAGCTCGGATGCCGGTTTAGGTCTGACGGCGCTCCTGGAGCGGATGAGCACCTTCGGACAGAGTCAGCGCCGCCGGACGCTGTTCATCGACTGCTTAAAGGCTGTGGGTTAACGCCGCGCATAGGGAGATCGGAGGTGCCATGTCCTGGAGAAAGAGCATCATCTTCGCGGTTGACTGCCTGGCCGTGCTGGTGGGCGTGGCGATGGCTGCTCCTTTCGTCCTGATCCTTGTCAGCCCCTTTATAGGCCGCTTGGGAGGGTTCTCAGGGTAGGCGCCGGCGGCAAATTCCCGTGCAAAGCCGAAACCCGCCACCACTTCGCCGGGGCGTGTTTTGATCGCGTTGGTCATTGCCCGATCAGATGCAGTACGAGTTCCCGCGTTCGGGGAACTCTGCGGTGCTCGAACACGTAAAGCCCTTGATAGGTGCCGAGCATCATTCGCCCGCTG
>JACZWN010000215.1 GCA_022572105.1 Pseudomonadota bacterium | reverse complement strand
CGCGCCTCACCCGCGCCGAGACGGTGTTGATCGCGCGGCCCCGGGACGCCCTCGAGGCGGCGTCGGCGCGCGCCCGGGACGCCGGCATCGAGCCGCTCATCCTGGGCGACGCGATCGAGGGCGAGGCGCGCGAGGTGGCCCGCGACATGGCCGGCAGCGCGCTCCAGGCGGCGCAACATGGCCGACCGGCGGCGCCGCCCTGCGTTCTGCTCTCCGGCGGCGAGACCACGGTCACCCTGCGCGGCAAGGGGCGCGGCGGACGCAACGCCGAGTTCCTGCTCGCCCTCGCCCTGGCGCTGGACGGCGCGCCCGGCATCTTCGCGCTGGCCTGCGACACCGACGGCATCGACGGCACCGAGGACAACGCCGGCGCGCTGATCGGGCCGGATACCCTGGTTCGGGCGCGCGCCGCCGGGCTCGATCCCGAGGCGCGCCTCGCCGATAACGACGGCTACGGGTTCTTCGCGGCGCTCGGCGATTTGGTGGTGACCGGTCCGACGCTCACCAACGTCAACGACTTCCGCGCCATCCTGGTGTTGACCCGCGAATGACCGCGGCCCCGGTCACGTTGTCCTTCCGTGCCCCGTTTTCCTTCCGTGCAATGACCGCGGCGGCCCGGTAGGATTCGATTAGGATTCGAGCCATGCGACGCAAGCGCAAAGTCAAGATCATCGCGACCCTGGGGCCGAGCAGCTCGGACCCGGCGGTGCTGCGCGCCCTGTTCGAGGCCGGCGCCGACGTCTTCCGGCTCAACTTCAGCCACGGCACCCACGAGGACCACCGGCGCAACCTGGAGAACGTCCGCGCCCTGGAGCGCGAAGCCGGCCACCCGATCGGGGTGCTGATGGACCTGCAAGGGCCGAAGCTGCGGGTCGGGCGTTTCGCCGCGGGCACGGTCGAGCTCGTGCCCGGGGCGCGCTTCCGCCTCGACCTGGACGAGACCCCGGGCGATGCGACCCGCGCGCCCCTGCCCCACCCCGAGGTGTTCGCCGCGCTCGCGCCCGGCATCGAGCTCCTGCTCGACGACGGCAAGCTGCGGCTCCGCATCCAAACCTGCGGCAGCGACTACGCCGAGACCGAGGTCGTGACCGGTGGCGCGCTCAGCGACCGCAAGGGGGTCAACGTGCCCGGCGTGGTGCTGCCGATCTCGCCGCTCACCGACAAGGACCGCGCCGACCTGCGCTTCGGGCTCGACCTGGGCGCCGACTGGGTGGGCCTCTCCTTCGTGCAGCGCGCCGACGACTTGGCCGAGGCCCGGCGCCTGATTGCCGGACGCGCCGCGGTCATGGTCAAGATCGAGAAGCCGGCCGCCATCAACCACCTGGACGAGCTGGTCGAGCGCTCCGACGCGGTCATGGTGGCGCGCGGCGACCTGGGCGTCGAGATGCCGCCCGAGGAGGTGCCCGGCCAGCAGAAGGCGATCATCCGCGCCTGCCGCCTGGCCGGCAAGCCGGTGGTGGTGGCGACCCAGATGCTGGAATCCATGATCCACGCCCCGGCGCCGACCCGCGCCGAGGCCTCGGACGTGGCGACCGCGGTCTACGACGGCGCCGATGCGATCATGCTCTCGGCCGAAACGGCCTCGGGCGACTACCCGGTCGAGGCGGTGGCGATGATGGACCGCATCGCCATGACCACCGAGGCGGACGCCTTCTACCGCCGGCTCGTCCACGCGCTCCATCCCGAGCCGGAGCCGACCGCGCCCGACGCCATTTCGGCCGCCGCCGCCCAGGTCGCGCGCACCATCAAGGTGGCCGCGATCGTCAGCTATACGACCTCGGGCTCGACCGCGCTCAGGGCCGCGCGCGAGCGCCCCGACGTGCCGATCCTGGTGCTCACCTCCAAGATCGAGACGGCGCGGCGGCTCGCGGTCACCTGGGGCGCACACTGCGTCCATACCGAGGACGTGACCTCGTTCCAGGAGATGGTCGCGAAAGCCTGCCGCATCGCGCGCGCCGAAGGCCTGGCGGCCGTGGGCGACAAACTGGCGATCACCGCCGGCGTCCCCTTCGGCACGCCGGGCGCCACCAACGTGCTGCGCATCGCCTGGGTCGAGGAGTGATACCGGCCGACCCCCGGTTCGGCGGCACCATTGGGGAGGCACGGGATGACGCGAGTGCGGCGCGACCTGAGCCGGCGCGCGTTCCTGACCTCGATGGGCGCCCTCGGGGCGGCGCTCCATCTCGGCCCCGGCCGGGCGTCCGCCGCATCCCGGCCGCTGCTGACCAAGGCCATCCCGGGGACCGGGGAACGCTTGCCGGTCATCGGCATGGGCTCGTGGCTCACCTTCGACGTGGGTGCGAACGCCATGCTGCGCGCCGAGCGGCTCGAGGTGTTGCGAGCCTTCTTCGACGGCGGCGGCGCGGCGATCGATTCCTCGCCCATGTACGGCTCCTCGGAGGAGGTCATCGGCTACTGCCTGGCGCGCATCGCCGACAAGCGGGCGCTGTTTTCCGCGACCAAGGTGTGGACGCTCTTCCAAGCGCGCGGGGTCCGGCAGATGGAGGCGTCGCGGCGGCTCTGGGGCGCGGACCGTTTCGACCTGATGCAGATCCACAACATGCTCGACTGGCAGGCCCACCTGGAGACGCTGGTGGATTGGAAGGCGCGCGGCCGGCTGCGTTACATCGGCATCACCACGTCGCACGGCCGCCGTCATCCCGCCTTCGAGAAAGCCCTGGCCGAGCGGCGGTTCGACTTCGTCCAGTTCACCTACAACCTCCTCGACCGGCGGGCCGAGAGGCGACTGCTGCCGCTGGCGGCCGAGCGCGGCCTTGCGGTGATCGTCAACCGGCCGTTCCGGCAGGGCGCGCTGTTCGACTATTTCGAACGCCACCCGCTGCCCGCCTGGGCGCGCGAATTCGACTGCGCCAACTGGGCCCAGTTCTTCCTCAAGTTCATCGTCTCCCACCCGGCCGTCACCTGCGCCATTCCCGCGACCACGCGGGTCGATCACATGCGCCAGAACATGGGCGCGGCCACCGGCCGCCTGCCCGATCCCGAGATGCGCGCGCGCATGATCCGTTACGTCGAAGGGCTGTGACCGAGGGAGGGCACCCGGCGGCCGCCGCCGTGCCATCGCGGACGCGTTCAGGCGCAAATCGATCGACGGCGTCGGGCCCCGTTTACGCCTCGGGCCTCGTTTACGCCTCGGCCCGGGCCGATTCGCTCCCATGAAATGGGGCGATATCAGGAATCCTTGGTATAAAGCGGTTTCCGTTGAGGCGGAACCAGCTGAGGCGGAACCGGCCCACTCCCCTGGGCGGCCGGGTCCGGCAATTTATTAACCCGGATCAGATACCCCTTTTGCGCGGCCGGGTCCCTCGGCCATAATTCCGCCTAGTTGTTCGAGCAGGGTCGGAATATGCGCGAAACGCTTGACAAGCGGCGATTTCCTACCAAATCGGTGTGCAACGAGTGATACGATCGACCGACGCCCTCCGCGCCCGGAGGGTGCCCAGTCATGGAGATTTCGAAGGTGACGCACGTGACCCCTGACCATCGCCGCGCGGCGAAGGCGCTTGCGCTGACGCGCGGCGTGCCGATTCGGGCCTGGATCGCCGGCCTGTCGTTTCTGATCGTCATCTTCGCGTGGTCGCTGGCCGCGCGCGCGGCGCCGGAGAGTTTCGCGGACCTCGCCGAGCGGTTGCTGCCGACGGTCGTCAACATCGCCACGACCCAGGTGGTGGAAAACCGCCGGGGCGAAGAGTTCGAGGAGTTCTTCAAGGAGTTCTTCGAGCGCCGCGGCGGCGAGCCGCCGCCCCAGCGAAAGCGGCGGGCCAGTTCGCTGGGCTCCGGCTTCATCATCGATTCGAGCGGCTACATCGTGACCAACTACCACGTGATCAAGGATGCGGACGAGATCACGGTGCGCCTGCAGGACGATACCCTGCTCGAGGCCGAGCTCATCGGCGGCGACGAGAAGATGGACCTCGCCCTGCTCAAGGTCGAGTCCGACACGCCCCTGCCCGCGACCACCTGGGGCAGTTCCGCGAAGACCCGAATCGGCGACTGGGTGATCGCGATCGGCAATCCCTTCGG
The DNA here is from genome assembly GCA_022572105.1 of Pseudomonadota bacterium. GTDB lineage: Bacteria > Pseudomonadota > Alphaproteobacteria > Kiloniellales > J153 > JACZWN01. Next base: position 1,276 of record JACZWN010000215.1, on the reverse strand, counting down.
GCTCGGCGGGACGGTCACGGCGGGCATCATCTCGGCGCGCCAGCGCGACATCAACTCCGGACCCTACGACGACTTCATCCAGACCGACGCGGCCATCAACCGCGGCAACTCCGGCGGCCCGATGTTCAACCTCGACGGCGAGGTGGTCGGCGTCAACACGGCGATCTTTTCGCCCTCCGGCGGTTCCATCGGCATCGGCTTCGCGATCCCCTCGGACCGGGCGAAGAAGATCGTCTTGCAGCTGCGCGAGTTCGGCGAGGTGCGGCGCGGCTGGCTCGGCGTGCGCATCCAGACCGTGACCGAGGAGTTGGCCGAGGGACTGCGTCTGGGTAAGCCGCGCGGCGCCCTGGTCGCTTCGGTGACCGAGGACGGCCCGGCCGAAAAAGGCGGGATCCTCGGCGGCGACGTCATTCTCGAGTTCGACGGCCGCGAGGTGTCGGAAATGCGCAAGCTGCCGCTCATGGTGGCCGAGACGCCCATCGGCCAGGAGGTCGAGGTCGTGGTCTGGCGCAAGGGCGAGGAAAAGACCGTCAAGATCCAACTCGGCGAGCTCGACGACGAGCAGATCGCCCGTGCGACGACGACCCCCGAGGCCGTCGAGGACACGGGCAAGGTGCCGGACCTCGGGCTGGCGCTCGGCAGGATCACGCCCGAACTGCGCGAGCGCTTCGGCCTCGCCGAGAAAACCGACGGCGTGGTCATCACCGAGGTCGACAGCGAAGGCTCGGCCGCGGAGAAGGGCTTGAAGCCGGGTGACGTGATCGTCGAGGTCGACCAGGAAGAGGTCGACAGCCCGGCCCAGGTCGCCGAGCGGGTCAAGAAGGCGAAGGACCAAGGCTACCGCGTGGTCACGCTCCTGGTGTTCCGCCAGGGCGACTTCCAATGGGTCGCCGTGCGCATCGACAAGAGTTGAGCCAGCGGCCCCCGCAAGGGAGCGAGCGGCGGTCCGTCGGGGCCGCCGCTTTTGCTTTGCGGCCAGCGCTCGATCGTGGAATTCGCCGCCCCGGTAGCCCGGGCGAGCGCGGCGTCCACGGCGCTTGAAGCCGGATCGCCGATCACGGTAAGCACATTATCCATGCGCCTGGTATATCCATGCGCCTGGTATAGAAGCCCGGCGCGACCCGAAATAAGCCCCGAGACCCGTGCCACGCATGACCGAGACCGCAAAGCAGTCCGACGACCGGCCCCCGATGGTGGTGATCACCGGCCCGACGGCCGGCGGCAAGTCGGGGCTCGCGCTTGCGCTCGCCGAGGCCTTCGACGGCGTCGTCATCAA
>JACZWN010000214.1 GCA_022572105.1 Pseudomonadota bacterium | reverse complement strand
CGAAGCTTAATGGTGATCTTGTCGTTGCCGGCCTGGATCGCCTTGGTGATCTTGACCGTAACCTGCTCGACCATGGAACGTCCGGTGCGGGCCGGGTTCTGGGTGTTGCCGGATTGGTTGACGGCGTTCTGGCCCTGGGTCTGCTGGCTGCCGGAAACGCCCCCGGTGCCCGTCTGTGCGGCACCCTCGCCGCCGCCCGAATGGGCCGTGCCGCCGGCGTTGCCGGACATCGCCTGCGCCTGCACCAGGCCCTTGGCGCCGGTGCCCGCCTGCGCCGCCTGGGCGCCGGCGGCGTGGTCTGCTACACGGCAGGCTTCGGGGAAACCGGCGCCGACGGCGCGGCCGCCGAAGCGGCGCTCGTCCAGGCGGCCGGCGACATGGCACTGGTCGGGCCGAACTGTTACGGCGTGATCAACTATATCGACCGGGCCGCCCTTTGGCCCTTCGCACACGGCGGGTTTTGCCCGGGTTATGGCGCCGCCATCATCACCCAGAGCGGCATGCTGTCCTCCGATCTGACCATGAGCCAACGCTCCGTTCCATTCGCCTATATGGTCTCGGCGGGCAACCAATCGGTGGTGCAGCTCGAGGATTTTGTAGAGGTTCTGTGCGAGCGGCCGGAGGTGCGCGCCATCGGGCTGCACATCGAGGGACTCCGGGATACCGCGCAGGTCTGCGCGGCTGCGCGCAAGGCGCTCGAGCACGGCAAGCCCATCGTCGCCCTGAAGACCGGCACCTCGCGGATTGGTGCCCGGTTGACCGTAAGCCACACCGGCTCGCTATCGGGCCCGGACGATCTCTACCAGGCGCTGTTCGAGCGGCTCGGGATCATTCGCGTCACCAGCCCCGCGCAGCTCCTCGAAACGCTCAAGTTCGTGACCGTCGCCGGTGTACCGAAAGGCAACCGGATCGCCGGATTCACCTGCTCGGGCGGCGGCGCGACGATGCTGGCCGACTACGGCGAGACGATCGGTCTGGAGTTTCCCCAGCCCACGGCGCGGACGACCGCACGGCTGGGGGCCCTCCTGCCCCACACCGCCACAGTGTCTAATCCGCTCGATTACACCACGCCTATCTGGGGCCAACCGGAGAAAACCGGTCCGGTATTCGAGGCCCTGCTGGCCGAGCCCCATGATGCCGCGCTCATCCTTCAGGACTACCCCAGTGCCGGCCTCGACGAGAGCAAGTCGAGCTACCTCGCCGACGCCCGAGCATTCGTCGCGGCGGCGGCCGCCGCAAAGTTGCCGGCCGCGGTCTGCAGCACGCTTTCGGAGAACCTCGACCGTGACACCCGCGAAGAGCTGCTCGCCAGTGGCGTCGCGCCGATGCAAGGCCTACAGGAGACGCTGAATGCCATGGCGGCGGCCGCCTGGTTCGGCCGTCGCCGCGCGGCCATCTTGCACGACAACGAGGTGCTTACTCTCTACCCGGGGCATCCGTCCGAAGGTGAGGTGGTGCTGATCGACGAGTTGTCCGGCAAGCGGCATCTAGCCGCGGCCGGACTCGAGGTGCCGCCCGGCGCTTTGGCAAGCGCTGACGATGCGCCCAACCTGGCGGCGGAGCTTGGGTTTCCCGTCGTGCTGAAGATGCTCAGCACCCGTCTGCCACACAAGTCCGAGGCCGGCGCGGTCCGGCTCGGGTTGACCAGCCCGCGGGCGGTCGAAGCGGCGGTCGCAGAGATGGGCCGCACGGTCGGCAGCTACGACGGCGATGCCGTGACCGACCGTTTCTTGGTCGAGCGCATGATCGAACAGCCAGTCGCCGAACTCTTGGTCAACGTTCGACGCGACGCCCAGTTCGGACTGGCCATGACTCTTGCCAGCGGGGGTGTCCTGGCCGAACTGATCGACGACGCCGTCACCCTGTTGCTGCCGGCCAGCCAAGCCGAGATCGGAACTGCGCTCGGCCGCCTCAAGGTCGCCCGCCTGCTCGACGGGTACCGCGGGCGGCGTGGTGCGGACCGGAGCTCGGTGGTCGACGCCCTCTATCGGCTGGCGGAGTACGTCGGCGCCCACGCTGACGACATCGCGGAGATCGAGATCAATCCGCTCTTCGTTCTCACCGACAGGGTCTGTGCGGTCGACGTTCTGATGCGCGTTGCGGCCGCGCGGAACGAGGCTGCCGTCAGCGCATGACGAAGGGGTTGCTCATCGGTGCGCTCGAGGTGTTGATCCACACGGTCTTCTGCCGCGTATAGTCGTAGATCGCCTGGAAGCCGCTTTCCCGTCCGTAGCCCGAATCCTTGAAGCCGCCGAATTCGGCGATGGGCGAAACAACGCGGTAGGTATTGATCCAGACGATGCCGGCCCGGGTCGCCCGTGCGACCCGTAGGGAGCGCGCCCCGTCGCGCGTGAAAATGCCGGCGGCGAGCCCGTAGTTGGTATCGTTTGCCAGCTTGATAACCTCTTCTTCCGTCTCGAAGCGCAGCACGCTCAGGACCGGGCCGAATAACTCGGTGTCGACGATCCGTAGCTTCTGGTCCGGACATTCGATTATGGTGGGTTCGTAGTACCATCCGCGATTCGGCTGGGCGGGGCGCTGCCCGCCGTGCAGCAGCTTGCCGCCCTCTTCCTGAGCGAAGGCGACTTCCTTCTCGATTCGCTCGAGTTGGGCCGTGGTCGCGAGCGGCCCCATTTGGGTCGCCTCCTCCAGGGGATCGCCGATCCGGATTTGCTTGGCTTGGTCGACCATGGTGTCGAGAAACCGGTCGGCAATCTTGTGGTGCAGATAGAGCCGGGAGCCGGCCACGCAGCTCTGGCCGCTGGCCCCGAAAATGCCGGCGATCGAGCCGTTCACGGCGCTTTCGATGTCGGCATCCTCGAACACCATGACCGGCGACTTGCCCCCCAGCTCCAGCGAAACCTGGGCGAAGTTCTCGGCCGAATTGTGCAGGATCTGGCGCGCCGAGCCGGGTCCCCCGGTGAAGCTAATGCGCTGTACCAAGGGGTGCGAGGTCAGCGCCTTGCCGCAGGGCTCGCCGTGGCCGGTCACGATGTTGACGACGCCGGCGGGAAAGCCCGCCGCCTCGACCAGCTTGCCGAATTCGAGCATCACGGCCGAGGCATGCTCCGAGGCCTTCAGGACCACGGTATTGCCGGCCGCCAGCGCCGGGCCGATCTTGACGGCAACCAGAAAGAGTTGCGAATTCCACGGCACCACGGCGGCCACGACGCCCAATGGCTCGCGCAGGGTAAAAACGAAAAGATCCGGCTTGTCGATCGGCAGGGTGGCGCCGTGGATCTTGTCGGCGCAGCCGGCGTAGTAGTGGAAGAACTCGGCGATGTACTTCGCCTGCCAGCGCGTTTCCTTGAGCATCTTGCCGGTGTCGATGGTCTCGGTCCGCCCGAGGTCCTCCGATTTGTCGGCCAACAGGTCGGCCAGCTTGCGCAGATAGCGGCCCCGTTCGGTCGCTGTGGCGGTGGCCCAGGGCCCCTCCGCAAAGGCGCGATGAGCGGCCCTGACCGCCCGGTCGATATCGCCGACGGTGGCTTCCGGGATCTCGGCCCAGGCCTCACCCGTCGCCGGATTGAGGCTCTGGAATGTCTTACCGTCTTCGGCGCCGACCCATGCGCCATCGATGAACATCCGGTAGCTGACAAGGTCAGACATCGGCAGCTCTCCCTGCTCGCTTGATTCCGCTACCATAGTCCCGCCCGGGGTTATGGCACATGTGGGTTATTTCGCCAGATTGTGGCGAAAATTTCTGATCTCCTTCCCATCCCGAGAGACTAGCCTGTTAGTGCATGGGGGAGGCGCGTCATGGTGGATGGGAAGCAAGTGATCGGCGAACCGCTGGTGATCGACGGCCGAGCGCTGTCGCTTTCGCGCGCGATTCGCGCCGGCGACTTCGTCTTCCTCACCGGGCAAATTCCCTTCAAGGATGGCACGCCCATGGTGACGGGCTCGATCGAAGAGCAAACCCGCGCCGTGCTCAAGGATATCAAAAAGACCCTCGCGGACGCGGATTGCACTCTGTCGGACGTGGTCAAGGCGATGGTCTGGCTCACCGACCGTGCCGATTTCCCCGGCTTCAATGCGGTCTACGGCGAGTACTTCCCCGACCGGCCGCCGGCGCGATCGGCCGTGGTCAATGACCTGTTGGTCGATGTCCGGGTCGAGGTCGAGGTCGTGGCCTACAAGCCAGTCTGAATGGTGGTCCCACCATGACGCGCATCACGGCGGGAGGCACGGCCTACGAGCTGCAGGGCCAAGGGCCGGCGGTTGTCCTCGTGCATGGCATGGGCCTGAACCGGGCCTTGTGGCAATGGCTTCTGCCCGCGCTGACGCCGCACTTCCAGGTGCTGACCTATGATCTCCTCGGCCATGGCGAGAGTGCGGACCCGGTCGGCCGACCCGATCTGCGAACCTTCACCGCACAGACCCTCGAGCTGCTCGACGATTGCGGGCTGGCGCGTTGCGCGGTGGTTGGCTTTTCGCTGGGCGGCATGATCGCCCGCCGTTTCGCCCTCGACCATCCCGACCGGTTGTCGGCGCTGGCAATCCTCCACTCGGCGCACGACCGCAGCGCCGCCGAGCGGGCCGCCATCATGCGGCGGGTCGAGACGGCCCGCCCGTCCGGGCCCGCCGCCACGGTTGATGCTGCCCTGGCGCGCTGGTTCACGGACGGCTTCCAGGCCCGCCAACCAGAGATGATGGCCCTCGTGCGCAGCTGGGTGACGGCGAACCGGAAGGACGTCTACGCGCCGATCTACCAGGTCTTGGCCCAGGGCGACGCGGAGATCGCCGCCACCATCACGGAGATCCGCTGCCCGACCCTGGTGATGACCGGCGCCGAGGACTCCGGCAATTCGCCGGACATGGCCCAGCGCATGGCCTCGGCGATCCCAGGCGCGCGGAGCGTGATCCTGCCCGGCCTGCGCCATATGGCGTTGGCCGAGGACCCCACGACCTTCAACGCCCCGCTGGTCTCGTTCCTGACCGAGACGTTGCTGGAACAGACGGGCTAAGGAGACCGATCAAGGTATCGACCCGTTGGAGCAGGCCTCGGCCGACTCCCCGCTCGCCATTTTAACGCCTGTGGCTCGTCAAAATCCCGTACACCGCAGAAACCTTGGCTATCCGGCCATGCGAAAGAGGCTCATCCTGCTCCTCGTAGCCCTTCTGCATCGGCTGGCATCGCCAAGGCTTCCGCCTGTTCCGGGCCTGGAAGTCGCGCCCGCGTCGCAGCGGACGGCCGCCGGTCTCGCGGGGCGGGGGAGGGGGGTCGAGACCTCTTAGGCGCATGTTCCTCGAAAACCATGTCGGCTGCCTGGCGTCGATGGATCTTTTTGTTGTCCCGACCGCAGCGTTCCGGCTGCTGTGCGGC
>JACZWN010000213.1 GCA_022572105.1 Pseudomonadota bacterium | reverse complement strand
TCTGCTCGGTCAACGCCACGAAGAAATTTTCGGTTTCTGTAGTCCAAGAAAAACGACCCCCTAAGCCGCTTCCCACACCCTCAACGCGGCTCAAACTCCAACTTCGGCAACCTTGATAACCCTACCCCACCTCCCCAATACACGCCTCCAGAATATCCAGCCCCCGCATCAAGTCCCCCTCCGCAATCACCAGCGGTGGGGTGAGGGTGAGGACGTTGCCCATGGCGACCTTGAAGCTCAAGCCCCGCTCCAGGGCGCGGTAAGAGATGGCCTCGGCGGCGGCGCCCGCCGGGGCCTTGGTTGCGCGGTCTTGGACCAGCTCGACACCCAGCACCAGGCCGCGGCCGCGGACGTCGCCGATGGACTCACACTACCGGATAATTTAAACTCTGTTCTCGCCACGCGTCATGGGAGGGAACGGTCGTATGGTCGAGAAGCGCGTTTTCGGCGATGCCGGCCGGCTCGTAATTAGAGCCAAGCTGTTTAAGTCCACCATAATTCTTGTCTGTGCCGCCTTGGTCTTGGCGAGTTGCGGCACCTATAAGGCAAGGCTCACACAGCGAACCGAACCACGTTCGGGGGCCGTGATCCTGCCTAGTCCCACCGAAGACTGGAAATTGGTTGAAGGCGAGGAAAGAGTTACCGGATGGGTGAGGCTGCGCTTCGATGTCAGCGCAACCGGGCAGGTGCGCGGCGTTCAAACAATTGACTCCAGCGATGAACGGTTAAGCGAGAAGGCCGCCGCGATGATGGCTTCCTGGTCATTCGAGCCCGGCACGATCGAGGGAAAACCGACAAAGTTTGAAGACATCGAGTTCATGATGGCTTTCGTCGAAGAATCAACTAAGAGCGAAATTGTTTTGGCCGTCATCATAGTCGGGGTTATTGCCGTTGCATTGGCTTTCGCTTTAGCCGAAGACATAGAACGAGATTGCGAATTTCTTCAATGTTGATTCCGCCGCGATCTGGATCCGCCGAGTGAACGCTCACCCCACCTCCCCGATACACGCCTCCAGAATATCCAACCCGCGCATCAAGTCCCCCTCCGAAATCACCAGCGGCGGGGTCAGGGTGAGGACGTTGCCCATGGTGACCTTGAAGCTGAGGCCGCGTTCCAGGGCACGGTAGAAGACCGCCTCGGCGGCGTCGTTGGCCGGGGCCTTGGTTGCGCGGTCTTGGACCAGCTCGACGCCGAGCACCAGGCCGCGGCCGCGGACGTCGCCGATCAGGGGGTGGCGCGCCTTCATGTCCTGGAGCCGGGCGAGGGCGCGTTCGCCCAGCGTCGCGGCGCGCTCGACCAGGCCTTCGTCCTCGATGATCGCGATGGTGGTGAGGGCGGCGCGCGCGGTGACCGGGTTCTTCTCGTGGGTGTAGTGGCCGATGGCGTAGGCGCCGGCCACATCGAGGCCGGGCCGGGCGATCAGCGCGGCGATCGGCAGGGCGCCGCCGCCGAGCGCCTTGCCGAGCACCAGGATGTCGGGCACGACGTTCTCGTGCTCGCAGGCGAACATGGTCCCCGTTCGCCCGAGCCCGGTCGGGATCTCGTCGAAGATCAGGAGCGCGCCGAATTCGTCGCAGGCCGCGCGCACCGCCCGCCAGTACCCGGGCGGGGGCAGATAGGGCACGACGCGCAAGGGTTCGGCGATCACCGCGGCGACATCGCCCTCCTTCTCGAGCACGTAGCGCAGGTAGCCGGCGCAGGCCATGTGGCAGAGCTCGAGATCCGGCTTGCCGTCGCGCTCCGGATAGCCGTAGGCGCAGCGGTAGCAGGTGAAGGACGCGACGTGCTCGCCGCCCGCCAGGAGCGGGCCGATGGCGCCGGAACGGAACAGCTGCTCGCCGCCGACCGAAGCCGCGCCGAAGCCGGCGCCGTGGAAGGAGTCCCAGAACGACACGGTCTTGAAGCGCCCGGTGGCGGCGCGCGCCAGCTTGAGCGCGACCTCGATGGCCTCCGAGCCGCCCGGGGTCAACAGCACCTTGGAGAGATCGCCCGGCGCGATCGCCGCCAGCTTTTGCGCGAGGTCGATGGCCGGCTGGTTGGTGAAGCGGCGCGGCGCGAACGGCAGCGCGTCGAGCTGGTCCTTGATCGCCGCGATCAGGCGCGGATGGCCGTAGCCGATGTTGTGGACGTTGTTGCCGTGGAAGTCCATGTAGCGGCGGCCCTGGACGTCCTCGATCCAGATGCCCTCGGCGCGCGCGATGCCGGTCAGGCAGGGCGTCGAGACCGATTGGTGCAGGAAGTGGCGGGCGTCCGCCTCGACCGCCGCGCGCGCGGTTTCGTCCAGGTTGGCCTCGGCCCAGCGGCGCCGGCGCGCCGAGAGGTTGGACTCGCCCTCGGATTGGTGCGGGTCGAAGCGGCGGGTGGGGTCGGGTCGGTCCTCGGTCACCGTCTCCTCGCTCACTCGATCCGCCGGCGCGCCGTGCCGGGCAAAGCCTACGGCCGCTCGCCGCGGGCCAGGCGCTCGTTGACGTCGGCGATCACCTCGGGCAACTGATCGAAGGTGTCGATGACGTAGTGGGCGCCGGCCTGGCGCAGGATCTCCCGGGTCCGGGCGACGCGCCGGTCCATCTCGGCCTCCGACAGGCTCTCGGCGTGGGCCTTGGAGTTGATGTCGACGTAGTTGCTGTAGCGCGCGATGCCGACGCCCCAGCAGCCGGCCTCCAGCGCCTCGCCGACGCCCGAGACCGTGTCGTCCACCTTGACCACCGACTGGATCGGGTGCACGTCCAGGAGATCCAGGTTGCGGTAGACCATGAACGGCTTGGGCCGGGCGCCGTGCGCGACCTCGTCGCCGGCGACCGAGGCGTCGGGCACGTAGCCCTGCGTCTTGGCGTCGGCTTCCAGGATATCGACCATGGAGCGCACGAAGCCGGTCGTGCTGCCGATCTTGATGCCCTCCTTCTGGAATTTCTGGGTGACCTCGGCGACGTCGGGCAGGAGCGTCGTGTACTGGCGCAGGCAGTCGAGCTGCATGGGCACGAAGTCGGCGAACATGGCGTCGACGTTGCCCTGGTCCGGGTCCTTGCCGTGGACGCCCTTCCAGCGATCGCGGATCTCCGGCTCCTTGGTCAGCTCTTTGATGTGCAGGTCCTTGCGCAAGCCCATGGGCCCGCGCGCCTCGGCCATCGAAATCTCGACACCGTGCTTCTTGAAAACCTCGACGAAAACCACCGCAGGCGCAAGGACGTAGATGTCGGCGGTGGTGCCGCTCCAGTCGAGGATCAGCCCCTTGACCTTGCCCCGGTAGCCGCGGGTGTAGACGTAATCGGATCGGATGCTCATTTCGCTCACCACTTTCGTTGTCGATTGGTTAGGATGATTGGTTCGGATGATTGGATTGCTCAGGCCGCGACCGGGGCGCAGTTCGTGACCCCCATGTCCTTCAGCGTGGCCTCGATGGCCGCCAGCGCGCCGCGCATCTCATCGGGCCCGAGCCGGCCGATGCAGCCGATGCGGAAGGACTCGGCGACCGTCAGCTTGCCCGGATAGATGACGTAGCCCCGCGCGCTCAGCCCGTCGTAGAAGGTCTCGAAGACGAAACTGGCATCGCCCGGCGTATGGAAGGTGACGATGATCGGCGCCTGCAACGCGTCGGGCAGCAGAGTCTGGAAGCCGAGCGCGCGCATGCCCTCGACCAGGATGCGGCAGTTCTCGCGGTAGCGCCCGCCGCGCCCGGCAACGCCGCCCTCGGCCTCGAACTCGTCGAGCGCCTGGTCGAAGGCGAGGATGCAGTGCGTGGGCGGCGTGAAGCGCCACTGGCCGTTGCGCTCCATGGCCTGCCACTGATCGTGGAGGTCGAGCGCGAGCGAGGGCGAATTGCCCTGGGCCGCCGCCAGCGCCTCGGGGCGCGCGATGCAGAAGCCCATGCCCGGCGAACCCTCCAGGCACTTGTTGGACGAGGCGACCGCCGCGTCGAAGCGGATCGCGCGGGCATCCAGGGGGATCGCCCCGAAGGCGCTCATGGCGTCGATCAGCAGGGCGCGGCCGTGGCGCGCGGTCACCTCGGCCACCGCCTCGAGCGGATTGAGGATGCCCGAGGTGGTCTCGCAGTGGACCACCGCGACGTGGCTGATGGCGGGCTCGGCGGCGAGCGCCCGGTCGAGCGCGTCGGGATCGTTCGGCACGTCCTCCGGGGTTTCCTGGACCGAGTACTCGCGCCCGTAGTAGTCGCAGATGCGCGCCATGCGCTTGCCGTAGGCGCCGTTGACCAGGATCAACAGCTTGCCGCCGGCCGGCACGAAATTGCCGAGCATGGCTTCGACCACGAAGGTGCCGCTGCCCTGGAGCGGCACGCAGACGTGGGTGCCCTCCCCGCCCGCGATCGCGACCAGGCGCTCGCGCATGCGCCGGTTGACGGCGATGAAGCGGCTGTCGCGCGAGCCGTAGTCGTGCAGCATGGCCTGCTTGACCCCGGGCGAGGTGGTGATCGGTCCCGGCGTCAGCAGCCAGGGATCGCCGGTCGGCGAGGCGGCTGGGGTGGCCGGGGCGGCGCGGCTGGCGGCGACCGCCGCGGACGGATGGCTGACCATGGCGAAACTCCCTTATCGATCGGGCCGAGCGATGACTTGTGCCATAGGTGGACCCCCGGTATCATAAGTCAAATCGATATTGTCTATATATGAAATAGGCTATGTCTATAAATCACGCGCAGCTTCGCGCCTTTCACGCGGTCGCCGGCGAGGGCGGCTTCACCCGCGCGGCCGCCGCGCTGGGCGTCACCCAGCCGACGCTCTCGGGCCAAGTGGCGGCGCTCGAGGCGGCCTACGACGTGCGCCTGTTCGAGCGCCGCGGGCGCGGCATCGAGCTGACCGACTTGGGCGCCGGCCTGTTCGACGTGACCCGGCGTCTGTTCGCCCAGGAGGCCGAGGCCGAGCAACTGCTCTCGGCCGCGCGCGGGTTGATGAGCGGGCTTCTGCGCGTCGGCGCGGATGCGCCCTACCACGTCATCCCGCTGCTCGCGACCTTCCACCGGCGCCATCCGGGCATCCGCCTGTCGATGAGCTTCGGCAACTCCGAGCGGGTGCTGCGCGAGCTCTTCGAGCGGCGCAGCGACATCGCGGTCCTGCCCGACATCGACGCCGACGAGCGCATCCACGCGGTGCCGTTCCGCACCGACCACCTGATCGTCTTCGTCGCCCGCGGCCACGCCTGGGCGACCCGGCGCAGCCTGCGCCTCGCCGAGCTCGACGGCCAGCGCCTGGTGCTGCGCGAGATCGGCTCGACGACCCGAGCGGTGTTCGAGCGCGCCATGGCGGCGGCCGGCATCACGCCCGGCGAGGTGTTGGAGATCGGCAGCCGAGAGGCGGTGCGCGAGGCGGTCGCGGCCGGGCTTGGCATCGGCGTCGTATTCGA
>JACZWN010000031.1 GCA_022572105.1 Pseudomonadota bacterium | reverse complement strand
GGCGCGGGCTCCGCCTTGGCGACCTTCGGCGCCGGCGCGGGCGACGTCGGCTTCGGTGCCGGCTCCGCCTGCGCGGGTTGGGGCGGCGGCTCGGGCGCCGCCACCGGCTTCTCGGTCACGGGCTCGATCGGCGCGGGCTCCATCTTGGGCGGCGGCGGGAGCGGAGCTTCGACGGCGGGCTCCGCGGCTTTGGGCGCCGGCGGGACCAGGAGACGCGATTGCAGCTTCGGCGCCGCGGCCGCTATTCGCGGCGCCTGCGCCAGGCTAGGCGCCGCAGGCGTCCGGACCATCACCCTGCTCTTGGGGAACACGGGCGGCGGGAACAGGAGGGACCCGGGCCGGGTGACCATCAGCAACCCCGTATTCGGTTGCCGATAGGCGATACCCGGCGCGCCGGGTATCGCCGGCAAGGCCGCCGGCGCCTGGTACGGTAGTGCCGGCACCGGCGCCGCGGGGCCCAGACTGTCGAGGACTTCGTTGTTGATGATCACGCCGCCGCCGCCGCGGCCGATGACGGGCACGCCGCCGCCGATGATCACGGTCTGCTGCGCCGCCGCCGGCGCGGCGACGCCGACCAGCAAAACCCCGGCGCAGATCGAGCCGAGCAGGGCGGCGCGCCGCCCGCCTCGCTTCACCTTCCGCTCGCGCGGCCTCGCCGGTCCGAAAGTCCGGCCGCGTTGACGGTGAGCGCCAACCGCCATTTGTCCCCCGTCGAGAAATTCCTCAAGCGAATCGGTATATTAGACTATGCCGAGCACGAAGACTCGACAACAGCTTTGCGAAATATGCATTTTCCCGCCTAATGGTCCACCACCGTATACGGTGCGGTCTTGCGCGCGCCGCGCAGCAGCTTGGTCAGTGGGCGGTGCAGGGTGTCGTTGGTGGCCAGGATGCTCGGGCTGTCGGCGCGGATCGTATGGGCGTCGATCTGGGTGACGAAGCCGCCCGCCTCGCGTACCAGGATGATCCCGGCGGCGATGTCCCAGGGCGACAGGTCGCGCTCCCAATAGCCGTCGAAGCGCCCGGCCGCCACGTAGGCGAGATCCAGCGAGGCCGCGCCCCATCGCCGGACGCCGGCGGTCTCGCCCATCACCGTCTCCATTTCGGCCAGGAACGCCGGACCATCGCCGTGCCCCTTGAAGGGGATGCCGGTCGCGATCAGCGATTGCTCCAGGCGCGCCCGGGACGAAACCCGGATGCGCCGGCCGTTGAGATAGGCGCCCGTGCCCTTCTCGGCCACGAAGGTCTCGTTCTTGAGCGGGTCGTAGACGACGCCGGCCAGGATCTCGTCGCCCTCCTCGAGCGCGATGGAGATGGCGAAGTGGGGCAGGCCGTGCAGGAAATTGGTGGTGCCGTCGAGCGGGTCGACGATCCAGCGCCGCTCGCCCTCGCCGGACGGCCCGCTGGCGCCCGACTCCTCCATCAGGAAGCCGTAACCGGGGCGGGCGCGCGCCAACTCCTCGCGCAGGATGCGCTCGGCGCGCAGATCCGCGGTCGAGACGAAGTCGGCCGGCCCCTTCTTCGAGACCTGCAGGTTCTCGACCTCGCCGAAGTCGCGCTGGAGCTTGCGTGCGGCCTTGTCGGCGGCGCGGACCATGACGTTGATGAGGGCCGAACGTGTGGCTATCTCGCTGGCTCCTGGGTGGCGCCCACTGGGGTGGCGCCCGTCGGGCCGCCGGCCCGGCCTAATCCTTGGCGCGCTCGACGTAGCTGCCGTCGGCGGTGCCGACGACGATGCGGGTTCCGGTCTCGATATGCGGCGGCACCATGACCCGGCGGCCGTTCTCGATCACCGCCGGCTTGTACGAGGACGAGGCGGTCTGGCCTTTGACCACCGGGTCGGCCTCGACCACCGCCATGGCCACGCTGTCGGGCAGGGTCACGCCGATGGGCGAGCCCTCATAGGACTCGATGGTGACGGTCATGCCTTCCTGGAGGAAGTCGACCGGCTCGCCGATCAGGTCCTGGTGGATCGCCATCTGGTCGTAGGTCTCGTTGTCCATGAAGGTGAACATCTCGCCTTCGCTGAACAGGAACTGGTACCGGCGCTGATCGAGCCGGACGCGCTCGACGGTCTCGCTCGAACGGAACCGCTCGTTCAGCTTGGTGCCGTCGCGGATGTCCTTGAGCTCGACCTGCAGGTAGGCGCCGCCCTTGCCGGGCTGGGTGTGCTTGATCTTGGTGGCGCGCCACAGGCGGCCCTTGTGCTCGATGACGTAGCCGGGACGGACGGCGTTGCCATTGATCTTCATGGTCCGGCGATCTTCATGGTCCGGGTCCGGGTTCACAGGGAAACGGGCTGGCGAAAGGCGCGCGGAAGCTAGCAGGTTGCCCCAATCGAGGCAATCGGGCCCTTGCGGCTCCCGGGAGCGGCCCCCGGCCTAATTCCAACGACCTTTGGTATCATTCGGTCGGACCGGATTATCGCGCCAGCCAACGCCGGCAGGCCGCCTCGGGCTCGGCCTGGTCCATGAGATCGTGGGCGCGGAGCGCGCCGGTCACGATCTCGGCGTCGTATCGGCCGGCCAGCGCGCGCAGCGTGGTGGCGGTCGACTTCGGGCCGGTGAAGCGCACCCGCTTCAAGCCCTGGCGCAGGGCGGCCATCACGTGTCCGGGCTGGTCGCCGCAATCGAGCACCGCGTCGACCTCGGCCTCGGGCCGCTCGGCGGCGGCCATGGCGACCAGCTCGCGGAACCAGAGCGCGCCCAGATAGCCGGCCGCCTCCGGCGCCGAGGCGAGCGTCACCGGGACGCCAAGCTCGGCCGCGACCGCGACCGCGGCCCGGGCCTCCTTGAGCGAGTGGACGATGATCGGGCGCCCCTTCATGGCGCCATTATAGGCAAAACGGGGCTCGGGCGAAACGGGGTCGTGGCGGCACGGGGCTCGGCGCGCTAGAACCCTTGGATCATGAAATCGACCGCCGCGACGATCTCGTGCCGGCGCTCGGCGGCCGAGGCGACCACATCGCCGAGCAGGGGGCGCGCAATCCCGGCCATCTCGGTGAAGAACCCGACGTGGGCCTCGCCTTCGATCTCGATCGGGGTTCCGTAGCGCGCCAGCGCCATCAGCGGCACCACCAGGCGCGTGTGCAGGCGGTCCAAGAAATCGCTCTGGATGTCGAGCAGGTACGGGACGTCCTCGGCGCCGGCGGTGTCGGATTTCTACATTGCCCACCCGGACGCGCGCTATTTCGGGACCGGCAAGATCGGTCGCGATCCGGTCTAGGTTACCAACCCCGATCGCCCAGCTTCCATCGATATTGCAAAATTCGAAAAGCCAATAGCGAGAACGGCGCAAGCGCCAGACAGGCCGCGCTGAACCAGATGACGAACGCTGCCGAACCCATGGTGTCCTGAATCCAGCCGGCAATGGCGGGGAGAACTCCGGTGCCGATATAATACACTGTGTAATAAAGCCCGAGACCGGTGGCGCGGCTTTTGGGCGACAGCACTTCCCCGGGCAAGGCCATCACCATCCCGACCGTGAAACCCAAAAATGCGGACAGCACGACCCATAGTTCCACCGGGTCCATGACCGGAACCATCGCGATGGCGGCGGCGGCGGCCAAGCAACCGCCCCAGAACATCAAATCTTTTTTTCCCGTCCGGTCGGTCAAATAGCCGCCCAACGGGATGATCACGATAAGCAGCCAGGACAGAAGGCTGATAACCAGCGCGGCGGTGGTATGGGGAATGCCCCGGTCGATCAGCATTACCGGCGCATAGCTTGAAAAAACCACATAGCCCCCGGTGCTCATCAGCGGCCATGCGGCGCCACCGGCCAGAATGATCCAGAATTCCCGTGGTTGAATCGACCATAGCGGCGGCCGTGCGACCGGATTTGCGGGCGCGGATTCGGCTTCCGTCCTCTCGCCCGGCGCGGGCAGGGTCGAGACCAGGAGCATGGCCAGAGCCGGGGCGGCGGCGGTGACATAGACCGCCACACGCCAGTCCGACCAGACATTGATAAAGGGCAGTAGAGACATGCCGACCGCGATGCCGACCGGCCAAGCGACGCCAAGCACGCTCATCGCGGTGGCCATTTCCTTGCCGACGAACCAGTCGGTCAGGATCTTGGCGGCTGGAACGGTGATGAACACCGCACCGAACCCGCCAATGACCCGTCCGATCAGCGCCGCGTGAAACGTCTCCCCCGACCCCAGAATCGCGCCGCCCGCGATAAGGGCGACGAGCCCGATCTGGATCGTCCGTCGATCCCCGAGACGGTTGGCGATCATGCCGCTGGGCAATGACAGAAGCGCGCCCGCGATCATGAACACGCCCAGCAGAATTCCGATCTGGCTGTAATCAAAATGTAATTCGGCTCGAAGCTGAGGCATCTGGGCGGCAACGGCAATGAACTGGAAGCCGATGCATGTGCGCGCCAGGAAAACGATCGCCAGGACCACCCATCTGCTCGACGGCAATATCTGCCGCCGCCCGCTGGCTGTCGGGCCCGCGTCAATCATGAGCTCGGCGCGAGAAAAAACATGTCTTTATTGGGTTGGGGCGCGGCTGTGTCGATGACCCTGTGCCAAGGTCTGCCGTTGGGCGCAAAGCGGGCATGATCCGCTAAAAAGCCGACGTTCCGGGCGTTGTTTCCGCGCCATTTCGAACCGAGACACGGACCCGCTCCGGGGCCCGGATTTTGCCGCCTCAGAGCAGCTTGCCGAGCGCGACCGCCACGTCGCTCATGCGGTTCGAGAAGCCCCATTCGTTGTCGTACCAAGACAAGACCCGCACGAAGGTGCCGTCGAGGACCTGGGTCTGGGTCAGGTCGAAGATCGAGCTCGCCGGGTCGTGGTTGAAATCGGTCGACACCAGCGGCTCGTCGTTGACCGTGAGGATGCCCTTCAGCCGGTTGCCCTGGGCGGCGCGGACCATGGCGGCGTTGACCGCCTCGACCGTGGTCTTCTTCTTGGCCTCGATGGTCAGGTCGATGAGGCTGACGTTGGGCGTCGGCACCCGGATCGCGGTGCCGTCCAGCTTGCCCTTGAGCTTGGGCAGGACCAGGCCGACCGCGCGCGCCGCCCCGGTCGAGGTCGGGATCATGGACACCGAGGCCGCCCGCGCCCGGCGCGGGTCACTGTGCAGCGTGTCCACGGTGCGCTGGTCGCCGGTGAAGGCGTGGATCGTGGTCATGAAGCCGTGCTTGATGCCGACCGTCCGATCGAGCACGTGGGCGACCGGGACCAGGCAGTTGGTGGTGCAGGAGGCGTTCGAGATCACCCGATGCTTCTTGCGCAGCTTGTCGTCGTTGACCCCGTACACGACCATGATGTCGGCGTCGCCGCTGGGCGCGGAGATGAGCACCTTCTTGGCGCCCGCTTCCAGGTGCTGGGCCGCCGCCTCGCGCTTGGTGAACAGCCCCGTGCACTCGAGCACGATGTCGACGCCGAGCTCGGCCCAGGGCAGCTTGGCCGGGTCGCGCTCGGCCAGCACCCGGACCGTCTGGCCGCCGATCTTGATCGCGTTCCGGGTCGCCGAGACCTTGCCGGGGAAGGCGCCGTGCACCGAATCGTGCGCCAGCAAATGGGCGTTGGCCTCGGCCGAGCCCAGGTCGTTGATCGCGACGAAGACGATGTCCTTGCGCTTGGCCTCCATGGCCGCGCGCAGCACCAGGCGGCCGATGCGCCCGAACCCGTTCACTCCAACCCGAACCGCCATGTTTTTCCCCCCGTCCTTTTCCGTCTCGTCGCTTTGCCTGTTGCGTCTTACGCGTATTGGCCGAGCGTCGCCGCGCCGTTGGCCTTGGCGCGCTCCATCAGTGCCGCTTGCGCGGCCGCCAGTTTGTCGTGGTCGCCGGCCCAGGCCTTGAGCGGCGCCGCCTGCAGCGCGCGGCCGTAGGAGAAGCTCAGCTTCCACGGCGCCGGTTCGGCCGAGGCCCTCCCCGCCAGCTTGTTCATGGCGTTGAGGTGCAGCGTCGCGGCCTCGTCGCTCTGCCCGCCCGACAGGAAGACCATGCCCGGCACCGCCGCCGGCACCGTCCGCCTGAGGCAGCGGAGCGTCCGGGCCGCGACCTCTTCGACGCCGGCCTGCTCGGGGCAGTCCTTGCCCGAGAGCACCATGTTGGGCTTGAGCAGCATGCCTTCGAGCAGCACCTCTTGAACCGCCAGTTCGGCGAACACCGTGCGCAGCGCCTCTTCCGTGACCTCGGCGCAGTCGTCGATGTCGTGGTCGCCGTCCATCAGCACCTCGGGCTCGACGATCGGCACCAGGCCCGCCTCCTGGGACAGCGCCGCGAAGCGCGCCAAGGCGTGGGCGTTGGTGGTGATGCAGGCCGGACCCGGGATCGTCTCGCCGATCCGGTAGACCGCGCGCCACTTGGTGAAACGGGCGCCGAGCCCGGCATACTCTTCGAGCCGCTCGCGCAGGCCGTCGAGGCCCTCGGTCACGGTCTCGTCCGGGTGCCCGGCCAAGGGTTTCGCGCCCTTGTCGACCTTGATGCCCGGGATCATGCCGGCGTCCTGGATGATCTCGACCAGCGGCGTGCCGTCGGCGGCGTTCTGGCGAAGGGTCTCGTCGAACAAAATCACGCCGCTGATGTGCTGGCCCGCGCCCGGCGTGGAGAACAGCAGCGCGCGGTAGTCGCGCCGGTTTGCCTCCGTCGATTCGACGTTGATGCTGTCGAGGCGCTTCTTGATCGTGCCCGAGCTCTCGTCCGCCGCCAGGATGCCCTTGCCGTCGGCGACCAAGGCCCGCGCCGTTTCCTGCAGACTCGCTCCGCTCATCGCCCGAGTTCCCCGATGTTGATTTTTCCCTGTTGAACCGTGATTCCCGCAACGCAGGCCGAAACGCGCGGCGCCGGCTCGGTCACAGCCGCGCCTCGACCGCCGCGACCACGGCCTGCGCGGTGATCCCGAAGTGCGCGTAGAGATCCTTGGCCGGCGCCGAGGCACCGAAGCCGGTCATGCCGACGAAGCCATCGTCCGCTTGAAGGAAGGCGTCCCAGCCCTGGCGCATGCCCGCCTCGATGCCGATGCGCGGTCCGCCCGGCGGCCCGAGCACCTCGTCCCGGTAATGGGCCGGCTGCGCCTGGAACAGCTCCCAGCACGGCATGGAGACGACCGCGGCCGAGATGTCCTGATCGGCGAGCAGCCCGCGCGCCTCCAGCGCGATCGAAACCTCAGAGCCCGAGGCGATCAGGGTGACCCGGCGCTCGCTCTCGGCCGGGGCCAGGATGTAGGCGCCGTGGGCCGAGAGGTTCTCGGCGCAGTCCCGGCGCAGCGCCGGCAGGCCCTGGCGGGTCAGGGCCAGCACGGAAGGGCCCGCGCGCCGCTCCAGCGCCAGCTCCCAGCACTCCGCCGTCTCGACCAGATCGGCCGGGCGGAACACCGCCAGGTTGGGTATCGCCCTGAGCGCGGCCAGGTGTTCGATCGGCTGATGGGTCGGCCCGTCCTCGCCGAGCCCGATCGAATCGTGGGTCATGACGTAGATGACCCGCTGGCCCATCAGCGCCGAGAGCCGGATCGACGGCCGGCAGTAGTCGGAGAACAACAGGAAGGTGCCGCCGTAGGGGATCACGCCGCCGTGCAGCGCCAGGCCGTTCATGGCCGCGGCCATGGCGTGCTCGCGCACCCCGTAGTGGACGTAGCCGCCCGCGAAATTCTCGGCCGAGACGATCGCCTGGCCGGCTGCCTTGGTGTTGTTCGAGCCGGTGAGATCCGCCGAGCCGCCGACCAGCTCCGGGATCCGTTCGGCGAGCGCGTCGAGCACGCGCTGGGAGGCGACCCGGGTGGCGATCTTGGGCGCCTCCTCGACGGCGGCGCGCTTCATCTCGGTCAGCGCCTCGCGCCAGTCCGCGGGCAGTTCGCCTGCGATGCGGCGCTCGAACTCGGCGCGGGTCTCGGCGTCGAGGGTGGCCAGGCGCACGTCCCAGGCGCTCGCGGCCTCGGCGCCGCGCGCGCCGGCGGTGCGCCAAGCGGCCAGGACGTCGCCGGGGATCTCGAACGGCGGATGCGGCCAGCCGAGCTTCTCGCGGGCGCCGGCTATCTCCTCCTCGCCGAGCGGCGCGCCGTGGGCTTTGGCGGTGCCCGCCTTGGTCGGCGCGCCGAAGCCGATCACGGTCCGGCAGGCGATGAGCGACGGCCGCGCGCTCGCGCGCGCCGCCGCGATCGCCGCCGCGACCGCCTCGGGGTCGTGGCCGTCGACGCTTGCGGTGTTCCAGCCGTAGGCCCGGAAGCGCCCGAGCTGGTCGTCGGAGCAGGTCAGCGAGGTCGGCCCGTCGATCGAGATCTGGTTGTCGTCGAACAGCACGGTCAGCTTGGACAGGCGCAGATGGCCGGCGAGCGAGGCCGCCTCGTGGCTGATGCCCTCCATGAGGCAGCCGTCGCCGGTGATGACGTAGGTCCTGTGGTCGACGACCCCATCGCCGAATCGCGCGTTGAGCAGGCGCTCGGCCAGCGCCATGCCGACCGCGTTGCCGAGCCCCTGGCCGAGCGGCCCGGTGGTGGTCTCGATGCCGGCGGCGTGGCCGTATTCCGGGTGGCCGGGCGTGCGGCTGCCGAGCTGGCGGAAGTTCTTGATCTCGTCCAGCGTCATGTCCGGGTAGCCGGTCAGGTGCAAGAGCGCGTAAAGCAGCATGGAGCCGTGCCCGGCCGAGAGCACGAAGCGGTCGCGGTCCGGCCAGTCGGGGCGCTTCGGATCGAACGCGAGGAAGCGGGTGAACAGCACCGTGGCCACGTCGGCCATGCCCATGGGCAGGCCGGGATGGCCCGAATTGGCCCGCTGCACCGCGTCCATGGCGAGCGCCCGGATCGCGTTCGCCATGTCCTTGTGCCTGGCGTCCTTATGCCTGGCGCCGGGCGCGACGGCGGGCGCCGAAACGCCTGATTTCGAGACGGATGACGGCGCTGCGTCCATCTTGCGATCCATGTAGGTGCCGGGGGGCGGAGCGGCCGCCGTTATCGGGAGCCGGGTTCAGCGAGTTCGCGCGCAACATGCCGCCGCGGGCCGGGGCCGTCAACCGAATCTCACCCGAATCTCATGGCGCTTGGCTTCGGCCACCTGCGCGCCGCGCCGAGAGCGGCGGTTGACCGGCGAACGCCCCCACGGGTATTGTGCTTAGCGTTCAAACGGGTACGCGGAAGCCGTGGGATTCGGCTTCAATTGTAACCGCGGCCGGGGGGAGACCATCATGGCGCAATTGGATCGAGCCGCGAAGAGGCTGCAGTCGGCTCTCGACAACTTGGAGCGGGTGGTGGAGTCGCGCACGGCCGGCGCGGGCGAGGCGGAGCTGCGCGAGGCCCTGGAGGCGGCGCAACGGGAAAATTCGGCCCTGCAGGATGCGGCCGACGCGGTCGCCACGCGCCTGGACAAGACCATCACACGCTTGAAGGCAACGCTGGAGTCGTGACCATGACTCAGATCTCGCTCACCATCAACGACCGCGCCTACGACGTGACCTGCGACGACGGACAGGAGGGGCACCTTCGAAAGCTGGCCGAGCACCTCGACGAGCAGGTGCGGGATATGGCGGCCGCGGTCGGTCAAGTGGGCGAGGGACGACTCCTGGTCCTGGCGAGTCTGGTGGTCGCCGACGAGCTGTTCGAGGCCTACAAGGAGCTGCACGCCCTCAAGGCCGGGGCCGATCCCAAGGGCGCGCCAGGGGAAGAGGCCGCGGCCGAGACGCTCGAGGCCTGCGCCCAGCGCATCGAGGCTATTGCCACACGCCTCGGGGGGGCCTAAATAGGTTATACTGGTTTTAAGACATCGCGGCTTACAGTTGCCGCGGGCGGTGCTGCTGGGTGCGTCAGGCCTTACATTCCCTGGGGCCAATGCTTTACTCTAGGGAGCTGTCCCTGCCGGGGCCGTGGTTCCGGTATATGGCGCCCACCTGCTGTGCAGGCCACAAGAGGAAGTTCATAGGCCAACGGCTCGTGTGGCACCGCCCGCTTTCCTTCCGAATCGTCCCCTGGGTGGATGTCCGCCGGGTCGAGGGCTCGGCGGTTCGATGACATGGGGGCGCGCGTCGCCGGGCGTAGCGCCCTTGCCTCGGAGCCCGCATGGTGGAGTCCGAAATTTCTTCGCTTGACGAACTTAAACGCGAACTGAGGAAAAAAGCCAAGCTGCGCCGCGCCGAGGCCGCCGCCGCCGGCGACCCGGAGGCGGCGGCGTACGCGCTGTGCGAGCGGGTAATCGGCGCGCAGACCCTCTCCAGGGGTTGTCCCGAGGGCTGTGTGGTTTCCGCCTACTGGCCGATCGGCAGCGAAGTCGACCCGCGCCCGCTGATGCACCGCCTGCACGAGGACGGGCATCCGATCGCGCTCCCGGTGGTGGTCGCGCGCGGCCGCCCGCTCGTCTTCCGCGCCTGGCGGTCCGGCGATCCCCTGGAGCCGGCCGGCCTCGGCACCCGGGAGCCGCTCGCCGACCGGCCCGAACTCACGCCGCGCGTGCTCATCGTGCCGCTCCTGGCCTTCGACCGCGCCGGGTATCGCCTCGGCTACGGCGGCGGCTTCTACGACCGGACCTTGACCGGGCTGCGGCGCGCGGGCGAAACACTTGCCGTCGGGGTTGCCTACGCGGCCCAGGAGGTGGCCGAGGTGCCGCACGATGGTGACGATCAGCCGCTCGATTGGCTGGTCACCGAGGCCGAGGCGATCGAGATCGGCCCGAAAATCGGATCGAAAGCCGAATAACCGGGTAAAATTACGGAAAAGAGTTCGGACGGGTTCTTCATGAGGCTTCTGTTTTGCGGCGACGTCGTCGGCCGGCCCGGCCGCGAGGCGATCGTCGAGCACCTGGCGCGCCTGCGCCGGCAGCTTGCGATCGACTTCACGATCGCCAACGGTGAGAACGCGGCCGGCGGCTTCGGCATCACGGCAAAGATCTGTGACGACCTCTTCGCCGCCGGCGTCGACGTGATCAGCAGCGGCAACCATATCTGGGACCAGCGCGACGCGGCCGCCACGATCGACCGCGAGCCGCGTCTCCTGCGCCCCCAGAACTATCCGAGCGGCACGCCCGGGCGCGGCGCCGCCGTTTACCCGGCGCCGGGGGGGCGCAAGATCCTGGTGCTCAACGTCATGGGCCGGTTGTTCATGGACCCGCTCGACGACCCCTTCGCCTGCGTCGAGCGCGAGCTCGCCAAGCACCGCCTCGGCGCCACGGTCCAGGCCATCGTCGTCGACATGCACGCCGAGGCGACCAGCGAGAAGATGGCCATGGGCCATTTCGTCGACGGCCGCGCCAGCCTCTGCGTCGGCACTCACACCCACGTGCCGACCTCGGACACCATGATCCTGCCCGGCGGCACCGCCTATCAGACCGACGCCGGCATGTGCGGCGACTACGATTCGGTGATCGGCATGGACAAGGCCGAGCCCATCTCCCGCTTCACGCGCAAGCTGCGCGGCGGGCACCTGAGCGTGGCGGGTGGCGAGGGCACGCTGTGCGCGGTCTTCGTCGAGACCGACGACAAGACCGGGCTGGCCAAGCGGGTCGCGCCGCTGCGCGCCGGCGGGCGGCTCAGTCCGACCGAGCCCGAGGCGGAGACCGGCTGATCTGGTGGGGATGGGTTCCGGAACGCGCGTGTCGCGCGGCTAGGAAGCTTGCGTGGTCGTCAGGAAGCGCGCGACCTCGCCGTGCAGGGTCCCGGTCTGCTTGGTCACCGTCTTGGCGAGCCCCAGGGCCCGCTCGGCGGCCGGGCCCGGGTCTTCCTCGGCGGTGGCGAGCAGGGCGACCAAAGCCGCGGTGCCGCCGGCATCGGCGAAGCTCTGAACCATCCGCGCGGCCTCTTCCAGACAGCGGGCTACTTCCGCCTCGTCCGCGGCGGCCTCGCTCGGGGTCGCGAGTTCGGGCACATTACTGGGCAACGACATGGGTGCTTCCGTTCATTGGCTTATCTTGGCGGCTTTTCTTGACCGGGTCCCCGCGCGTGGAGGGCGCCGGCCGTCACGGGCGACCATCATTGCGCCTAGGCTCTTAAAACGGAGTTAACCTTGGGCCCCGCCCGCGGCCCCGGCGAGGGCCGCTCGGGGCTTTGGCGGCCGGGGGTTTCTGGCGGCGGGCAAATCCTGCTAGAAGACGCCGCAATGTCGCCATATTGGGCGATTATTTCGTGGCCTGTGCGTCTTCGTGACCTCAATCGGGACACGGGCCGCAACAGGTGCGTGCCAGGCCACAAGATGTGGTAGACTTAACATCGAGCACCCCAGCATCTAGGATCGATCGGTCATGTCGGGCCATTCGCAATACAAGAACATCATGTATCGGAAAGGTGCGCAGGACCAAAAGCGCGCCAAGATCTTCGCGCGGCTGATCCGCGAGATCACGGTGGCCGCAAAGTCCGGCCTGCCCGAGCCCGACAAGAACCCGCGCCTGCGCGCGGCCATTTCGGCGGCGCGCGCGGCCAACATGCCGAAGGACAACGTCGATCGCGCGATCAAGCGGGTCGCCGGCGGCGAGGACGATGTCTCCTACGAGGAGATCCGCTACGAGGGCTACGGCCCGGGCGGGGTGGCGCTCATCGTCGAGGCGTTGACCGACAACCGCAACCGGACCGCCTCCGAGGTGCGCTCGGCGTTCAGCAAGCACGGCGGCAGCCTGGGCGAGACCAACTCCGTGTCGTTCATGTTCAACCGCGTCGGCCTCGTTGCCTTCGACCAGGCCGTGGGCTCGGCCGAGGAGGTCTTCGAGGCGGCCGCCGAAGCCGGCGCCGACAACGTCGAGAGCACGGCCGAGGGCCACGAGATCACCTGCGATCCGGACGACTTCAACACCGTGCGCGATGCGCTGACGGGGCGCTTCGGCGATCCGCGCGAGGCGCACCTCGCGTGGAAGCCGCAAACCACGGTGAATGTCGACGAGCGGCACGCCGAGACCTTGCTCAAGCTGCTCGACGCCCTGGACGACAACGACGACGTTCAACAGGTGGCGGCGAATTTCGAGATCGCCGACGCGATCATGACTCGGCTGACGGCCTGACCGGCGGCCAAGAAGCGGGAACAGCGGGGGAGCATGCGCGTCATCGGACTGGACCCGGGCCTGCGCCGTACCGGCTGGGGCGTTATCGAGGCCGACGGCAACCGGTTGCGCCACGTCGCCAACGGCGTGGTGGCCTCCGATTCGGCGCGCCCGGTGGCCGAGCGCTTGGTCCAGTTGCACGAAGGCATCTCGGCGGTGCTCGCCGAGTACACGCCCGACGAGGCGGCGGTGGAGACCAGCCTGTCCAACCAGAACCCGTCCTCGACGCTCAAGCTCGGCATGGCGCGCGGCATCGCGCTGTTGACGCCGGCGCTCAGCCCCATGCCGGTCGCCGAGTACCTGCCGATGATCGTCAAGCAGGCGGTGGTCGGCACCGGCCACGCGAGCAAGGAGCAGGTCGCCATGATGGTCGGACGCTTGCTGCCGGGGTGCGAAATCGCGACGGCGGATGCGGCCGATGCCTTGGCGGTCGCCATCTGCCATGCCCACACCGCGGCCAGCGGGCGCCGCTGGGCCGCCGCCGAGCAGCGTAGCGCCAACGCGGCGCGGGGAGGGCGGCCATGATCGGCAAGCTGACCGGGCTGGTGGATTCCTCGGGCGAGGACTGGGTCATCGTCGACGTCTCCGGCGTCGGCTACCTGGTCCACTGCTCGAACCGGACGCTGTCCAACCTGCCCGGGACGGGCGAGCTGGTCAGCCTCTTGATCGAGACCCACGTGCGCGAGGACCACATTCATCTCTACGGCTTCCTGCAGGCGGCCGAGCGGGACTGGTTCGGCCTGCTGTCCACGGTCCAGGGCGTCGGCGTGAAGATGACGCTCGCCATCCTCTCGGTGCTGCCGCCCTCGGAGCTGATCCAGGCGATCGCGGCGCAGGACAAGAGCGCGCTGACCCGCGCCAACGGCGTCGGCCCCAAGCTGGCCGGGCGCATCGTCGCGGAGCTCAAGGACAAGGCCGGCAAGCTCGCCCTCGGGCCGGCCGCCGCGCTCGCCGGGGGCACCGCCGCGGCGGCGCGGGGCGGCGCGCCGGCGTTGTCCGAGGATGCGGTCTCGGCGCTGGTCAATCTCGGCTACCAGCGTGGCGAGGCGTTCGGCGCGGTCGTCCAGGCGACCCACGAGCTGGGCGCCGACGCGCCGCTCGAAGCGGTCATCAAGGCCGGCCTTAAGGAGCTTTCGGCATGACCGACGCGCGCGTCGTGGCCGCCGAATTCAACGCGCGCGACGCCGCCGAGTCGTCGCTCAGGCCGGCGAGCCTCGACGAGTTCATCGGCCAGCGCCAGCTGCGCGAGAACCTGCGGGTCTTCGTCGACGCCGCGCGCGGCCGCGGCGAGGCGCTCGATCACGTGCTCCTGCACGGACCCCCGGGGCTGGGCAAGACGACGCTGGCGCAGATCGTGGCGCGCGAGATGGGGGTCGGCTTTCGCGCCACCTCGGGCCCGGTCATTGCGCGCGCCGGCGACCTGGCCGCGATCCTGACCAACCTGCAGCCGCTCGACGTCCTGTTCATCGACGAGATCCACCGCCTGGCGCCGGCGGTCGAGGAGATCCTCTATCCCGCCATGGAGGACTTCCAGCTCGACCTGATCATCGGCGAGGGTCCGTCGGCGCGCTCGGTGCGCATCGACCTGCCGCCGTTCACGCTGATTGGGGCGACCACGCGTTCCGGGCTGATCACCTCGCCGCTGCGCGAGCGCTTCGGCATCCCGCTCAGGCTGGTGTTCTACGAGGCCGACGAGCTGCGCGAGATCGTCGCCCGCGGCGCCCGGGTGCTCGAGGTGACCGTGACCGAGGACGGCGCGCGCGAGATCGCGCGGCGCTCGCGCGGGACCCCGCGGGTGGCCGGGCGGTTGCTGCGGCGGGTGCGCGACTTCGCCTCGGTCTTGGACATCGAATCGATCGACGCCGCCGCGGCCGATGCGGCGCTCGCCCGCCTGGAGGTGGACCAGCGCGGCCTGGACGCCATGGACCGGCACTATCTGGCGATCATCGCCGACAACTACGGCGGCGGTCCGGTCGGGGTCGAGACCCTGGCCGCGGCGCTCTCGGAGCAGCGCGACGTTATCGAGGAAGTCATCGAGCCCTACCTGATCCAGCAGGGGCTGCTTCAGCGCACGCCGCGCGGGCGCGCGTTGACCGTCGCCGGCTACGGCTATCTGGGCCGCGAGGCGCCGCGCGACTTGGCGCAACTCGATCTTCTGGCGGCAAACGGAGAGGACGGGGCGTGAGCGAGCTGTCCGGCCGGATCGAGAACGGCACCCACTGCCTGCCGATCCGGGTCTACTACGAAGATACGGATTCGGGTGGCATCGTCTACTACGCGAACTACTTGAGGTATGCGGAACGGGCGCGTACGGAGATGTTGCGTTTGTCCGGTATTAACCAATCGGAAATGGCGAGCCGCTATGGCATGGCCTTTGCGGTACGCGACTGCACCATCGATTTCCGGTATCCGGCGCGTCTCGACGATCTGATCGAGGTGCGCTCGCGGATCGTCGATTTGGCCGGCGCCACGGTCTCGGCCGTGCAGGCGGTATGGCGCGGCACCGAGGAATTGGTGCGGATCGAGGTTCGCGTCGCCTGTCTGCGCGGGGACGGGCGCCCGACGCGCATTCCGGCGCCGCTGCGCCAGGCGCTCGAACCCTACCTTCAACCGCGGGAGCAAGGTTAGTCCATGGAAAATCAAGCGGTCGACACACTCGCGCTCGGGGGCTCGGTCAACTACGACATGACCATCTGGGGCCTGTTCTTCGAGGCCGATATCGTGGTCCAGCTGGTCCTGCTGCTCTTGGTGGCCGCCTCGTTCTGGACCTGGGCGATCATCTTCGAAAAGGTCATCCGCATGCGCCGCCTGAAGGTCTATGCCGAGCGCTTCGAGGAGGCGTTCTGGTCGGGCGGGTCGCTGGACGACCTCTACGACGATATCGACCGGGAGCCGCAGGACCCGATGTCCTCGGTCTTCGTCTCGGCGATGCGCGAGTGGCACCGCTCCTCCGAGCGTGGCGGCGTCGCGGGCGATCACTCCAAGGTGAGCCTCCAGCAGCGCATCGAGCGGGTCATGCAGATCACCCTGGGGCGCGAGATGGAACGCCTCGAGCGGCACATGATCTTCCTCGCCTCGGTCGGCTCGGCGGCGCCCTTCGTCGGGCTGTTCGGGA
This sequence comes from Pseudomonadota bacterium, assembly GCA_022572105.1. GTDB lineage: Bacteria > Pseudomonadota > Alphaproteobacteria > Kiloniellales > J153 > JACZWN01. The sequence continues at coordinate 5,023 of JACZWN010000031.1, read as the reverse complement.
CGGTCTGGGGCATCATGAACGCGTTCACCTCGATCGCCGCTTCCGAGAACACCAGCCTGGCGGTCGTCGCCCCGGGCATCGCCGAGGCGCTGTTCGCCACGGCGCTCGGCCTGGTCGCCGCGATTCCGGCGGTGATCGGCTTCAACAAGTTGTCCGAAGACCTGGGACGCTACGCCGGGCGGCTCGATGCCTTCGCCGGCGAATTTGGCGCCATCCTGTCGCGCCAGCTCGACGAGAGATAGCCGCCATGGCCAGTGAATTCCTGTCCAGGAACGGCGGCGGCGGCCGTCGGCGCGGGAGCTACAAACCGCTCAGCGAGATCAACGTCACGCCCTTCGTCGACGTCATGCTGGTGCTCATGATCGTGTTCATGATCACGGCGCCGCTCTTGACCGTCGGCGTGCCCGTCGATCTGCCCAAGATCAAGGCCAAGTCGATCGCCGAATCCGTGGAGCCGCTGGTCATAACCGTCAACGCCGAGGGCGTGATCTTTATCCAGGATACCGAGGTCGAGCTGGAAAACCTGGTGCCCCGCCTGGCGGCGATCACCGACAACAAGCCCGATACCCGGATCTACGTGCGCGGCGACAAGAGCATCAACTACGGCCGGGTCCTGGAGGTCATGGGCACGGTCAACGTCGCCGGCTTCACCCGCGTGGCGCTGATTGCCGAGTTGCCCAAGGGCCTGGGCCGCAAGGCCCGGAAACGCAAGACCGACGAGTAGTCAGGAAGCCGAGACGACCGAGCCATGCGCGATGGGGCAGCTCTTTCCGGTTTATTTCACGGCGTCGTGATCGGCGTCCTGGTGATCGGCCTGCCGTCGTCCGTGGACCCGCCCACCCAGACCGTGATCCCGATCGAGATGATTCTGCTCGAGGAGGAGGAGCCGGAACCCGAGCCCGAACCCGAGCAGATGGCCGAAGAGGTCGCGCCCGAGCCGGAACCCCCCAAACAGGAAGCCAAGGCGGTCCCGGAGCCGGTGGCGCCCGAGCCGGAACCCGAGCCCGAACCCGTGCCGCCGCCCGAGGCCAAGCCCGAGCCCGAGCCGGAGAAGCTGGCCAAGCCGCCGCCGCCCAAGCCGAAGCGCCGGCCCAATATCAGGGTGGCCATGCCCGACAAGAACAAGAAGCACGAGCAGCCGAAACCGGACCAGCTGACCACGATCCTGCGCAACGTCGAGAAGCTGCGCGACCAGCCCAATCGGCGGCGCGAACCGATGGCCAAGGCCCAGATACGAGGGGCCGCCACCCTAAGCGCCAGCGCGCTCGAGCAAAACGAAATGGCGCGCGCCATCCAGGACCAGTTGCGCAACTGCTGGCGCATCGACCCGGGCGCGCGCGGCGCCGAGGACATCGTCGTCGAGATCAAGGTGTTGCTCAATCAGGACGGCTCGGTGCAAAGGGTGGATATCGTCGACGTGGTGCGGATGGTCCAGGACGGATTCTTCCGCAGCGCCGCCGAAAACGCCAAGCGCGCCATCAGTCGGTGCAGCCCGTTCCGGCTGCCGCTACGCAAGTACGACATCTGGCGCCAGTTGACATTACGATTCGATCCGCGACAGATGTTCGGGACATGATGGGAGAGGTTCGGGGGACGTGATGGCATCCGTGATGAAGCTTTTTTTGGCCTGGCGAAACTATTTCGTCCTTGGCATTGCCGCGATCCTGTGCGGCGCGACGCCGGCGCGCGCCGAACTGGTGATCGACATCACCCGCGGCTTCGTCGAGCCGTTGCCCGTCGCGGTCACGGATTTCTTCGGCGAGTCGCCCGACGAGACCAAGGTCGGCGCGGACATCGCCGGGGTTATCGCCGCCAATCTGGAGCGTAGCGGCCTGTTCCGGCCGATCGACAAGGGCGCCTTCATTCAGGACCCGAACACGCTGCGCGCCGGCCCGCGCTTCGGCGACTGGCGCCTGATCAACGCCCAGGCGCTGATCGGCGGCAGCACCCAGGTCCAGGTCGACGGGCGCCTGCGGGTCGAGTTCCGGCTCTGGGACGTCTTCGCCGAGACCCAGATGACCGGGCTGGCCTACTTCACGACCCCGACCAACTGGCGCCGCGTCGCCCACATCATCTCCGACGCCATCTACAAGCGGCTGACCGGCGAGGACGGCTACTTCGACACGCGCATCGTCTACATCTCCGAGACCGGCCCGCAGAACCGCCGGGTCAAGCGCCTGTCGATCATGGACCAGGACGGCGCCAACCACCGCTTCCTGACCGACGGCGGTTCCCTGGTGCTGACCCCGCGCTTCTCACCGACCACCCAGGAGATCACCTACCTGTCCTACATCTCCAAGACGCCGCGGGTCTATCTGTTCAATTTGAACACCGGCCAGCAGGAGGTCTTGGGCGATTTTCCCGGCATGACCTTCGCGCCGCGCTTCTCGCCGGACGGTAACAAGGTGATCATGAGCCTGGCGCGTCAGGGCAACACCGAGGTGTACACCATGGACCTGCGCACCCGAAAGGTGGTGCGCCTGACCAACCACCCGGCCATCGACACCTCGCCGTCCTATTCGCCGGACGGCCAGGAGATCGTGTTCAATTCGGACCGGGGCGGCAGCCAGCAGCTCTACGTCATGTCGGCGGACGGCAACAACGTCCGGCGCATCACCTTCAACAAGGGCCGCTATGCGACGCCGGTCTGGTCGCCGCGCGGCGACCTGATCGCCTTCACGCGCATGCACCAGGGCGAATTCTTCATCGGTGTGATGCGCCCGGACGGCAGCGGCGAGCGCATGCTGACCAAGGGATACCTGGTCGAGGCTCCGACCTGGGCGCCCAATGGACGCGTTCTGTCGTTCTACCGTCAGGGGCGGGCCGACAAAAACGGGACGGTGAGCTCGAAACTTCACACGATCGATCTGACCGGATTCAACGAGCGCGAGATCGTGACCCCGGTCGACGGATCCGACCCGGCGTGGTCCCCCTTGATTCCCTAGGGATGCCGGTATACTTTTCCGACGCTGCCAGCAGGATGTCGGCGGTGCGGGTCTTATCCCTTTCTTAAGGGGGGCCTCGTTATTACCAGATCTAGGTCAACCCATTCCTCACCTGTATCCGGGGACTTCTCGAGAGGCCATCCCATGCGCTTTAAGTTCCTTACCATTTTCGCGGCCGCTCTTCTGCTGGCAGCCTGTGAAACACCGTCGGAGGAGTCCGCGGGGACGATGACGGCGGCCACCACCGCCACGACCTCGACGACGACGGCGCCGACCACTATGATCTCGGGTCCCACCCCCGGTTCGCAGGAAGACTTGGTGGTCAATGTGGGCGATCGCATCTTCTTCGATTACGACAAGAGCGATCTGGCGCCGGAGGCTCGGGCCACGGCCGAGGCCCTGGCGGCATGGATGAGCAGCTATCCGGCGACCACCATCGGGATCGAGGGCCATGCCGACGAGCGCGGCACGCGCGAATACAACCTCGCGCTTGGCGAGCGGCGTGCAAGTTCGGCCCACGATTACCTCGTGGCTTTGGGCGTCGCTCCGAACCGGCTCTCCACGATCAGCTACGGTAAGGAGCGGCCGGCCGTTCTCGGATCCAACGAGGAATCCTGGGCCCAGAATCGGCGCGACGTCTTCGTCGTCAACTAGGGCCACGAAGAGTTTTGAAACGGATCCTGTCCGGCCCTTCGCCGTGTGCAACGGGCCGGGTAGGTCGTTTTGAATGGTTGCCGCCCGGATTCGCGCCCGCCGTTAAGTGGCCTGTCGTTGTCGAAGAACGCCATGGCGTTGCCCCGCCGTCATATTTCTGACAAAGATTTCCATCAACTAATACCGGTATCATCGACTATTGGTATTGGGCGCCGATCCCCCGGCAACGCCGCCAATCCAGCGGAGGATGAGTGATGACCGCGCCGTTCCGCCGTCTTCCCGATCCGTTTCGCCATCCGGCAAGGACCCCCGTGGGGGGTGCCGTCAGGATCATCGCACGCCTGACCTTCTTCTTGGTGCTGGTCCTGGGCGCCGGACTCGCCGCCGGCCAGGCGGTCTGGGCCCAGGACGCCAATACCCGGGCCCTGATCGACCGGATCGACCGCCTGCAGCGCGAATTGGTCACGCTGCAGCGTCAGGTTTACAAGGGCGAGGCCCCGCCGGCCTCGGCCGCCGGGGCGGCGGCCGGCACGAGCGGGATCACGACCACCGCGGCGGCCCGGATCGGGCAGCGCCTGTCCCAGTTCGAGGCGGAACTGCGCACGCTCACCGGCCAGGTCGAGGAGACGGTCTACCGCAACAACCAGCTGCGCGAGCGCCTGGAGAGGCTCGCCACCGAGACGGACTTTCGCCTGCTGCAGCTCGAGCAGGCGCCGCGGCCGGAGGCGGCGCCCGGTGTGGCCGGCACCGGCCAGCCGCGGGTCCTGGGCACGGTCAGTCAGGCGGACCTGGAGGCTCTGCGAAGCCAACCGGTCGAGTCGGCATCGCCCACGGCCCAGCCGGGAGCCCGGCAAGGGGCGCTTCAGCCCGGGGGTCAGCAGGCGGCCGCGCCCGGCTATGCCCTTGCGGGCGAGACGCCGGAGGAGCAGTACCGGCACGCCTTCGGGCTCTTGAGCCAAGCCAACTATGGCGAGGCGGAACTGGCGTTGCGCACCTTCGTCGAGCTGAACCCGCAGGACCCGTTGGCCGGCAACGCGAAATACTGGCTCGGCGAGACCTTTTACGTCCGTCAGGACTACCAGCAGGCGGCGGTCACCTTCGCGGAGGCCTATCAGGAATACCCGAACAGCGGGAAGGCGCCGGATAACCTGCTCAAGCTGGGCATGTCCCTGTCCGCCTTGGGCAGCAAGCCCGACGCTTGTGGCACCTTTGTCGAGCTTCTGAAGCGCTATCCCAAGGCCGCCGCGACCGTCATACAACGCGCCAAACAGGAGCGGCAGCGCCTGGCCTGCCCGTGATACCAAGGAGCGCTGATAATGACCCATAGAGATCGGGCAGGCGATCCGCCGGGTAGGAGGGAAGCCGCGGGCGATGCGGGACATCGTCAAGGCTTGCCGACGCCCTCCGGCGGTTCGCCCGCGCGA
>JACZWN010000030.1 GCA_022572105.1 Pseudomonadota bacterium | reverse complement strand
GGGTCGGTGGCGCCCTCGCTGCCGATCACCAGGACGGAGGATTCGCCGTCGAGACCGAAGGCCTCCGCCCGCCGCGCGGCGAGGGCCGCCACCAGCCCCGCGACCGCCGATTCTCCGGCGACGATTGCCTGGTCCCCGCCCCTCCCACCTTCGCCAAGGCGGCGCATCATATGACGGGCATCATCGTCCGCCACGGTCATGAAACCGTCGCAGCCCGGCCGCAGGATATCCCAGGCGAGGTGAGAGACCTCGCCGGCGGCGAGCCCGGCCATCACCGTATCGAGTTCGCCCGGCACGACCACCCGGCGGCCCGCCTTGGCGCTTTCATAGAGACAGGCGGCGGCTTCGGGTTCGGCCAGGATGAAACACGGCCGCGACGCGCCGAAGCGTTGCCAGAAGCACGCCAGCACCGCCGCCGCCAGGCCGCCGACCCCGCCCTGGACGAACACATGGCTGAGTGCGCCGCCGTCGGGCAGCTGGTGGATCGCATCTTCGGCCATGACCGTGTAGCCGTGCATGACGTTGCGCGGCACCTCGGTGTAGCCGGGGTAGGTGGTATCGGCGACCACGAACCAGCCCTGGGCCTCGGCGTCCGCGTCGGCCTGGCGCACGGCGTCGTCGAAGCCGCCGTCGATGCGCCGAACTTCGGCGCCGTAGCGCTCCATGGCGCGCTGGCGCCCCGCGCTCACCCCCTCGGGGATGTAGATCACGCAGCGGCAGCCGAACACCCGGGCGCCCCAGGCGACCGAGCGGCCGTGGTTGCCGTCGGTCGCGGCGCAGACCGTGATGCCCGCGACCACCTCGGCGTACCGGCCGGCGCGCAGCTCGGCCGAAGCGACCGGCGCCGCGCCGCCGCGCGCCGCCACTTCGCGTTGCAGCAGGCGGCAGACCGCATAGGCGCCGCCCAGCGCCTTGAAGCTGCCCAGGCCGAAGCGGCCGCCCTCGTCCTTGTACCAGACCTCGGCCAGCCCGGCCGCAGCGGCCAGGCCGGAGAGGCGCCGGAGCGGGGTCGGGGCGTAGCCGGGCCAGGCGGCGATCTCGCGCCGCGCCGCCTCGAAGCCCGCTTCGCTCAGGATCGCCGCGAGCGTGGGGCCGTAGGCGGTCCCGGGTTTTGCGTTGGGGTTGTATGCGCGGCCGACCTCGATCGGCCCGATGGTCTCGTTCATGGCGCTCTCGTATCGACGGCGGCGGTTGGTATAGGGGACCGGTCCGGGCGGGACAAGCGTTTCCCATGCTGCCGGTTCCTGCTAGAGCAGATCGCGGTTGATTGGAATCGCCGTCGGCGATTTCAATCAACCGCGATCTGCTCTACCTTATAGATCTAGACCGGATTCACAGGATTGATCGAACCCACGATGTAGGTTCGATCAATCCTGATCCGGTCTAGAGGTGTCCGCGCTCGGCCAGGGAGATCGATCGTGTCGAACCAGCCATCCAAATCCCCGGGGACCCCGGCGCGCGCGATCGTGATCGGGGCCGGCATCGTCGGCGTGTGCTGCGCGCTCGAGCTGCGCAAGAAGGGCTTCGATGTGACGATCCTCGACCGCGTCGCGCCCGGCGAGTCCTGCTCCTTCGGCAACGCCGGCGTGCTCGCGGCCTGGGCCTGCGTGCCCGCGTCCATGCCCGGCACGCTCGGCCAGGTGCCGCGCTGGCTGCTCGACCCGGACGGGCCGCTCGCGATCCGGCCGTGGTACCTGCCGCGCCTGGCGCCCTGGCTGGTCAGGTTCCTGCGCGCCGGCCGGGCCGCGCGCATCCCGGCCATCGCCGATGCCCTGCTCGCGGTCAACGGCCCGACGGTCGCGCTCTACAAGGCGCTCGCCAAGGAGGCCGGGGCGCCGGAGCTCATTCGCGAGTCCGCCTACCTCCACGTATCGCGCGATCCGCAGGGCTTCGATCTCGACGCGCCCGACTGGCGCCTGCGCAAGGAGCGCGGCGCCACGCTCACCCCGCTCGCGGGCGGCGAGCTCCGTGAACTCGAGCCCGCGCTCGACCCGGCCTACCGGTCCGGGGTCATGGTCGCGCCCCAGGGGCACACCACCAACCCGGGGCGCCTGGTCAAGGTCCTGGCCGAATATTTCCAGCGCCTGGGCGGCGAGGTCCGCCAGGCCGAGGTCCTGGGCCTCAGTCCGCAGCCCTCGGGCCCGGTGCGCCTGGAGACCACGGCGGGCGAGTTCGCGGCCGACCGGCTGGTGGTCGCCGCCGGCGCCTGGTCGGCAAAGCTCGCCGCCTGGATCGGGGTCAAGATCCCGCTCGAGGCCGAGCGCGGCTATCACGTCACCTTCGCCGAGCCGGGCATCGAGCTGCGCCATACGGTGACCGAGGCCAAGCGCATGGTCATCGCCACCTCCATGGAGCCGGGCCTGCGGGTTGCGGGTACGGCCGAGTTCGCCGGGCTCGACGCGGCGCCCAACTGGCGCCGGGCGCGGGCGCTGGCCCGGTTGGCCAAGCGCCTGTTGCCGGGGCTCGACACCGCGCGGCCGAGCGAGTGGATGGGACAGCGCCCGGCGCTGCCCGACAGCCTGCCGGTGATCGGCCCGGCGCCCACGGCGCCGGACGTGGTCTTCGCCTTCGGTCACGGCCACACCGGCCTCACGGCCGCGCCCATGACCGCGCGCATCGTCGCCGGCATGGTCGCCGGCGAGCCCCTCGACCTGGATGTCAGCCCCTACCGCGTGGAGCGGTTCTGAAGGGCGGTTGCGGGTGTCTAGCCCTGGCCCTGCAACAACCCGTCCAGCAACCGCGCGGCCTTCTTGCGGCCGTTCCGGGCCTGCATGTGGGCACTCGTCGTGGCCAGCTTGGCGTGCGGTCCCGGCCGCCGGCCGGCGGTTCGCCCGCGCGATCTATATGGGTCATTATCAAGGACCTCTGGTATAAGAGGAAGCAGGTGACCATGGCCCCTTCGGACGGTGAGACACCCTCGCGGCGCAACGGCCTGGACCACCCCACGACCACCGCGCCGTCGTTAGCCGCCTCGCGCGTTTCCTGTGACCGAAGCCGCCGCGGCGGTCGAAATATCGGCACTAAGGGTTTGTGGGAAAGCCCTTTTTTCTAGTAAAATCGCCGCATCCGCGGGCCAGAACCGAGTCACGTCGAGATGAGCGAGATCAAACGGCCGACCAAGCACATCGTGCTGACCTCCCATCCGCGCGACGGCGAGAAGCGCCTGCGGATCTCCTGGGGCGCCGCCGACCCGCGCGAACGCGGTCCGGTGATCGGGACGCTGACCGATCCGGCCCAGCGCAACGTGATCGGGGCGCACTCGGGCTCCTACGCGCTCTACCGGGCGCTGGCGATTGCCGCCGGCAGCCTGTCGCCGCTGCACAAGCCGGACCTCACCGACACCGCGCCGTCCGAGGTGCTCGGGCCGCACCCGCAGTGGTCGGACCCGGACAAGATCGTCTCGCTCGATCCTTTCGGCCATTTAGCCGGCGAGGCCTTCAAGGACCTGATCGCCGAGGGCATCGACATCCGCCCGACGATCGCGGTCGTCAAGGCGCGCCTGACCGTGCCCGAGATCAAGGAGGCGCTGCGCACGGGCCGGATCGAGCCCGACGGCCGGATCGTGCTGGAGAGCGGCGAGATCAACTGCACCAAGGCCGCGATCGAGCCGGTCTGGTACCTGCCGGGCGTGGCCAAGCGCTGCGGCGTCGCCGAGCAGGATCTGCGGCGCTCCCTGTTCGAGAACACCGGCGGCATGTTCCCCGAGCTGGTGACCCGGCCCGACCTGCACGTCTTCTTGCCGCCCATCGGCGGCATGACCGCCTACATCTTCGGTGACGTGGCCGCGATCGCCGATCCCGAGCGCAAGCTGGCCTGCCGGGTGCATGACGAGTGCAACGGCTCCGACGTGTTCGGCTCCGACATCTGCACCTGCCGGCCCTATCTGGTCCACGGCATCGAGATCTGCGTGCGCGCCGCCCAGGAGGGCGGGGCCGGGCTGATCGTCTACAACCGCAAGGAAGGCCGGGCGCTCGGCGAGGTCACCAAGTTCCTGGTCTACAACGCGCGCAAGCGCCAGGCCGGCGGCGATACCGCGGAAGCCTACTTCGAGCGCACCGAGTGCGTGGCCGGGGTCCAGGACGTGCGCTTCCAGGAGCTCATGGCCGACACCCTGCATTGGCTGGGCGTCACCCGGATCGACCGCTTCGTCTCCATGAGCAACCTGAAGTACGACGCCCTTGTCCGCCAGGGCATCGAGATCGTCGAGCGCGTGCCGATCCCCGAGGCGCTGATCCCCGAGGACGCCCGGGTCGAGATGGAGGCCAAGAAGGCGGCCGGCTACTTCACCGAGGAGCCCACCCCCGACGCCGCGGCGCTCGCCGAGACCAAGGGGCGCGGCTTACCCGACTACTGAGCGTGCCGAACCTGAACGACCCGGCTGAAGCGGTCGCCTGGCTGCGCGGTCCCCAGGCGATCCGGGCGCGTTGCGCCTCGATCCTGGAGGCGGCGAGAGCCGATGGGCTGGCCCATTTCGCGTTGCGCGCGGAGCACCTGGAGGCGGCGGCGGATTACGTCGCCCAGACGATCCGGGCGAACTATCCGACGCTCGATATCCCCACTCACAGCCGCTGGCGTCATTTCGCCGTCGGCGGGCGCGACCGCTGGGCCGAACTGGCGGCGCGGATCGGCGGCGCGGGAACCGAGGAAGCCGCCCGCGTCCGCTTCGATCTGGCGGTGACCAGCGTGTTGCTCGACGCCGGCGCCGGGGCGGCCTGGCGCTACCGCGAGCCCGAAAGCGGCGCCACCTACGCGCGTTCGGAGGGACTTGCGGTCGCGAGCTTCGAGCTCTTCGCCGGTGGCGCGCTGTCGTCCGACCCGGAGCGGCCGTTGCGCGCCGACGCCGCGGGCCTGGATGCCATGACCGAGGCCCGCCTGGCCGAGGCCTTCCAGGCCGGGCCGGACAATCCGCTGGTCGGCCTCGCCGGCCGCGCGGCCCTGTTGCGCCGGCTGGGGCAGGCACTCACGGCCGCGCCGGCGCTGTTCGGCGCGGCGCGCCCAAGGCTCGGCAATCTGTTCGATTACCTCCGATCGCGCGCCCACGACGGCGCCGTGACGGCCGCCACGATCCTGGCGGCGGTCCTGGACGGGCTGGGGCCGATCTGGCCGGGCCGCATCGAATTGGGCGGCGTCAACCTGGGCGACGTCTGGCGCCACCCGGCGGTTCGAACCCGGGACCTCACCGACGGCCTGGTGCCGTTCCACAAGCTGTCCCAGTGGCTTGCCTACTCGCTGATCGAGCCGCTCGAGGACGCCGGGATCGCGGTCACGGGCGTGGACGAGCTGACCGGCCTGGCCGAGTACCGCAACGGCGGGCTCTTCGTCGACACGGGCGTGCTCGAACCCAAGCACGATGGTGTGCTCACCGAAACCCACGAGGTCGGCTCGGAGGTCGTGGTCGAATGGCGCGCGTTGACCGTCGCGCTGCTCGACGCGCTGGCGCCGCTGGTGCGCGCGTGCTTGGGCAAGACCGAGGCCGAACTGCCGCTCGCCAAGCTGCTCGAGGGCGGCACCTGGAGCGCCGGGCGCCGCATCGCGCGCGACCGCCGGCCCGGCGGCGGCCCGCCGATAACGGTCGCTAGCGACGGCACGGTCTTTTAAAGTAGGGTGAGATCGAAGCCGGGCCCTGAAACCGGGCCGGACAAGCGGTGAAGGGGAGCCTCATGCCGGATAACGTCACCTTGGTCGATCATCCGCTGGTCCAGCACAAGCTCGCGCTCATGCGGCGCAAGGAAACCCGCACCGCCGAGTTCCGCCAGCTGCTGCGCGAGATCGCGCTCCTGCTCGGCTACGAGGTGACCCGCGACCTGCCGCTGACCAGCGAGGAAATCGAGACCCCGCTGACCAAGATGACCGCGCCCCGGCTCGAGGGCAAGAAGATGGTCTTGGTCTCGATCCTGCGCGCCGGCAACGGGCTGCTCGAAGGCATGCTCGAACTGATACCCTCGGCGCGCGTCGGGCACATCGGGCTGTATCGCGACCCGGAGACCCTGGTCGCCGTGGAGTACTACTTCAAGGTGCCGCGCGACTTGAGCGACCGCCTGGTGATCGTCGTCGATCCCATGCTGGCGACCGGCAACTCGGCGGTGGCGGCGGTCGGCCGCCTCAAGGAGGAGGGCGCGAACAACATCAAGTTCGTCTGCCTGCTGGCCGCGCCCGAGGGCATCCAGGCGTTCAGCGAGGCGCATCCGGACGTCCACATCATTACCGCCGCGATCGACGATCGCCTGAACGGCCACGGCTACATCGTGCCCGGCCTGGGCGACGCCGGCGACCGCCTCTACGGCACCAAGTAAGGCGGCGATCGGTTAGGGAAGGGGATTTCGACGGGGAGCAGCCATGCCGATCATCGAGCCGAGCGACGAGCACCGCAAGTTCATGGCGCTTGCCTACGCCGAGGCCAAGACCGGCTACGACGAGGGCGGGCTGCCGATCGGCGCGGTCATGGTCGAAGACGGCGCGGTCGTGGGCGCCGGCCACAACCGCCGCGTCCAGGAGGGCGACCCCATCGCCCACGGCGAGATGGACTGCCTGCGCCGCGCCGGGCGCCGCCGGCACTACAAGAACGTAACGCTCTATACGACCTTGAGCCCCTGCATGATGTGCTCCGGCGCGATCATCCAGTTCGGCATCCCGCGCGTCGTGGTCGGCGAGGACGAGAACTTCGCCGGCGACATCGGCTTCCTATCGGGGCGCGGCGTCGAGGTCGCGCTCCTGCAGGACCCGGACTGCATCGCGCTCATGGGCCGCTTCATCCGCGAGCACCCGGAGATCTGGAACGAGGACATCGCCGAAAGCGATTGAGCACCGGCCCGTTCGCTCCGGGCACCGGAAGCCGCCCAGCCCAACGGCACGCAAGAGATCGCTTAGCGATCGACGCGCCCGCTCGATCCCCAGCGGCGCGGATGGCGGCACCAGATGCCGTTCAGGTCTTTGGCGGTCCAGGAGGCGAAAACAGCTATGGCGCCCCCAACGATCAGATGCATTCCAAACCAGAACGCTTTGTCCTGGTTCGCCTCGGATGTGGGCACGCCCGGTCCGATTACCGCAAAGATGCCGAGTAACAGAAATCCGACCCCGATCAGCGTACCGGAAAGCCTCATCGCCAAGTGATCGCCGCGAAAGCACATCGGAGACCCCGATAGACCAGGATTCGCCGAAACGGCCGGTTCAGGTCGGCTTCGCGATCTCCCGACTGGTACCTGCGACCCGCGACCGCTGTGCCGGAGACCGAGCGTAGCCGAGGACGGAGCACTGGGCCAGCCCCTTCGCCCCGCGGGCCCGGTCCATTCATGACACCGGAAGGCGCCCGGCCCAAGGGCCGGGAAGAGCGGCGCCGAGGGCCTGGCCGGGTATCAACGAGACTTGGCCTCAGTTGCCCGCCAGGCGGTCGAGGCGCAGGCGGTGGCGCGCGTCGCTCAAGCGCAGCGCGCCGGCGTGCACCGCGGTGACCACGCCCAACGCCGTGCCGCCGGCGATCAGGAACATGATCAGGATCTGGTACTTGATCGCTTCCATGGGCTCGACGCCCGAGAGGATCTGACCGGTCATCATGCCGGGCAGCGAAACCACGCCGGCCGCCGACATGGCGTTGACGATCGGGATCAGGCCGTTGCGCACGGCCGAGCGCACGAAGGGCCGGAACGCCGCGGCCCGGGTCTCGCCGAGGGCCAGCATGGTCTCGATCGCCGCGCGCTCGCGCTTCACGCGCCCGGTCAGCGTGTTCAGCCCGATCGCGATGCCGGTCATGGTGTTGCCCAGGATCATGCCGAGCAGCGGGATGGCGTAGCGCGGGTGGTACCAGGGATCGGCCTGGATCTGGGTGGCCAGCGCGAACACGGTGACCAGGGTACCGGCGAACAGGACCGAGGTGGTGCCCAGCCCGTAGGCCCAGAAGCCGCGGAAGCGGGTCTCCTGGCGGGCCATGACCTCGCGCCCGGCGAAGGCCACCATGACCACGACCGCGAGCCCGGTGAGCCAGGGCGAGACCACGGCGAACAGGGTCTTGAGCACGAGGCCCATGAGGCCGAGTTGCACGCACATGCGCAGCGCCGCGATCAGGAGCTGGCGCTCGAGCCCGAGGCGCAGCCAGATCGACAGGGCGCCGTTCAGCACGAGCAGCAGCGCGGCCAACCCGAGGTCGAGGTAATCGAGGGTGATGTAGGTCGCGGTCATGGTGTTTCTGTCTCGACCCGGCCGTCGCGCACGCGCACGCAGCGGTCGCCGAGGCGCGCGGCCAGGGCCTCGTCGTGGGTCGAGAACAGGATCGCGGCGCCGTCCGCCAGGCGCGCGCGCAAGACCGCCTCGACCATGCGCGTGGTCTCCTGGTCGAGGCCCGAGGTCGGCTCGTCGAGCAGCAGCACGCGCGGCGCCTGGACCAGCACCCGGGCCAGCGCCAGGCGGTGGCGCTCGCCGGTGGACAACTCCGCGATCGGGCGCGCCATCATGTCCTCGGGCAGGCCGAGCGGCGGCAGCAGGGCCTTGGCTCCCGCGGCATCGGGGAAGTGCTCGCCCGCCCGCTCCGCCCACCAGCCCGGCTCGGTCGAGAGGTAGGTGACCCGCCGGCGCCAGGTCGGCGCGGGCACGTCCTCGCGGTCCTCGCCGTCGAGGCCGACCCGGCCCTGGTTGGGGTCGAGATCGGCGATCGCGCGCAACAGCAGGGTCTTGCCCGAGCCCGAGGGGCCGAGCAGGGCGAGCGCCTCGCCGGCGGCCAGGTCGAGATCGACCGGCGCCAGGCCGGGGCGGCTGAGGGCGCGAACTTCGAGCATGGAGGCTCCACCTTAGCGGCGGGCAGCGGGAGGGCAAACCTGGTATTTAGTATGAGTCGCGAAACTCAGGTCCACGATCATGTCCGCGAAACGCCCCAACATCCTCTTCGTCCAGGCCGACCAGATGGCGGCGCCGGCCTTGCCGTTCCACGGCCATGCCGTGGTCAAGGCGCCGCACATGGCCGCGCTCGCCGAGGCCGGGGTGGTGTTCGAGAACGCCTACTGCAATTCGCCGCTCTGCGCGCCGTCGCGCTTCTCCATGCTCGCCGGGCTGATGCCCTCCGAGATCGGCGCCTTCGACAACGCGGCCGAGTTCCCGGCCTCGGTGCCGACCTTCGCCCACCGCCTGCGGCGCCTGGGCTACCGCACCGTGCTCGCCGGCAAGATGCACTTCGTCGGCCCGGACCAGCTGCACGGCTTCGAGGAGCGCCTGACCACCGACATCTATCCCGCCGACTTTGGCTGGACGCCGAATTGGGATGATCCCGAGGCGCGCCAGGATTACTTCCACACCATGTCGAGCGTGGTCGAGGCGGGGCCCTGCGCGCGTTCCATGCAGATCGACTTCGACGACGAGGTGGCGCATCAGGCGGTGCGCAAGGTCTACGACCTGGCGCGCGACGACGATCCGCGGCCGTTCCTGCTGCTGGTCTCCTTCACTCATCCCCACGACCCCTTCACCATCGCGGAGGAATACTGGGCGCGCTACGCCGAGGACGAGATCGACCCGCCCACGGTGCCGGCGATTCCCTACGCCGAGCGCGACCCGCACAGCCGCCGGCTCTACGACCTCTGCGACATGGGGCGCTACGCGCTCACCGAGGCGCGCGTGCTGGCGGCGCGGCGCGCCTATTACGGCGCGATCTCCTACGTCGACGACAAGGTGGGCGCGCTCGTGGCCGCGCTCGAGGCCGCCGGGCTGGCCGAGGACACCATCGTCGTGTTGACTTCCGACCACGGCGAGATGCTGGGCGAGCGCGGCATGTGGTACAAGATGACGTTCTACGAATGGGCCGCGCGGGTGCCGCTGGTCGTGCACGCGCCGGGGCGCTTCGCGCCACGTCGGGTCAAAGACAACGTGTCGCTTCTCGACCTCTGTCCGACGCTGATCGATCTCGCCGGCGGCGCCGCCGAGGCCGGGCCGCTGCCGGGCAACAGCTTGGCGCCGCTCATGGAGGGGCGCGCGGAGGGTTGGCCCGACGCGGTCCACGGCGAATACCTGGGCGAGGGCGCGGCCGGGCCGCTGGTCATGATCCGGCGCGGCGCGTACAAGTACGTGGTCGGGGAGGGGGCGCCGGCGCAGCTCTTCGACCTCGAGGCCGATCCCCATGAGCTTGCGAACCTCGCGGGCGACCCCACGCAGGAGCAACGGGAAGCCGCCTTCGCCGAGGAGGTGGCCGAGCGCTGGGACTTCGCCGCGCTCAGGCGCCGGGTGGTCATCAGCCAGCGCCGCCGGCGCCTGGTGTTCGAGGCGCTACGCCGGGGTCGTCCCGCGCCCTGGGACTACGAACCGCGCCAGGACGCAGCCCGGCTCTACGCGCGCAACGTGACCGAGGCGCTCGGCGACCTCGAGCGCCGCGCCCGCCTGCCGCGCCCGCCTGCCGCGCGCCGAAAGGAACCGCCGCCGGACGGCTCCGGCGACTGACCGGGGCCCAGGATCGTCTCGGTCTGTTACGGCAACCTGCTCAACATCCCCGAGGAGGTGCTCGATGAGGCGCGCTACGAGTGCCGGGACGGCGCGGTGAGCTACCGGGACAAAGATTCGTTCTGGACGCCCTGCGGCCTGCTCCAACCGGTCCGCGCCAGCTTCCTGTGCATGCCCAGACCCGAACCCACGGAGTAAAATGAGATAGTTCTGAGCATCCCCAAAAAATATTCACCACAGAGACACAGAGGCACAGAGGAAGAAAAGATATTTGACCACGAAGACACAAAGAACACGAAGAGGGTTTAAGCGCGCAAAGCGCGCAACCTAAAATTTCTTAGTGCCTTTGTGTCTTTGTGGTGATTCTTGTGTTGGTTCTCTGTGCCTCTGTGTCTCTGTGGTTCATGACCTGGCGGCGAGCGGATAGACTCATCGGCGCCTAGGTGAGCTACACAGGCGCTTCAGCCGGCGCCGAATTCCCACTCGCCGCGCACGGCCGGGTCGTCTTCGTTCGGCAGGCGCCGGTCGCGGGCGCGGGCGAAGCTCGGCGCCTCGGCCAGGCGCGCGAGCGCCCAGACCGCCATGGCGCGCACCAGCGGCGAGGCGTCGTCGAGCAAGGCCTCGACCGTCGGGACCTGTTTCGGGTCGCCGCCGTTGCCGAGCGCGATCAGCACGTTGCGGACGAAGCGGTCGCGCCCCGTGCGCTTGATCGCGGTGCCCGAAAAGAGCCGGCGAAACGCCGCGTCGTCGAGGCGCGCCAGGTCGGCCAGGCGCGGCGCGCTCAACTCGGCGCGCGGCAGCAGCGCGGGCTCGGTCGCGCGCTTTGCGAACTTGTTCCAGGGGCAGACCGCCAAGCAGTCGTCGCAGCCATAGATCCGGTTGCCCATGGCGGCGCGGAACTCGCGCGCGATGTGGCCCTTGTGCTCGATGGTCAGGTACGAGATGCAGCGCCTTGCGTCGAGCCGGTAGGGCGCCGGGAACGCATCGGTCGGGCAGGCGTCGAGGCAGCGCCGGCAGGTCCCGCAGTGATCGCGCTCCGGCGCATCGGGGGTCAGCTCGAGGGTGGTGAACACCTCGCCCAGGAACAGCCAGGAGCCGTGGCCGCGCGCCAAGAGGTTCGTGTGCTTGCCCTGCCAGCCGAGGCCGGCGGCTTGGGCGAGCGGCTTCTCCATGACCGGCGCCGTGTCGACGAAGACCTTCACCTGGCAGCCGAAGGCCTCGGCCATCCAGCGCCCGAGCGCCTTGAGGCGCGTCTGGAGCGCGTCGTGGTAGTCGCGGCCGCGCGCGTAGACCGAAATCGCGCCGCGCTCCGGGGCCGAGAGCAGCTTGAGCGGGTCCTCGGCCGGGCCGTAGTCGAGGCCCAGCACCACCACGCTCCGGGCCTCGGGCCAGAGCGCGGCCGGGTCGCCGCGCCGCGCCGCGTTCTTCGCCAGCCAGCCCATGTCGCCGTGGTAGCCGCGCGCCAGGTACTCGGCCAGGTCCGCCCGCGCGCCCTCGGCCAGCTGTGGCGCGGCGAAACCGACCGCGTCGAAGCCGAGTTCGAGCGCCTGGTCGCGGATCGCGGCCTTGGGGTCGGTCAGCATGGGGCGCAGCCGCCTCAGCCCCGGCCGCGGTAGGGCTGGACCCCCTGGTCGGGCAGCCACAGGCCCTCGGGCGGCGGGCCGGACTGGTAGAAGACGTCGATCGGCATGCCGCCGCGCGGGTACCAGTAGCCGCCGATGCGCAGCCACCGGGGCTCGAGCGCGGCGATCAGGCGCTTGGCGATGGCGAGCGTGCAGTCCTCGTGTAAGGCGCCGTGGTTGCGGAACGAGCCGAGATAGAGCTTGAGCGACTTGCTCTCCACCAGCGCCGCCTCGGGCACGTAGTCGATCACCAGATGGGCGAAGTCCGGCTGGCCGGTCACCGGGCAGAGCGAGGTGAACTCCGGGCAGGTGAAGCGCACCAGGTAGAGCGTGCCCGGGTGCGGGTTGGGCACGGTCTCGATCTTGGCCGCCTCGGGCGAGGCCGGCAGCTCCGCCTTGGCGCCCAGTTGGGTCAGAGACTGGGACTCGGTCTCGGTCTTGGTCTCGGTCATATCGGCTCCAAATCGCCTTCGGCCTGCTGGGCCTCGAAGGCGGCGATGAACGCGCCGAGGCGCCCGGCCTGGATGGCGCCGCGCAGGGCCGCCATCAGCGCCTGATAGTAATACAGGTTGTGCCGGGTCAACAGCACCGGTCCGAGCATCTCGCCGGCGCGGAACAGGTGGTGGAGGTAGGCGCGGCCGTGGTTGCGGCAGGTGGCGCAGCCGCAGTCCGGGTCGACGGCACGCGGGTCCTCCCGGTGGCGCGCGTTGCTCATGTTGAGCGTGCCGCGCCGGGTGAAGGCCTGGCCGGTGCGGCCCGAGCGCGTCGGCAGCACGCAGTCGAACATGTCGATGCCGCGCGCCACCGCCTCGACCAGGTCCGCCGGCTTGCCGACGCCCATGAGGTAGCGCGGCCGCTCCGCGGGCAGCGCGGGGACGGTCTCCTCGATCATCTGGAGCCTGGTCTCCCGGCCTTCGCCGACGGCCAGGCCGCCGAGGGCGTAGCCGTCGAAGCCCATCTCGACCAGTCCCGCCGCCGACTCGCGGCGCAGCTCGGGAATCATGGCGCCCTGGACGATGCCGAAGAGGCCATGGCCCGGCCTGGCCTCGAAGGCGGCAAGCGAGCGCTCGGCCCAGCGGAGCGAGCGGCGCATGGACTCGGCCGCGCATCCCTCGTCGACCGGATGGGGCGTGCATTCGTCCAGCACCATGGCGATGTCGGCACCCAAGAGCGCCTGGATCTCGACCGCGCGTTCGGGGGTCAGCGCGTAACGGCTGCCGTCGAGGTGCGACTTGAAGGTGACGCCGTCTTCGGTGATCTGGCGCAGATCGGCCAGGGACATGACTTGGTAGCCGCCGGAATCGGTCAGGATCGGGTTTGGCCAACTCATGAAGCGGTGCAGGCCGCCCAGGCGCGCGATGCGCTCCGGCCCGGGGCGCAGCATCAGGTGATAGGTGTTGCCGAGGACGATCTCGGTGCCGGTCGCGGCGATCTCCTCGGGCGTCAGGCCCTTGACGCTGCCGGCGGTGCCGACCGCCATGAAGGCCGGGGTGTTGACCGTCCCATGGGCGGTCGTCAGGCGGCCGCGCCGCGCCGCGCCGTCGCGCGCGAGCACCTCGAAGGCGACGCCCGGCGCGCTCATGGCCGCGCCTCCGGGGCGAGCAGGCAGGCGTCGCCGTAGGAGTAGAAGCGGTAGCCCGCTTCCATCGCGTGGGCGTAGGCGCGCTTCATGCGCGCCGTCCCGGCGAAGGCGCAGACCAGCATGAACAGCGTCGAGCGCGGCAGGTGGAAGTTGGTGAGCATGAGATCGACGATGCGGAAGCGATAGCCCGGCAGGATGAAGATATCGGTCTTGCCGGTAAAGGGATGCAGATCGCCTTTATCGTCCGCCGCCGTCTCCAAGAGGCGTAGCGCCGTGGAGCCGAGCGCGACCACGCGCCCGCCCTTTGCCTTGGCGGCGTTGACCGCCGCGGCCGCGCCGGGCGTGATCTCGCCCCACTCGGCGTGCATGCGGTGGTCGTGCGGGTCCGCCGCGGTGACCGGCAGGAAGGTGCCCGCGCCCACGTGCAGCGTGACCACGACGCGGGCCACGCCGCGCGCATCGAGCGCCGCCAACAGTTCGGGCGTGAAATGCAGTCCCGCGGTCGGGGCGGCGACGGCGCCGTCCCTGGCGGCGAAGATCGTCTGGTAGTCGTCGCGGTCGCGGTCGCTCCCGCCGCGTGCGCGCCGGATGTAGGGCGGCAGCGGCATGGCCCCGACGCGCTCCAGCTTGGCGCGCAGTTCGGTTGCGCCGGGATCGAAAAGCAGGGTGACCTCGCCGCGTTCGCCCTTGGCCGCGACCCGCGCCGAGAGGCGGTCGCCGAACTCGATCCGGTCGCCGGGCCTGAGTCGCTTGGCCGGCCTTGCGAAGGCGCGCCAGCGGTCGCCGCCGCCGGCCGTCTCCTCGGGTTCGGTCAGCGTTACCTCGACGTTCGCCGCGCCGCGCCGTCCGAACAGGCGCGCCGGGATGACCCGGGTGTCGTTGACCACCATCACGTCGCCGGGGCGCAGCAAGGCGGGCAGGTCGCGCACGCCACGGTCCTGCACGCCGCGGTCGCGCAAGCCGTTGCCGACGACCAGCAGCCGCGCCGCGTCGCGCGGGACGGCCGGGTGCTGGGCGATCAGCTTGCGCGGCAGGTCGAAGTCGAAGTCGTCGCTGCGCATAGGCCGTTTACTCGGCGCGCAGGTCGTAGCGCAGTCCGAGGGCGAGCCGCGCCTGGGTCACGTCGCTGAGGTAATGGAACGGCCGGTCGCGGCGCCCGGCGAAGCCCGGGGCGCGCATGAGCAACAGGTCGCCGGGCGGGCAGGGCACCTCGCGCGCGCCCCGTCCCGAGCGCTCGGCGCAGACGAAAAACCGGGCCGTGCCGGCGAGCGTGACCAGCGCGACCAGGCCCTGGTAGCGGGTGTGGTCCCGGTGCGCGGTGATGCCGAGGGAGCCCTTCGGGTAGCGCTGCACGACCAGGTCGTTGAAGCGGAACGGCTGGGCCAGCGGCGCCGGATCGAGGCGGGCGAGGCTTGCGTCGACGAGGCGCCCGAGCGAGCCGGCGAAGGCGTGGAACAGGCTGCGCTCCGGAAAGCTCATGCACAGATGGAAGTCCTGATGCACCGCGTCTTCGCCCTCGCCAACGACGGGCGTCGCGGGGCGGAAGGGTAGGTGGGCGGTGGCGCCGATCAGGCGCCGGCAGGCGCGCAGCCCGAGCAGGGGAAGCGAGACCGCGTCCTCTTCGCCCAGGCGCGCGAGCGCGCGGTCGAGCGCCATGGCGAGCGCCTCGGGGGGTAGCCTGTAATCCGCCGCAAAGGGATCTGCCGCCGCCATCTCTCCGTTCGCCGTTCCGCTTCCGCCGTTCAGGTTTCCGGTGCCTTGCCCGACGCCCCCCGGGCGTCATTGTCCGCGGCGCGGATGCGCGGAGCAAGCGGTTGCGGGATTCGGAGGATTCGGATCGCTTGGAAAGGGACTTGGAACTTGTCGCCGTAGCGCGTGCCGAGAGACCTCAGAAAATACTCGAAAAACGTCTAATAAACACCTAAAAATAATAGTAATTTACAATTTACAACGGCGCTCACTCGGCGGCGCCTTGCACCGCTAGGCGGGCGCCGCCGCGCCAATCCCAGGGCGTGACGAAACGGCCTTTCCACAGGCCGCGGCCCGCGGCTTGCGCCCGGTCCTCGAAGACCAGGTAGCCCTCCGAGACCTCGGGCACCGCGAGCGCCCAGCCGGTATAGGCCATGCCCTCGGCCAGGTCGTAGCCCTGGGCGAAGCAACGCCCGGGCCGGCCGTCCTCGGCGGCCCGACCCGGTTCCGCTGACACCACCTTGGCCGATACCATCTTGCAGGTCACCGCGACCCCCGCGGTGAGATCGAGCAGCGCCGTTCGCGCGACCATGCCGCAGTCGTAGGTCCGCTCCTTGATCGTGCAGGCCTGGCCCAGCTCCGGCGCGTCGATGCCGTAGAGGCGGATCGCTTGGCCCTGCAGCTCGATGGTATCGCCGTCGATGATCTTGGGCCTGCCCGTCATCTCGGCCAGGGCCGGATGGCCGATCATGGCGAGCAGCCCAACCGCCACCGGCAAGAGAACCAGACTTCGCGCTACGAGACTCATCGCGACCCTTCCTTTCCGCGCCAGGGGTGATCCGGTAACGCTGGTTTTTTTGTATCGTTTTCCTGGCAATTCCGCCAATCGCAATGAATCAAATTCCCGTGTGCCGGCGGCCTCGGCCTGCGCGGCGTGCCGGAGGCGGGCCGACCGAATTGATCGTCGGCGGTTTGCCCGGCGCGGGCGGCCTGCTAGATTGTCCCCGCGCACGGCAAATTCGGCGGCACGCGCGGTGGGAGAAGAAATCTGGTGAGTGCTACCATCCTCGACACCAAGGGCCTGCGTTGCCCCCTGCCGGTCCTGCGTGCGCGCAAGGCCATGAAGGCGCTGGCACCGGGCGAGGTGATCGAGATCCACGCCACCGACCCGGACTCGGTTCGGGACTTCCGGTCCTTCTGCAAGACCACGGGCCACGAGCTCGTGAACGCCGCCGAGACGGACGGCGTCTTCATTTTCGAGATCCGCAAGGCCGGTTGATATATACCTTGACGAGCGCCGCGGTCACTCGCCGGGGGCCGGCTCGGGCCGGGTGCCGCGGCGTCCGGGCTCCTCGGGCTCCTCGGCGCGCCGGCGCCGGCCCTCGAGCGGCCCGACCAGCATGGTCAGCATCGCCGGCACGATGAGCAGGGTGAGCAGCGCCGAAAGCGCCAAGCCGCCCACGACCACCGAACCGAGTCCGCGGTAAAGCTCGGAGCCGGCGCCGGGGGACACGACCAGCGGCATCATGCCGAACACGCTGGTCAGCGTCGACATGAAGATCGGCCGGATGCGGTTGCGGGTCGCCTCCAGTATGGCCTCGGCGGCCGGCATGCCCTCCTCGCGCAGGTGCTGCAGCGTCTGGTGGACGAGCAGGATCGCGTTGTTGACCACGATGCCGATCAGGATCACGAAGCCGAGCAGGGTCAGCATGTCGAGCGGCTGGAAATGATAGGTGTTGAGCGCCACCAGCCCGGCGACGCCGCCGGCGGCGGCGAGCGGCACCGAAAGCAGGATAATGAGCGGGTAGATGAAGCTCTCGAACAACACCGCCATGACCAGATAGACGATCGCGATCGCCAGCAACAGTTGCCATTGCATCGCGTCCCAGGTTTGGCTCAACTTGTCGGCGGTTCCCGAGAGGCCGATCTTGATGCCCGCGGGCAGGCCCTCGGCCTCGAGCGGCTGGATCACTTGTTGCTTGATGGCGTCGAGCGCCACCTCGAGCGGGACGCCCGGGGCCGGGCGGATCTCGAGAGTCACGGTGCGGAACCGTTCGCGGTGGCGGATCTCGGTCGGGCCGGCGGTGATCAGCACCTTGGCGAGCGAGCTGACCGGCACGATCCGGCCCGAAGAGGTCACCACCGGCAGGGCGGCGATGCCCTGGGTCCGGGCGACGTTCCTGTCGGGCCCCTGGAGAATGAGATCGAGACGCTTGCTGCCCACGGTCACCTCGGCGACCCGCAGTCCGTCGTTGAAGGCGTCCACCGTCTCGCCCAGTTCGCGCGCGCTCACGCCGTTGTCGGCGAGCCTGAGCCGATCGGGGATGATGCGTATCTCGGGCGCGCCCAGCTCGAGCCCCGGATTGGGGCGGAACTGATGGCCCTGGCTCAAGGGCAGCGCCTGGACGACCAGGCCGGCGGCGCGTCTGGCCACGCCCAGGATGACCTCGAGATCCTGGCCGGAGATGTCCAGGTCGATCTTGCGCCCGCCGCCGATGCCGCGGCCGAAGATCGAGGGCTGGGAGATGAAGCCGAAGGTCCCCGGTTCCCGGAACACCGGCTCTTGCAACACCGGGATCAGCTCGCCGGCGCGTTGCGGATCGACCGCGGCCGCGCCCAGAAAAGTCCGGGCGCGCGTGGCGACGAAGAAGAAGCGTTGCATCTTGACCGGCTCTCCCGGCGCCGACTCCGGGCCCGAGACGCTCGCCCAGTGCGGTTTGATCGCGGTCTCGATCTCCTCGGCGATCCCGGTCATGGTGGCCAGGTTGTAGCCCGGCGGCGGGAGGATAATGCCGAACACCAGGTTGCGGTTGCCCTCGGGCAAGTACTCGAGCTTGGGCAGGTACTGCCAGGCCGCGGTGCCCGCCGTCGCGGTGACCGCGGCGACGACGGTAAAGGCCAGCACGCGGCTTCTGACCATGCCGCGGATCAGTCCCATGACCAGGAACACGAAGGCGCGCGCCAGGTGATCCAAGCCGGGCAGCGGCAACCGGACGAGTTTCCGGCCGCCGTCGCGGCGCCGGCCGGCGCCGAACACCCGGTTGGAGAGCGCCGGGATTACGGTGATGGAGACGATGAGGGAAAGCAGCACGGAGACCGAGATCGCCACCGCGATGTCGCGGAACAACTGTCCGATCTCCAGTTTCATGACCAGGATCGGGATGAAGACCATCACGGTGGTGAGCGCCGAGACCAGCACCGCCCCCCAGACCTGCTTGGTGCCGAGATAGGCGGCCTCCCTGGCCGAGTGGCCGAGTTCCCGGTGCCGGTAGATGTTTTCGAGCACCACGATGGCCGCGTCCACCACCATGCCGACCGCGAAGGCCAGTCCGGCCAGCGAGATGACGTTGATCGAGCGGCCGAGCGCCGCCATGGCGACGAAGGCGCCGACCACGGAAACCGGGATCGCGATCGAGATCACGAAGGTCGCGCGCAGGGAGCGCAGGAACAACAGCAGGACGATGATGGCCAGCGTTCCCCCGACCCAGATGTTCTGGCGCACCAGGTCGATGGCCGAGTTGATGTAGACCGTCTCGTCGTAGACCTGGTGCAGCGTGAGCCCGGCGTTGGGCAAGGCGAACTCGTTGAGCTCGGCGATCGCCTCGGCGACGCCGCGCATGATCTCGATCACGTTGGCCCCGGTCTCGCGCATGGCGTTGAAGGCGATCGAGGGCACGCCGAGCAGACGGATGGTCGCCGTCGGGTCCTTGTAGCCGTAGGACACCTCGGCGATGTCGCCGAGCGTGACGCGCGCCAGGCGCCCGCTGGCCGGGTCCTCGTAGGAGCGTAGGACGACCTCGCGGACCGTCTCCAGCGTGTTGAGCGCGCCCTCGATGCGGGTGACGTAGCGGCGCTTGCCCTCCTCTACGTCGCCGGCCGTCATCGAGGCGTTGGCGCCGCGCAGGGCCTGGATCACGGCGCTGACGGTCAGGCCGTAGCGGGCCAGCAGCTGCGGCTCCACCGTGATCTGAATCTCGCGCTCGCTGCCGCCGAAAACGTTGACCCGGCTGATGCCGGGCACGCGCTCGATCCGGTCCTTGACGATGTCTTCGACGAAGTCGCCGTACTCGTGGATCGGCCGCTCGTTGCCTTCGGTCCGGTTGATGATGAACCAGCCGATCGCGTTGTCCTCGCTGCCCGCGGTATCCAGCGTCGGCTCGTTGGCTTCGTCGGGATAGCCCGAGACCCGGTCCAGGCGGTTGGAGACCAGCAGCAGCGCCCGGTCCATGTTGGCGCCGACGCTGAACTCGAGGGTCAGCCGGCTGCGCCCCGGCTCGGCGCGGCCGGTAATGGATTGCAGGGCCTCCAGGCCGGCCATCTCCTCTTCCTGGCGGTTCAGGATCTCGCGCTCGATCTCGGCCGGCGCGGCGCCGGGCCACAGCGTGGTGACCGTGATCACCGGCCGGTTGACGTCCGGGGACAGTTGGATCGGGATGGTCTGGAGCGCCACCATGCCGAACATCACCACCATGAGGACCGCCGCGACCACCGCGGTGGGGCGCTCGATGGCGATGCGGATCAGGTTCATCAGGACTCTCCGACGACCCGGACCTTGGCGCCGGGGCGCAAGCGCTCGTTGCCGCGCACCACGACCTGGTCACCCTGGCTCAGGCCGCTCAGGACCTCGAAGCGGCTGCCCACGGCCACGCCCAACTGGACCGGGCGCGCCTCGACCCCCTCGCCGGCGACGACGAAGACGATGTCCTGGCCTTGCCGCTTGATGACGGCGTCCTTGTGCACGGAGAGCACCTGCCGCGCCGGCCCGATGGGGATGCTCAGGGTCACGCTCTGTTCGTGTGCGAGCGGCCTGAGCGTCTTGCCGATGTTGGGGACGAAGCGCACGGGCCGGGTGCGGGTCAGCGGGTTCTCCGAGGGCACCAGGGCGCGCACCACGGCGCTGTGTTCGGTGCCGTCATCGAGCCGCAGACGGACCTCGATGCCGGGCTCCAACCCGCCCAGATGCTGGAACGGCACGTCGGCTTCGACCTCCAGGGTCCGGTCGCCGATCATGCGGATGACCGGCTCGCCAACCTGGACGAAGGCGCCGGTCTCGGTCAGGCGCTCGGTCACGACGCCGGCATAGGGCGCCCGGATCTCAGCGTTGTAGAGGTTGATCTCGGCCAGCACGAGGTCCGCCTTGGCGCTGACGATGGCGGTCTCCGCCTGGTGCATCTCGGCCTTGGCGATGACCACCCTCTGCCTGGCGTCGTCGAAGCGCGCCTGACTGAAGGCCGCCGATTTCTTGAGTTTCTCGAGGCGCTTGTGGTCCTGGCGGGCGAGCGTCAGCTGCGCCTTCTCGATCGACAGCTCGGCGCGCGCCTCGTTCAGCCGGCCGGCGTAAAGGTCGCGCCGTGCCTCGAGCGCGGCGGCATTGAGCACGGCGATCGTCTGGCCGGCCTCGATCCGGTCGCCGACCTCGACCCGGAAGGCCTCGACCGGGCCGTTGATCCGGGCGGCCACGACGCCGGCCTGCTGGGCGACCAGCCGGCCGATCACCGGCACCGTCTGGGACAGCGGCACCCACCTGACCGTGTCGACCCGGACCAGCATGGCCTCGCCCTGGGCCGAAGCCGGTCCGGGCCAAGGCGCGCCGGCCAGGCCGAGCGCGAGCGCAAGGAAGAGCAAAGCCTTGGGATTGCGGGCGATCGGGACGGCCTCCCATGATACCGGCGGCACCAGGTAAACTACCCAGTGTACTTGCACGGGAGATTCAGCCAATTCCGGTGCCCAAGTCAATGCCGAAGACCGGGCCGAAGACCGGGCCGAAGACCGGCTCGCGCCGCCAGGGGAGCGCGGGTCGATCCGCGGATTTCGACGCGGCCCGGCCCCGGGGCCGGGCGCCCGCGGTGCGGGGCCAAATCCTTGTGGCCATGGGCGGTTCCAGCGTCTAACACTAATCGGGTGGGGCGGCGCGGTGCGCGGG
>JACZWN010000212.1 GCA_022572105.1 Pseudomonadota bacterium | reverse complement strand
ACGCCCTCGTCCACCGCCTCGACCTCCATGATCGCCTTGTCGGTCTCGATCTCGGCGATCAGGTCGCCGGGCGCGACCGCGTCGCCGGCCTGCTTGAGCCACTTGGCGAGCGTGCCCTCGGTCATGGTCGGCGACAGCGCCGGCATGAGGATCTGGATCGGCATGTCCGGCCTCCCGAAACGGTCTGTTAGGCGGTGACGTCGGTGTAGAGCTCGGCGGGGTCCGGCTCGGGGCTGTTCTGGGCGAACTCGGCGGCCTCGGAGACCACGTCCTTGACCTCGCGGTCGATCGCCTTGAGCTCGGCTTCCTCGACGACCTTTTCGTCGAGCAGGGCGGCGCGCAGGCGCTCGATCGGGTCGCGCTCCTGGCGCGTCTTCTGGACCTCCTCCTTGGAGCGGTATTTGGCCGGGTCCGACATCGAGTGCCCGCGGTAGCGGTAGGTCAGCAACTCGAGGATGAAGGGCCCCTTGCCGGCGCGCGCCTGGGCCACGACCTTGGCGCCGGCCTCCTTGACCGCGAGCACGTCCATGCCGTCGGCTTGGGCGCCGGGGATGCCGTAGGCCTGGCCCCGGTGATAGAGGTCGGTGCGCGCCGAGGAGCGCTCGATGCTGGTGCCCATGGCGTACTTGTTATTCTCGATCACGTAGACGACCGGCAGCCGCCACAGCGCGGCCATGTTGAAGGCCTCGTAGACCTGGCCCTGGTTGACCGCGCCGTCGCCCAGATAGGTCAGGCAGACCGCGTCCTTCTCGCGGTACTTGTGGGCGAAGGCGAGGCCGGTGCCGATCGGCACCTGGGCGCCGACGATGCCGTGGCCGCCGAAGAAGCCTTTTTCGCGGCTGAACATGTGCATGGAGCCGCCCTTGCCCTTGGAATAGCCGCCGCGGCGCCCGGTGAGTTCCGCCATGACGCCCTTGGCGTCCATGCCGCAGGCCAGCATGTGGCCGTGGTCGCGGTACGAGGTGAGCACGCTGTCGCCTTCGATCAACGCCGCCTGCATGCCGACGACCACCGCCTCCTGGCCGATGTAGAGGTGGCAGAAGCCGCCGATCAGGCCCATGCCGTACATCTGCCCGGCCTTCTCCTCGAAGCGGCGGATAAGCAGCATGCCGCGGTAGTACTCGAGCAGCTCCGCGGCGCCGTAAGCCGAGACCACCGGCGCGCCCGGGCCGCGCTTGCCGGCGGTTTTCCTGGTCGCCGCCTTTTTGGCCGGCGCCCTCTTTGCCTTCGTCGCCATGGAAGTACGTCCCCCGACACAGCCGCCCGCAAAGTGGCCTGGAAAGCGGTCCGCTTAGGACCCGAGAATAGGGGTTGCCAAGCTATTTTGCAATGGTGGATAAACCATTGCAATCACGTCGTTTTCTTTAAATAAACCGATTTTCGATTAATTTATCGCGCGCCAGACCCCGAGAAGGGCCGCCGATCAACGTCGGTCGGGCTCGCCGCGCCGGCCCGGAAGCAGGATAACGAGGTCGTCGTCGTGGCTGTAGCCGAGCAGCAGGTTGGCCCGCTCTTCGAGCAGGTCGGGATCGAGGTTGTCGGGGCGCAGGAGGCCGACCCGGCGCGCGAGCCGGGCGCGGTCGTCGGCCAGGCGCGCCTCGGTCGCGCGCGCTTGGCTCAGGTCCCGCTTGAGCTCGCGCCAAGCCGGGAAGCCGCGCTCGCCGTGGAGCGCGTGATAGCCGAAGTAGGCGACCACGCAGGCCGCCAGGACCGGCGGCGCGATCTTGCGCGCGCGCACCCGAATTTCGCGAAGCAGCGCCATGGGCGAGAGCGAATCACAGGGCCCGTCGCCGCGTCAAGCGAAAAAGCCGTGAGATTCCAAAGGGATTCAGGAAAGGTGCCACCCTAAAGGTCCTTGCGGAAGCCGTACTCGACGCTTTGGCTGGCGTCGTCCAGTTCGCGCCGGCCGCTGCGGCGGAAGCCGTGGGCTTTATAGAAGGCGTGCGCGGCCGCGAAGCGGGTATCGGTCCAGAGCGTGATGTAGGCGGCCTGTCGGGCCGTGGCCTCCGCCTCGACCAGGTCGAGCAGGCGCGTGCCGAGGCCGGTGCGGCGGGCGGCGCGGGCGACGTAGAGCTTCTCCAGCTCCAGGCCGTGCTCCGGCGCCGGCCGGCAGGCGACGCAGCCGAGGATGCGCCCGCCCCCCTCGGCGACCCAGAACCGCCCGGACTTGCGGGCGTAGGCGCTGGCCGGCGCCTTCAGCTCCGGCACTTCGGCCTCCACGTCCAGAAGGCACCCCGGGTATTCGGCGTAGGCGGCGGCAACGACGGCGATGACGCCCGCCCCATCCGCATCCCGCGCCGCGCGCAGGACGATCCCGCGGTCGCCGGGCCCGGCCACAAGCCGGATCAGCCCGCGGCCGCCCTGAGCACGCTCGCGCCGGCATAGACCGCCGCCGGGCCGAGCGCCTCCTCGATGCGCAGGAGCTGGTTGTACTTGGCGGTGCGCTCGGAGCGCGACAGCGAGCCGGTCTTGATCTGGCCGCAGTTGGTGGCCACCGCGAGATCGGCGATGGTCGTGTCCTCGGTCTCGCCGGAGCGGTGCGAGATGACCGCCGTGTAGCCGGCCCTGTGCGCCATATCGACCGTCTCCAGGGTCTCGGTGAGGGTGCCGATCTGGTTCAGCTTGATCAGGATCGAATTGGCCGCGCCTTGCCCGATGCCCCGGGTCAGGCGCGCCGGGTTGGTGACGAAGACGTCGTCGCCGATGACCTGCACCCGGTCGCCCAATGCCTCGGTCAGCGCGGTCCAGCCGTCCCAGTCGTCCTCGGCCATGGGGTCCTCGAGCGAGAAGATCGGATAGCGCCCGCAAAGATCCCCCAGGTAGTCGACCATGGCGGCGGCGTCGAGCGTCTTGCCCTCGCCGGCCAGCACGTAGGCGCCGTCCGTGAAGAACTCGCTGGCCGCGCAGTCGAGCGCCAGCATGACGTCCTCGCCGGGTCTGTAGCCGGCCGCCTCGATCGCCTTGGTGACGAAGCCGAGCGCTTCGTCCGCCGATCCCAGGTTCGGCGCGAAGCCGCCCTCGTCGCCGACGTTGGTGTTGTGGCCGGCCTCGCCGAGGGCCGCCTTGAGCGCGTGGAAGACCTCGGAGCCCATGCGCACCGCCTCGGCGATGCTGGCCGCGCCGAGCGGCACGATCATGAACTCCTGGATGTCGAGGGCGTTGTCGCCGTGGGCGCCGCCGTTGACGATGTTCATGAGCGGCACCGGCAGGGTGCGGGCGCCGACGCCGCCCAGGTAACGATAGAGCGGCAGGCCCGCCTCCTCGGCCGCGGCCTTGGCGACCGCGAGGCTGACGCCGAGGATGGCGTTGGCGCCGAGCGTGGACTTGTCGGCGCTGCCGTCGAGCTCGATCATCATGCCGTCGATCAGGCCCTGGTCCTCGGCGTCGAGTCCGGAAAGCAGGTCGAGCAGGTCGTGGTTGACCGCCTCGACCGCTTTTAAGACCCCCTTGCCGCCGTAACGCGCCTGATCGCCGTCGCGCAGCTCGACGGCCTCGTGGGCGCCGGTCGAGGCGCCGGAGGGCACCGCCGCGCGCCCGAAGGCGCCGGTCTCCAGGGTAACGTCCACCTCGACGGTCGGATTGCCCCGGGAGTCCAGGATCTCCCGGCCCTTGATGTCGACGATCGCGGTCATGCGGCTTCCCGTCTCCTGGTCATCCGATCGCGGCCGGCCGCGCCTTGGCGATGCGGTCGAGTTCCAGCAGGGTCTCGACCAGCGCCGGCAATTGCTCGAGCGGCACCATGTTGGGGCCGTCGGAGGGCGCGTTGTCCGGGTCCTGGTGGGTCTCCATGAAGACCGCGGCGACCCCCACGGCGACGGCGGCGCGCGCCAGCACCGGCACGAACTCGCGCTGGCCGCCGCTGGTGGTGCCGCGCCCGCCCGGCTGCTGCACCGAATGGGTCGCGTCGAACACCACCGGGCAGCCGGTCTCGGCCGCCATGATCGGCAGGGAGCGCATGTCGGAGACCAGGGTGTTGTAGCCGAACGAGGCGCCGCGCTCGGTCACCAGCACGTTGGAATTGCCCGCGCCCTCGATCTTGGCGACCACGTTCTTCATGTCCCAGGGGGCGAGGAACTGGCCCTTCTTGACGTTGATCGCCTTGCCGGTCTCGGCGGCGGCGACCAGGAGATCGGTCTGGCGGCACAGGAAGGCCGGGATCTGCAGCACGTCGACCACCTCGGCCACGGGCGCGCACTGCTCGGGCGCGTGCACGTCGGTC
This sequence comes from Pseudomonadota bacterium, assembly GCA_022572105.1. GTDB lineage: Bacteria > Pseudomonadota > Alphaproteobacteria > Kiloniellales > J153 > JACZWN01. The sequence continues at coordinate 1,157 of JACZWN010000212.1, read as the reverse complement.
AGCACCGGCAGGCCGCTCGCCTCGCGCACCTCGGCCAGGATCGGCAGCCCCTCCTCCAGGCCGAGGCCGCGGTCGGATTTAAGGCTGGTGCGGTTGGCCTTGTCGAAGGAGGTCTTGTAGATCAGCCCGACCCCCAGCTTGGCCGCCATCTCGGCCAGCGCCTGGCTCATCTCCAGCGCGTGCGCCCGGCTCTCCAGCGCGCAAGGCCCGGCGATCAAGACCAGGGGCCGGTCGTTGCCGAGCGTCAGGTCGCCGATCTCGACGTGGCGGGTTTCGGGCATGGGGCTCGCTCAAAGGGGTTCCGCGAAGCCTGTTTTTCCACGAGACGCCCGGGAACGCAACGCCCGTTAAGGCCTCGGTTCGAATTTCGAGGCGCCGCAAGCACGAAGCGGGCTCAGATTTCGGCGCGGTGGATGAACACGGTCGTCGTTCCGGTGCGGTGGTTGAGCCCGGGTATGGGCTTGAGTTGGTCCAGCGTCCTCCATAGTGCTACTGTCGCGGCCGGCCGGGGGGGGGCTTGTCTGAGGAATCCCGGCTAAACCAACGGGAGAGTAAGAAATGAGTGAAAACAGTCGCGATTTGGTGGTCATGATTGCCCATGGAATCGACCATGAGCTTTCTTCGGTTGGATTCACCATCGCCAACGGGGGGATCACGGCAGGCCTCAAGGTGTCGATATTTCTGACCAGCTCGGGGGTTGACCTGGTGCGCAAGGGGGCCGCCGACGCGACCCAGGTGCACCCGCTCGAGCCATTGGCCGATTTGATCAAGGATTTCCTGGCCCGGGGCGGCACGCTCTGGGCGTGCACCCCGTGCGTCAAGGCGCGGGCCTACGGCGAGGACGATCTCATCGAGGGCACCGTGATCACGGGCGCGGCGCCGATGCATGCACTCATCAAGGATGGCGCCGCTACGCTGACCTTCTAAGAATGCTGTCAAACGGTTGCGAGGCGTCGGGTCGATAGCTTGATCATGGCGAGCTGGAGATAGGCGGCGGCGTTGTCGACGCGGGTCTCGAAGTCCGTGGCGAGACGTCGGTTGCGGCAGAGCCAGGCGAAGGTGCGCTCGATTACCAGCCCGGCCGCCATCCCGGCTAGCACCTGGCTCTCCAGCACGCAAAGCCCGGCGATCAAGACCAGGGGCCGGTCGTTGCCAAG
>JACZWN010000029.1 GCA_022572105.1 Pseudomonadota bacterium | reverse complement strand
CGTCTTGGCCACCTTTGCCTCGGTCCCCTGATCGTCGATGGTCTGATCGAGCGCGAGAATCCGAACGTTCGTGAGCACGGTCTCGCTGGCCGTGCGCGCGCGCCGCTCCCCGTCCTCGGTGTGCTTGATCGTGTGCGTCAGGATGATGTCGACGCGGTCGCCGGGGAAGATCAGCCCGGCGATGCCGGAAGCGGCGTTCACCGAGGTCGCCACCGCGCGGTAGCCCGGCCCGAGCACCGCGGCGAGGAAGCCACGATCGCCGGAGCGAACGACGCCGGTCGTGATGACCGGCTCGCCGACGTTGAGGCCGCGTCGCACGACCGCGCCGTAGAGGTCCTCCGCGGCGACTTTGTCCTTGACGAAATAACTGTCCGCGATGCTGGCCTCGGGCCAGGCCTGCCAGCTCAGGTCGTTCTCTTTCACGAAGCTGCCCGCGGGCAGGTTGCGCGCGGCGACCAGGACGTAGGTTGGCTCGACCGGCTCCGGCCTGATGGAGTCCACGCTGAGGTAGGCGCCCGCGACCTGGACGCGCTGGTTGTCCATCCAGTTGCGGGCCAGGAAGAACGTCGATGCGACCAGAAGAGCGGCGGCAACGATCAGGAGGATGCTTCTCTTGGACATGGCTCAAATAGCTCCGGTGAGATTGAAGGTGACAAAGGCGGCGCCGAGCGCGATGGCGACGCCGTAGGGCAGCGGCTGCTTCCCGAAATCGGCCGCGGCGGCGGTCGAGGGGAACGCCGCCGGAATGCCGAGCAACGGCAGGAGATGCACCAGCCAGAGGAGCGCCGCGAGGACGCCGCCCGCGATCGCGGTGGAGAGCGCGAACGGGATTACCAGCTCGGGTCCGGCCCACAGCGCGGCGGCGGCGAAGAGTTTCGCGTCCCCGCCGCCAACGATGCGGAAATTGAACAAAACGAATCCAAGCGCCAGCGCGGCGGATGCGACGGCCAGTGCGCCAGCCCAGTCGATCGGCGTCTGGGCCCAGAGGACATGGACGGGATAGAGAAGGACCGCCGCCAATGAGACCCGATTAGGGATGCGCAGGGCGCGGATATCGGTGATGGCCGCGGTCAGCATCAAGCCAGCGAAGCCGAGAAGGGGCATCTGGGAGGCGATTGCGATCACGCGTCTGGTCCTTCCGTTTGAGGGCGCCCGGGGCCCGTTTTCAGAAAGGAACATGGCGTCGCGACGTATCAGGGATATCTCCACGCCATCCTATTGCGTAGGGATTCGTATCGTGGATGTAACAGCTTGTCGCGGGCGCTTGGGGCCCGCGATCAGCCGGCCAGGCGCTCGAAGATCCGCGCGAACTTCTCCGCATGGGCGCGGAAGATTTGGAGCAACTCCGGATCGAAGTGTTCCGGCCGGGTGCGACCGTCGCCGTCCAGGATGATCCGCACCGCCCGGTCGTGGTCGAAGGCCGGCTTGTACGGCCGCTCCGAGCGCAGCGCGTCGTAGATATCGCCGAACATGACGATGCGCGCCTCGCTCGGGATGTCGGTCCCCTTCAGGCCACGGGGATACCCGCCCCCATCCCAGCGCTCGTGGTGCGCCCAGGCGATGTTCGCGGCGCATTTCATGACCGGGTGCCGGGAGCGCGACAGCACCCGGTAGCCGATCTCCGCGTGCTGCTTCATGACCGCGGCCTCCTCGGGCGTGAGCTTGCCGGGCTTCAGGAGCACAGCGTCGGGCGTGCCGATCTTGCCCACGTCGTGCAGCGGGGCGGCCAGGGCGATAATCTCCCGCCGCTTCTCGGACCAGCCGAGCCTGCCGGACAGGAAGCGGGCGTAGGCGCCCATGCGCTTGATATGTTTGCCGGTCTCGGGGTCCTTGTATTCGGCGGCATGGGCCAGGCAGTCGAGGGCTTCCCCGTAGGCCGTTTCCAGGCCGGTCAGCAGCTTGCGGATCTCGAGCGTCTTGGCCTCGACCTCGGCCTTCAGGCTTTCGCGGAATAGGCGCTCAGAACGGCGCAGGTGCAGCAACTCGTCGGCTCGCTCCGTGACGTGCAGGAGATAACCGAGATCGACCGGCTTCTCGATGAAGTCGGACGCCCCGAGCCGCAGCGCCCGGGTTGCCTCCGTCAGGCCGCCGTGGCCGGTCACCACGATCACCTCGACGTCGCGCTCCAATTCCGACTTGATGGCCGAGAGCAGGTCGAGGCCGTCTTGCCCCGGCATCCTGATATCGGTGATGACGATGGCGATCCCGGAGTCCTTGTGCAGGCTCTCCAGCGCCGGGCTGACGCCGGAGGCCTCGAGGCAGTCGTAGCCTTTGCCCGAGAGGTATTCGATCAACTCCTCGCGGGTCTCGCGCTCGTCGTCGACGACCAGGATCTTATGGGTCATCCATGCCTCCCAACGGGCTTGCATCCGGAGCCCCGGCCTGGCGAACGAACACGCATCTCGGGATCACAGCGCCGCATCGCCATCGGCCACTTGCAGGGTGATGGTAAAACGGGCGCCGCCCTCGACGTTCTCCGCCTCGATCGTGCCGCCCATGTCGGTCACGATGCCGTAGCTGATCGAAAGGCCAAGGCCGGTGCCCTTGCCGACCTCCTTGGTGGTGAAGAAGGGATCGAAGATCCGGTCCAACGCCGTCTCGGGAATGCCGCCGCCGGTATCGGTCACGATCAGCCTGATCCTGTCGGAGACGCCGTCATCCTCCATCGTCAGGCCGATCTCGCGCGGCGCGGCGGCCGCGCCCTCGGGCGAGCCCGAGCGCCGGTCGATGGCGTCGCGCGCGTTGGCCAAGAGGTTGAGAACCACTTGCTCGAACTGAACCAGGTGGCCGGATACCTGGCGGCGGAGTCTCGGGAAGTCGGTCGTGACCTTGATGTCCTGCAGCCGCAGCTGCTCGCCCATGAGGCCGAGCGCGCCGATGACCGCGTCTTGCACATCGAACGGCTTGGGCCGCTCGTCGGCCTTGCGCCCGAACACGCGCATGTGATCGATGATCCCGGCCGCGCGCTCGACCTGTTTCTCGATCCGCGCCAGCTTGAGCTGAAGAAAGTCGCGGTCGAGGTCGCCCGCCTCGATGCGTTCCAGGGCGTTGACGGCGGCCATGGCGATGACGTTGAGCGGCTGGTTCAGCTCGTGCGCCATGCCCGTGGCCATCTCGCCCAGGGTGGCGAGCTTGGAGGCCTGGAGCAGCTGCGCCTGCGCCTGTCGGCGCTCGGTGATGTCGGTGAAGGTCACGACCGCGCCGACGACCGCGCCCTCACGCCGGATCGGGTGCGCGCGATACTCGGCGGGAAAGCTGCCGCCGTCGGCGCGCCATAGGACCTCGTCATCGACGTGGACGCCCTCGCCCCGTCTGAACGCCTGGAAGATCCTGCATTCCGTTTCGGGGTAGGGGGTGCCGTCGACCCGGGTATGGTGGATCAACTCGTGCATGTTTTGGCCCAGCAGATCGTCGACCTGCCGATAACCGAGCAACTCGACGCAAGCCGGGTTGGCGAAGGTGCAGCAGCCTTGCAGGTCGATCCCGTAGACCGCCTCGGCCGCCGACTCGAGCAGCAGCCGGACCTGCGCCTCGCTGTCGCGAAGGGCCGCCTCGCGCAGTTTCAATTCGGTGATGTCGGCGCGCACGCCGATCGTTCCGCCGTCCTTGGTCCGGCGCTCGGTAATCCGCACCCAGCGTCCGTCGCCGGTCCGCTGTTCGATCATGCCCCCGGGGTTGCGGTGCCGTTCCATGCGCTCGGCCAGCCACTCCTCGACCCGGCCGACGGCCTCCTTGTACTGCCCGCGTTCCGCGCCAAAGCGCAGGATGTCCTCGAATGTCGCGCCCGGAACGATGGCCTCGGCGCTGTCGGCATAGATCTCGCGATAGCGTTCGTTGCACAGGACCAGGCGATCCTCGGCGTCGTAGAGGGCGAAGCCGTCGGACATGGCCTCGAGCGCGTCGTCCAGCTGGGCCCGCGCCCGGGTCAGGCGGGCCTCGTGCTCGCGCTGTTCTTTTTCCTTCTCCCGTGCCCCGGTAACGTCGTGAAAAATGCCGTGCGTGACCAGCGTTCCGCCCTCGGCAACGCGGCAGGTCACGTCTCCCCTGACCTCGATCCTGCGGCCGTCCTTGGCCACGAAGGACGCCTCGATGTTCCGCAAGGAACGGCCCGACATGACTTGCTCGAAGGCTTTCGCGCAGTGGGCCCAGGAATCGGGATGTATGATGTCCGAGACGGTGAGCTTTCGCGCCTCGGCGGGCGAATACCCCAGGGTATCGGCCCAGGCCCGGTTCACGAAAAGCAGGCGGCCCTCGGGGTCGACGCTTTGGATCATGTCCCGGGAATGCTCGACCAGGTCGCGGTAGCGCGCCTCGCTCTCTTTCAGCCTTTCGGCGGCGGGCCGGGCGCCGGCGATCATGCGTTCCAGGAACACCACCACCAGGAATGCCAGCAGGCTCACCGCCAGCCCCGGCAACTCCTCCAGCTTGGCGGTCACGGACAGCGGCCAGAACTGCGGGGACTGGGCGAGGGTCAGGATCTGGCGCGCCGCCATCAGGGCGATCATCGCCGCCAGGCACCAGAGGCGCCAGTCGCGGACCCGCCGGATAAGCGCCAGCGTCCAGGCCAGGGCGGCCAGGCGGATCGCGATGGAGGTGACCAGAACGAGGCTCATGAGGCTCGTTCCTTTCGCATGAGTTCGATGCCCGTTGCAATCCGGAGAGTCACAGCGAATCTCCGCCGCCCGCCAGGAGCGTCTTCAACGTCTCGTGCAGTTCGCGCAGCCTGACCGGCTTGTGAAGGACGGCGCCGGCGCCGGCCCGGCGCGCTTCCTCCAGGTCCGGCGCCGAATAATGCCCGGTGAGGACGACGACCGGCAGCCCGGGGGCGATCTCGCGCAGGCGCCGGATCACCTCGGCGCCCGCCATGCCCGGCATCTTCATGTCGGTGATCACGAGATCGCAGGGTTCGGCCCGGAATTTCGCGAGTCCTTCCTGCCCGTCGCCCGCCACGATCACGCGGTAGCCCTTGCCGGCCAGGTACTCGGCCATCTCCTCGCGGATCTCCGGCTCGTCGTCGACGATCAGAATCCGTGGGATTCCCGTCATCTCCCAAAGCTCCATCGCGCCAGCCTCACCGGGCCGCACCAGACTAACCCGCTACCGCCCCGGCCGTCACGGGCCGACGCTCTACCGCCGGGAGTGTGATGGTGAACTGGGCGCCGTCTTGCGTGTTGACCGCCTCCAGGGTCCCGCCCATGTCGGTGATGATGCCGTAGCTGACCGACAGGCCGAGACCAGTCCCCTTGCCGACCTCCTTGGTGGTGAAGAAGGGCTCGAAGATGTGGGAAAGGCAATCTTCGGGGATGCCGCCGCCGGTGTCGCGCACGATCAGCCGCAGGGTGTTGTTCGAGTCCGGGGCCTCGACGATCAGGCTGATCTTGCGCGGCTCCCCACGATCCCGCCCCTTCGGCCCCATGGCATCGCGCGCGTTGGCCAGGAGGTTCAGGACGACCTGCTCCAGCTGCACGGCATGGCCCACGACCTTTTGGCAGGGCTCGGAAAACACCGTCTCGACCTCGATGTCCAGTAGCCGTAACTGCTCCCCGATCAAGCCGAGAGCGCCCTCGACCGCGTCTCGGGGATGGAATTCGACCGGCGTCTCGTCGGCCTTGCGGCCGAAGATGCGCATGTGGTCGATGATCGCCGCGGCGCGCGCGGTCTGGGCGCTGATGCGCTCCAGCTTGCCGCGCAGCCATTCGCCGTCGATCTCGCCGTCCTCGATCCGCTCCGCCGAACTCTCCGCGGCCATGCGGATGACGTTCAAGGGCTGGTTCAACTCGTGCGCCACGCCGGTCGCCATCTCGCCCAGGGTCGCCATCTTCGCGGCCTGGATCACCTGCGCCTCCGCGCGCTTGAGCTCGGTGATGTCCTGACCGATGCCGACCACGCCGACGATGTTGCCCTCGGTGTCGCGGCGTGCCGTCGCATTCAGAAGCAGGTCCACCCGCTCACCCGCCTTGGTGTAGAGCGGAAACTCATAGTTCGCCGTGTCCTTACCTTGAAGCGCGTTGTCCAGGACCGCCCTGACCGAAGCCTGGTACGGCTCGGGGATGAGTGTCTTGACTAGGTCTTGGTCCAGCACCTCGGTCTTGGCGTAGCCGGTGATCCGCGCCGCCGTTTGGTTCCACTCGGTCACACGGCCTTCCATGTCGGTGCCGAAGATTGGCGCGTTCGCCGTATCGATTAGCCGGGCGAGGTCCTCGGCGATGCGCCGGTTCTCGGCGCCGGCCTTGACGACGGAGTCCACCATGGATTTGAAGCCGCGGGTCAGCGTGTCGACCTCGAGAACCTTGGAGCGCGGCCAGCCCGTGGGCGACTCCATTCCCTGCGTCTCGACGATCCGCTCCGTGATCGCCGAGAGCCTCTCCAGGGGCGCGGCCAGTCTGCGGCTGAACAGTGGTACCAGGAAGAAGCCCAGGATCGAGAATACGAACACCAGCACGAGCTTGTCGATGGTGTCCGCGCGCAACTTGTCCACGTAGCGGGCCATCGGCACGCCGACGACAATCGACCAGGCCTCCGTGCCGGAAAGAGGCACCTTGGCGAAGAAGTACGACCGCTTCCAGCGCCGCATCTCGGGCAACGTCGCCGCGCTCTCGGGCAGCCAATGATAGTAACCCTCGCCGAGGGCGACCAGTTCGCCCCCGCTACCGAAAGTAAAGGCCGCCATGGGCTCGAACGCGGGATCGCTGCTCCCGACGATCCGGTTCTCCCCGTCGACGATCATCATCCGGAGTGCGCCGTTGTGGCTCTCCGGAATCAGGATGCGGTTCAGGTGGTCCGGCGCCAGTGACGCGACGACGAAGCCGCCCCCGGCGCCCGCTCCGTCGAGGGGCACGATGATCGTGAAATGCGCCCGTGGGGTCATTTCGTCGTCATGGACGTCGGACAGGGTGATCGCCCCGCCCGCGGCCCGCGCGAAGTGCTCCCGGTAGGACGAGGCGCGCCCCGCGTATGGCACCCCCCGGTCGTCGCGTTCCGGATAGGACAGGACGATCCTGCCGTCCGACGCCGCGTACTGGACCTTGAGGAGTCCTGGAATCTCGCGCGCGACTTCTTCCAGGTGAGTGAGGTTGCCGTCGCGGTGTTCCAGCCCGCCCCGCACGGCATTGGCCACGGCCAGGCGCAGCATCGCCGCGTATTGCCCATACCAGGCGTTGAGATGGCGGTCGAGGTCCGCGACTTCGTCGCCGAGGTGCTCCCTTATCTCGCCTTTGATTTCCCCGAGCTCTGCCCGGGTGCCGATCATGGCGGTGAGCAGCAAGGGGATCAGGATAAAGGCGGACAGGGTGTTGAAGAACGACTGCTGCAGCGAGACGCGGGCCTTGCGCGCGCCCCGGCCGATCCAGCGTTCGAGCGGCAGGCCGTGGAGCAGGATGTTCGCGATCAGTGCGTTGAAGATGCCGTTGATGCCCTGCTTGAGCATGATCAACTGCACCGCCGTCGGGTCCATGCCCAGAGAATACGAATAAAAAACCCAGACCATCGGGAGCCCGAGGAGGAGCCAGAACCCGGCATCCACCAGGACCAGGTTCTCGCGCTTGAAGCGGCAGGTTAAAACCCCAACCACGAGGGCCTCGGCGGTGAAGATGATGACGGCGTAGGGGTGGCCCCAGAGGACGAAGGTGTAGCCGGCGGCCACGGCCGCCACCGGCAGGCCCCACAAGGCTCCGCTCAGGCGCACCGCGACCAGGACGGCGATGCTGCCGAACAGGAAATCGACGCCGAAGAACATGGAAACGCTGAGGTAGTTGCCGGCCAGCCCGAGCGCGGCGAGGGCGAGCAGGAGCACGGCCTCGCGCGCCGAGGGGCGGTGGCGGCATTCCGGAAACAGCAGTCCCTTTGTCCGGCCGTTCTCGCTCATCGTCATGGGCTTGTCCCTTCATTCGCTGCGTTTGTGGCGCTCCCTCGGCCGTCGGGGGAGCCCTCTTGGGGCAGGCGGATGGTAACGGTGGTGCCCGCGCCCGGCCCGGTATCGACCTCGAGGGTGCCGCCGTGCGCCTCGACCAGGTGGCGCGCCAGGGTCAGCCCCAGGCCGATGCCCTCGGCGTGCCGCGAGAGGCCGGCGTCCACTTGGCGGAACGGCTCCCAGGCGGCGGCCAGCTGGTCCGGGGTCATGCCCTCGCCCGCGTCGGCGATGGCGATGTGGACCGCGCCCTCCGCGCCGCGCGCGCGCAGCCGTATGGTGCCGCCCGGGGGCGAGAACTTGATGGCGTTGCCGATCAGGTGCCCGAGGGCGCGCGTCAGGCGCTCGGGGTCGGCGCGCACCGTGAGCGCCGGCGGAGCGATGTCGATCTCCACGCCGATCGCCTGGGCTTCGAGCTTGGGCCGATGGACCCCGAGCACGCGATCGATCAGGCCCCCGACCGGCACGTCGGCCTTGCGCAGCTCGAGGGTCTCGCTCTCGACCGCCACCAGGTCCAGGATCGTGTCGATATGTCCCTGCAACTGCCGGGCCGCGGCCAGGATCTGCCCGACGAACTCGATCGCCGTGGCGTCGTTCGCGCCCGCCGGCCGGTCGAGCAGCAGTTCCGAGAAGCCGATGATCGCGTTGAACGGCGTGCGCAACTCGTGGCTCATCATCGACAGGAACTCGTCCTTGACCTGCATGGTCGCGGCCAGTTTCCGGCGCTGTTCCGCGATCTCGCGCTTGAGCTCGGCCTTGGCGGCGCGCTCCAGGCGGGCGTTGCGGACCGCCTCGGCGGCCCGTCGCACCGCCTGGTGGAGCTCGCCCAGGCGGACGGGCTTCTTCAGGAAATCGAACCCGCCGACGCGCAGCGCGCGAACCGGCTCCTCGGCGCCGATCCGCCCGGTAATGAAAATCACCTTGAGGTCGCGGTCGCTCAACGCCTTGTCCCGCAGGCACCTCGCCAGGCTCACTCCGTCGAGATTGGGCATCCCGATGTCGGTGACGACCACGGAAATACCCGGATCGCCCAGGATCCTGGCCAGCGCCGCTTCCCCGTCCGAAGCGGTCTCGCAGGCAAAGCCCTTTGCGTTCAGGTACTCGGCCAGCTCGGCGAGGATCGCCCGGTCATCGTCGACCAGGAGAACCCTTTCCGGGGGCGCGGCGCCGCCGGAGGCTTCGCTGCCTTCGGGTTCCGGGAGGCGGGCCGCCATCTCGGCCGCCCGCCGGGACGCAGCCGGCTCCGGTAACCGTTCCGGCGTTCGCCGGTGCCCGGAATCTACCGCGGCCGGGAAATGTATGTTCTTGTCGACCATGTCCACTGCCCCTGTCCTCGCGCTTGGGCTATCCATTGAGTGCCGAGACGTGGTCGCCCAGCCGGCTCAGCCCGATCGGCTTTTGCAGCAGAGTGTAGGCGCCGCAGCCGGTGGCTTCGGCCCGGCGCAGCTCCTCGGGAAACCCGGACATCAGGATGACCAGCGTCCTCGGCGACAACGACGAGGCGATTTCGGCGGCGCGGATGCCGTCGCAGTGCGGCATGCGAATGTCCATGACGGCGAGCGCCGGGCTGTAGCGGTCGATCTGGGCGACCGCCTCGATTCCGTCTTCCGCCTCGAGGACTTGGATGCCCAGGCGCGTCAGGTATTCGCTGATTTCCTGCCGCTGCGCCGGGTCGTCGTCGGCGACAAGCACCGCCAGACGGTCGCGGCGCCTCTGGCTGTGCTTGCTCGTTTCGGTCTTTTGCTTCATGATTTGTGTGGCGATCCAACGGCTTATCGGGGTGGTGGCGGCCGGGAACGGGGAATTCGTCCTCGGCAAAGACCCACCGGGTCCTCTGTTTTCGATGAGTTGCCCGGGAAATTAGGCGCCTTGTGTAGAGTAGGCTTGTCACGCGTGTATGAATTTGTATCAATTTGTCGCAGGGCTTGAGACGCGAGGCCGCGCTGGCAATTATGGACTCGAGAGAACCGGCAATTTCCGAGCTCGCCTCGTGCCGAACGGTGTGGATCCGCGCCATCCGGCGCCACGGGGGAGCCCAACGCCTTGGCTCTGCAAGGGGGGCCGCTCGACGATGACGGAAACGGCGCACGTCCTGGTCGTCGACGACGACCCGGACATTCGCGACGAGCTTCAGGAATACCTGACCGGACACGGGTTCCGGGTGAGCACCGCCGAGGGCGGCGCGGCCATGCACGCGGTCCTCGAGAAAGAGCCGGTCGATCTCATCATCATGGACCTCAAGATGCCCGGGGAAAGCGGCCTCAGCCTGACCAGCAGCGTCCGCAAGACCTCGAAGGCGGGCGTCATCATCCTGACCGGAACCGGCGATGACGTGGACCGGGTGGTCGGGCTCGAGATCGGCGCCGACGATTACATCGCCAAACCGTGCAACCTGCGCGAGCTGCTCGCCCGCGTGCGCAGCGTTCTCAGGCGCACCCGGGGCGAAGGCGGCGCCGGGCTCGAAGTGGAAGCGGAGTGCCTTCAATTCGCCGGCTGGACGCTCGATCTCTCGGAGCGGCGGTTGACCTCGCCGGACAGCGCCGAGGTGCCGCTCACCACGGGCGAGTTCAACATGTTAGAGGCCTTCGTCACCCGCCCGAAGCGGGTGCTGAACCGCGACCAGATCCTCGACTTGACCCAGGGCCGGGACTGGTCGCCCTACGACCGCTCGATCGACAACCTAATCAGCAGGCTGCGCCAGAAGATCGAAGCCGACCCCAAGAACCCGCAGATCATCAAGACCGTACGCGGCGTCGGCTACCTGTTCACCCCGGCCGTCAGCAAGAAATAAGCCGCATCCGGCCCGCTCGCCGTGGTGTGCCGCGGGACGCGGGGGAAGGCGGGCGAGACATTTTACGAAATATTGCAAATTGCCACAGTCCCGACAGACTCCGGTTACACCCCGCACCCAGGTTCCATTGCGAAGACCGACGCAACGAAATTTCGCATTGGAGGGAGCCGGATCGATGGGACCGTTCGCAAGCAAGTATAGGAAACGGCACGGGTCCGAGGCCTTTACCTTCTTTTTTCTGAGCGCCATAAGCTTCGGAATCTCGGCGCTCTCGTTCCTGGCGGGACCCGGCTGACGCCCTCGGCCGACCGGTCCCCGAGGCCGGGCGCTTTTCGCCGGGCAACGACTGGCGACCAAGGAGTCTGGGGCCTGACCGGCAGCGGGGCGCCGGCGACGTTCAGTTGAGGCTGCGCCTCGCCTCCGGGTCGGCCGGCGCCACGCTCAGCCATTTCGACAACGCACGGAACAGCTCGTGCTTGCGCAAGGGCTTGACGAGAACCTCGTCGAAGCCCGCGGCGAGGAACCGTTCCCGGTCCCGCGGGAGCGCGTGCGCTGTGACCGCGACCATAATGGGCGCGGTGTCCCGCGTACGCGCCAAATCCCGGATCTCGGCGGCGGCGGTGATGCCGTCCATCTCCGGCATCGAGATATCCATCAGGACCAGATCGTAGGCCCGCGTCCGCGCGGCGTGGACGGCCTCCAGTCCATTACTGGCCACGTCCGAGCGGTAGCCGCCCATATCCAGGAAGTGCTTGATGACCATCTGGTTCGCCAAGTTGTCCTCGGCGATCAGAATTCGAACGCCGGGTCTGGCGGGCCCCGGACCGGGCAAGGGAACCACCGCGCCGCCGGCCTCGCCCGGGCCGTCCACGGCCGGCGCCTCGGCCGCCTCGAGTCCGACGCTGAACCAAAAGGTCGACCCGAAGCCGGCCGCCGAATCGAACCCGATCGCGCCGTCCATGGCCTCGACCAGACGCTTGGCGATCGCGAGCCCCAGGCCCGTGCCCCCGTAGCGCCGCGAGAAGGAGGCGTCCTTCTGGAAGAAGGCGGAGAAGATTTCGTCGCGCGCCTCCGCTTCGATCCCGATGCCCGTGTCCCGCACCTCGAATCCGAGATCGAGGACGCCGACCGCCTTTTCGCCGCCCGTCTCTGCGCCGCGGCACCGGACCTCGATAAACACCCCGCCCCGCTCGGTGAACTTCACCGCGTTGGAGACCAAGTTGATCAATACCTGGCGCAGGCGGCCGGAGTCCCCCTTGAAATGATCCGGCAGATCCGCGGCCACCCGACCCCGGATCTCGAGCCCCTTTTCCCGGCACTGGGCCTCGAACAGGGAGACCGTGTCCGCGACCAGGGGGCGAAGGGGGAACGGCTCGTTTTTAATCTCCAGCCTGCCCGCTTCGATCTTCGAGAAATCCAGGACCTCATTGACGAGGAACAGGAGCTTCTCACCCGACTTCCGGGCCACGCCCACACTCGCGCGCTGGGAGTCGTCCAGCGCGCTGTCCTCGAGGGTGGCGAGCATCCCGAGCACCGCGTTGAGCGGCGTCCTGATCTCGTGACTCATCATCGCCAGGAAGTCGGACTTGGCCTTGCTTGCCGCCTCAGCCCGCTCCTTGGCCTCGGTGAGCTCGCGCTCGTGGCGCTTGTGGGCGGTGATGTCGGTCTGAACGACGACCAGGTCGCCCGTTGGCGTCGTCTCGCGCTGCACGCGGCGCCAAGTCCCGTCTTGGCGCTCGACCTCGCAGGGGCCAGGGCTCGTTTCGAACGGCTCTGATCGGTCGTAACGGCGGTTGGAGGTCACGAGTCCGCCGGACACATCGTAAAGCGCGAACCCTTCCGGGATGCTGTCGATCGCGTTGGCGAGCCGGGATTTCGCAATCGCCAGCTCATCCTTCTGGGCGCGCAACTCCCGGGTTGCGCTGTCGACCATGAGGCGAAGCTTGGCGGGCTGACGCGCCAGGAAGTAGGCCGACAGCCCGACCAGACCGGCCATCAGGACGCCCAGGATCCTGAAGATCGTCAGCGCCGGGGAAGCCTGATTCCAGCCGTCTCGAGGAACCGCCGCCAGTTCCCAGCTCCCCATCGGAAACCGGACGGTCTTGGAAACCGGATCGGACGCGAAGATCTCCGCGGCCCGCGCGCCCAGGTAACGGGCAGTGCCGTCGGCGCGGCTTTCTCGAATGGCGATCTTGAGGCGTTCGTCCGTAACCGCGCCGGCCTCGGCCAGGATCCCGTCCAACGACATCACGATTACCGCCATGCCGAGGTATTCCGGCGCGCCGCCTCCGGCCGCGCGTTCGTCCACGATCGGAAAGAAGCCGAGGATTCGCTGGAGGCCGTCGGCGAAGCCCGCCGAGGTCTCGACCACCGGTTTCAACGATGTCCGGGCCTGCTCAAAGGCTGCGCGCCCATCCGCGGCCTCGAGGCCGCGGAGCAGCACTTCGGGGATCTCGGTATCATTGGCGGTCCTTGGCAGAACCGGCCCGGCCGGGAACGTGAGCAGCGCCTCGACGACGCCGTGGTTGCGGGTCATGAGGTCCGCAAAACGGCCGGTGTCCACCGCGGGGGTCGCATTTTGCGAGGAATTTTGTGACACGATGTGTGCGCCAAGCGCCCTGGCGAAGGTGAACCTGACGTTGAGGCATTGGCCGAGTTTCGCCGCGATCGCGTCGGCCGCGCTTTCGATCCGGCCGCGCAACTCCATGGCCGCACGCGATCTGAGCGACAGATCCTGGTACGTGACCGCGCCCAAGAGTGCCGCGGCGCAGGCCAGCCCAATGGCGATCGGAACAAGCTTACGGGTCTTGGTCATCGGTCAATCTCCTTCCGTTGCGAGCGGAGCAAGTTTCACGCCACGGACACGGTCGTGACCGCCACGGGCCACGCAAAAGAAGAGCCCCGCCGAAGCGGGGCGAGTTTATCGGGCGCGCTGCATGGAGGGATGCGTTGCAGGCACCCTTGCGCTGACGCGGTCTCGAGGAGGAAGTGGAACTCCGCGCCGGCAGGTTGCGGCACCGACAGGGAGGCAATCCGGGACGCAACCCACCAGCGAGGGCCACGCAAGGCGCGTGCCAATTGTTCGCCCGCGAACCGGGTTCCGCAATTCACCGGGTTGGGCCGGCGTCATGCCGTGGCACGCGCCTTGCTACTCCAGGTGGGAAATCAGCTTTCTACGATCGGAGCTCAACCATGGGCAAAGCCGCCACGCCTTGTCTTCTTGCGCCCTTGTTCCTGGCGCTCGCCGCCGGGATTTTTCCGGCCCGGGCAGATGTGGACCTCAAGTTCGGCGTCTACGTGTCGGACAAGCCGACCGAAATGGTTCGGAAGTTCCGGCCGGTCCTCGATGCCCTGGAGGCATCGATGAGTGGCGAACTGGGGGAACCGGTCCACATAAAGATGCATGTCGCGGGCGATTACGAGGCGGGCATCGAGGACCTGGTCACCGGCGCGGTCGATTTCGCGCGCTTCGGCCCGGCTTCCTACGTCCTGGCGAAGGAGCGGAATCCGGAGCTGCGAATCCTCTCGGTGGAAAGCGAGAAAGGGACCAAGGTCTTCTACGGCATCATTTGCGTGGCCGAGGAGAGTCCGATCCGCGCGGTGGAGGACCTGCGCGGGAAGTCGTTCGCCTTCGGCAACAGCCGCTCGACGATCGGACGCTACCTCTCGCAGCTCTTCCTGCTCCGCCACGGCATCCGGGCGAAAGACTTGGCCGTCTACGATTACCTCGGACGCCATGACAAGGTCGGGGCCGCCGTCGCGCGCAAGCGGTTCGATGCCGGCGCACTGAAGGAAGGGACGTTCAAGAAACTCGTCGCCAAGGGCGTGCCGATTCGCGCCATCGCCTCGTTCCCCAACGTGACCAAGCCGTGGATTGCCCGGGGCGGCTTGGCGCCGAAAGTTTTCGCCGCCTTGCGCGCCGCCCTGTTACGGATGCGCGACCCCGCCGCCTTGAAGGCCTTGAAAAAGGACGGGTTTCTCGAAGGCGGCGACGACGACTACGCGGTGATTCGCAAGGCCATGGCGTCCAACGCCCGCTTCTTCGAATGACAGGCGCCGATGGTGGGCGGTTGGCATAAAGGCACGGGAGTCCCGTTCCGGTGCGAGAACCCGAGATAAACAATTATTGCCGGGGACCCGCCGCCTCGGCACACTGCGCCCCCTTGGCACACGGCCCTCTCCCGGCCCCGCCGATAGCTTGATTCCCTTCCGGGGGAAGGCAAAGCGGATTGCGCGCGATGAAGTTCGCAAAACAAACGACGTCAGGAACGGGTGATCGCCGCTGGTCCCTGTCCCGGCAGGTGCTGCTGGGATTCGGGGTCGCGGCCCTGATCATCGGTCTCCTGTTCGGTGAGTTGGAGAGATGGCTGGAGACCAGCGAGCTTCAGCAACAAATACATGAGCAGAGCCGGCGGACGGCCGCGTTGTTGGCGGCGGTCTCGGTCGACGCGATGATCACCGAGGACCAGCCCCTGCTCGAGACCATCATCGAACAGGTGATCGAGAACAATCCCGCTATCCACTCGCTCGCCTTCGAGAACGAGGACGGCGCCGGTCTGGCCCGGTTCGTCCGCGATCGTGCGCCGGATCCTGCGTCCTTGCTGACTTTTTCCCAAGACATCGTGTTCAGGGGGGAGAGGTTCGGCCGTTTGATCATCGATTGGGATGTCGGGCCGGCCTACCGGAAGGTCGAGGCGCACGTCGAAAAGACCCGTGTCTACGTCATGGTGTCGCTGTTGGTCGTCATGCTCATCTTCACGGCCCTGATCGACTGGCTGGCGCTGCGGCCCATAAGAAGGATTCTGAGGCGGCTTACCGAACTGACCGAAGGCAACCTGCGGCAAGACTTCTCGCTGCCGCGTCATGCCGCGCGCGAACTCGCGCAGCTTGGCGATTCGGTCAATCTTCTGGCCGGGACCTGGCAAGCGCGGGAAGAGAGCCGGGCGCAGCTGCGCGACCGGGAAGCGCATTACGACGCGGTCATCAGTGGTGCGATCGACGGCATCATCACCATCGACGAAAGCGGCTCGATATCGACGCTCAACCCGGCCGCAGAGCAAATCTTCGGCTACGCGGCCGACGAGGTCACCGGCAGGAATATCGATTGCCTGATGCCGGAACCTTATCACGGCGAGCACGCGGACTATCTTGGCGCGTACCTGGCGACCGGCAGAGCGAAGATCATCGGCACGGTTCGGGAGGTCACCGGACTGCGCAAGGACGGCGCCACCTTCCCGATGGAATTGGCGGTCAGCGAAGTCCGGCTCGGCGACCGGCGCATGTTCGTGGGCATGGTACGCGACGTCACTGAGAGGTCGAGCGCCCGGGAAATGTTGGACCGTCTGCGCCGGCAGAACGAATTGATCCTGAATTCCGCGGGCGAAGGCATCTATGGCCTGGATTCGCGCGGTCTGACCACCTTCGTCAATCCGGCGGCCGCACGCATGATCGGCTGGGACGTCGAGGACCTGATCGGCGAGCCGCAACACGACATCCTGCATCATTCGAGGCCCGACGGTAGTCCCTATCCAAGGGACGAGTGCCCGATCTACGCCACGTTCAAGGACGGCAAGGTCCATCACGTCGCCGACGAGGTGTTCTGGCGCAAGGATGGCAGCAGCTTCCCGGTCGAGTATGTCAGTACGCCGATTCGGGAAAACGGCGAATTGGCCGGCGCGGTCGTCGTCTTCCGCGACATCACCGAGCGCAAGGCGGCCGAGGAGGCGCTTCGCTTGGCCAAGGAGCAGGCGGAGGCCGCCAACCGGTCCAAGGCCGAGTTCCTGGCCGTCATGAGCCACGAGATCCGCACGCCCTTGAATGGGGTGCTCGGGCTCTTGGGCCTGCTGCAGGACATGGAGCTGGGAACCGAGCAAGAAGCCTACGTGAGCAGCGCCCGTCACTCGGCGGAAAGCCTGCTCGAGATCATCAACGACGTGCTCGATTTCTCGAAAATCGAGGCCGGGAAACTCCAGTTCGAGAAAACCGGCTTCGCCCTGCCCGATCTGATCGACAGCGTGGTCGAGGTGCTTACCCCGCGCGCCCAAGCCAAAGGCATCGGCCTGAGCGCCGAGATCGCGCCGGACGCGCCCCGCTACCTCTTGGGAGACCCGGGACGCATCCGCCAGGTCCTGCTGAACCTCGCGGACAACGCCGTCAAGTTCACCGAGGAAGGCGGCGTGTCGATCGCCGTGACCGGGGTCGAAATGGCGCGGGGGCGGGCGCGGTTGCATTTCGAAGTCGCCGACACCGGTGTCGGCATCGCGCAAAGCCAGCAAGACGAGCTGTTCAGTCCGTTCAGCACGCTGGACCCGTCCTATACGCGGAAGTTCGGCGGTACCGGCCTGGGGTTGGTCATCTGCAAGCGGCTGGTTGAGATGATGGGCGGCGAGATTGGGTTCTCGAGCGCGTCCGGCGACGGCAGCCGGTTCTGGTTCGACGTCGAACTGGGAACGGTGGCGCCCGAGGCCGTCAGGCCGGAGCCGTCCGAAAGGTTCGTCGAAGGGCGCGCCGTCGCGCGTCGGGTGCGGATCCTTCTGGCCGAGGACAACCCGACCAACAGCCTGGTCGCGAAGGTGTCGCTCGAACGGGCCGGCCACCAGGTGGATACGGTCGGCGACGGGGCCGAGGCGGTCGAGGCCGTCCGGAGGTTCCCCTATGACCTCGTGCTCATGGACGTCTCCATGCCGGAGATGGACGGGCTGGCGGCCACCGCCGCGATCCGGTCCCTGCCGGAGGGAAAGGCGGAAATTCCGATCGTCGCCCTGACGGCGCACGCCATGAAGGGCGATCGCGAGAAGATCCTTGCCGCTGGCATGAACGACTACCTGACCAAACCGGTGACCCGCGAGGTCATGCTCGAGGCGATCGAGCGCTGGACCGGCAAGGGCGCCGGCCCAGAGGCCACCGACCGGGAGGCCGCCGCGCCGGCGAAGACCGAGCGCGACGTCGACCGGGATTTGGATATCATGTCGCTCGGCCGGTTGGCCGCGGATACGGACCCGGCCGTGTTGCCGGACCTCATACGCTCGTTCCTGGCGGACGCAGGCGCGCGACGGGAGAAAATCCTCGAGGCGACAAGGCGGCGCGACCTCGAGACCCTCGAGCAAGAGACCCATGCGCTGGGCAGCAGCGCATTTACTTTCGGCGCGCTCCGGGTACACGACCTGGCGAGAGAGGTGGAGGCGGCGTGCCGCCAAAAGGACAGGGCGCGCGCCTTGCGCCTGGCCGAGGCCCTGCCCGAGGCGATCGCGGCGTCGGCCGCGGCGCTCGACGATTATCTTCGGAACATCGACGGGACGAGTTAGGCCGCCGCTCCGCGGGGACCCGTCCAACAAACGAATCAAGCCGAGAACCACGGAACGGAGAAAGGCCCCCGCGGGGGCCTTTCCCATTTACTCACGTGCTCCGACTCGAGGTCATTCCTGGTCCGCTACACCTTGATCACTCGGGCACCGGCAAGAATGACATGATCACCGCGTCAGTTGGCCGCGATGCTCACCGTGATGGTGTCCTCGTAGGAACCGGCCAGGCGCGTGCTGCTGCCGCCGACGGTCACGTACAAGCCGTTCGCGGAACCGAACACGGCGCCGCTGCGGGCCAGGGTCGCGTTGGTCGCCAGGTCGGCGGCCGAGACGGTGTCGTAGGAGACGGCGTAGTCGACCGAGGCGCCGGCGTTGCCCGCGAGCGCGCCCGTGCCTTCCAGATTGCCGGCGTTCGCCGAGGAGATCGTGATGGTGTAGCCGGCCGTCTCGTTGCAGCTCTCGGTGATGTCGGCGATCTTCTTGTTGGTGGTGCCGGCAACGATGTCCAGAACGCCGTCCTTGTTGGCGACGGTGATGCTGCAGTCCTGGGCGACCGTGCTGCTCAGTTGGATGGTGTCGCTGGTAGCGGCCAACGACGGCCCGGCGGTGAGGGCGAATCCAACGGCGACGACGCTCGCCAGGAGAAACTTCTTCAGGTCTTTCGAAGGTAGACGGGTCATGGTCATAACTCCCTTGTTATCCAGTGTGCTTCCGAACTCCGTGGATGGCCGTATCGTCCAATCCAAGGCCTCGCCCTGGATAACGCAACCGCCGTGCCAAAGGTCCGGGAGTCCCCTCCGAACACCGGGAAAAATAAAATAAATTGCGATATTTCAACGAGTTATCAGGTGATCCGGCGCCGAGTGAAACGTCTCCGGGGCGCCGGCGAGCGATCGGCGCGCCCTTGGATCGCGGGCGTCGCTGCATATTGCGACACAGCGCTGGAGAACCTTTCAAATTGTAAGCAGCGCCGGCGCGAGCCCGCGGATCGCTATCTAGCGCGCGGCGATTGTGATGGTGACGGTGTCCTGATAGGTGCCGGACGGGAGCCCGGACACGGCCGGGGCGCTGACCGCGAAGTCGTGCCGGACGCCGAAGGCGGGACCGGCCCGCCCGAGCACGACCGGCTCGTCCAAGGCCATGGCCTCGGCGCCGTAATGGGCGTCGTAGTGGACGGCGACACCGCCGCGTACCAGCGCGCCCGCGGAGGCGGAGTTGAAAGTCAGGGTGTATCCCGACGGGCTGTTGCAGCTTTCCGCGATCGTCGCGACCCGGGCCCGGTCGAACCCAACCGCGAGGTCCAAAGTGACGCTGTGGTGCGTGACCTCGATCCCGCAGCGTACCGGTACGACGGCCTCGATCCGAAGCCGCTCGACCTCGCCGGCGAGCGCGGCCGATGCGCCGAGCACGGCCCCGGTTATACCGATCAGAGCGCTCAACGCCGTTCGCCCACTTGGTTTCATTACGCCCGAAATCCCCGTGCCCGAAATCCCCGTGAGAGTCCCGATGGCAACCGGTTCGATCGCTCGGCAACAGCATCGAGGCTAGCCGCCCTCTGTATCGCCATGATCCTGGATTTGTATTAATACGTCGCGAATCGCCGCCGGTTCGCCCGCGGCGCGGATTCTCGCCCATCGAGTCTTAAAAGGGGCTTATACCAAGGAGCGTTGATTTTAGGACACGGGCACGAAGGCGCTCGGTCCGGCGCCCGGGCTCACCGAGCGGTGACGGTCACCAGAATGTTGTCCTGGTAGCGGCCGCTGAGCGCGTTGCCGATTCGGCCGATGGTGACGGCGAAGCGGTGACTGGGTCTGGCCGTGGAGAAAGGCAGGGACACGGCCGAGCCGAGATCGAGCGCCAGCCCGTCGAGCGACAAGGTATAGGGGACGCTACTCGACTGAGCCGCGTCCGCCAGGCGCAGAACGCCCCGATTCTCGGATTCGAGGGCGATGTCGTAGCCGCTGTTGGTCTTCACGTCGATCCGGAAGTGCTTGGTTTTGCCGGTCGTGAGCCGGCCGAAGTCGAGAACCGACCGGGCGCCCGCGAGGTCGCGCCGGCCGCCGCCGTCGATCAGGGAGACCTCGACGACCGCGGCCACCCGCGTGCGGACCTTGACCGTGCGGGTGTCGGCCAGGCGGTAACTGGTCAGGTCGCCTTCGTAGACGGCGACCCTTACGGCGTCCTGGTACCCGCCCGGCGATACCAGTTGCCCCGGCGCAACGAAAAGGTGGTAATCGAACTGGCGCTTCGCCTGCCCTCGAGCGAACGCGCCCAAGAGCAGGTTGCGGTCCCGGGCCGCGGGCAGCGCCGCGAGGATATCGGCGCGCCGGGAGGAGCGGTGGATCTCGTAGCCGAGGCCGCCCGCCGGACCGCGCAAGGCGCGGCGCCCACCGCCGCCCGTACCCACCGAGAAAGTCACGAAGAACGGGCAGGGCTCGCCCAGGTGGACAACCTCGAAGCCCTTGGTCTCGCTCGACCCCGCCGCCGCGAAGGGGTTGTAGCCAGGCGCGATGGTGACGTTGGCGAGGCCGGCCAGACGGAGCTCGCAAGCCCCGGCTTCGAGTGCCCCGGTCGCCAGGCCGACGAAGACGAGAGCGGCCGGAAGATGCGTGCGCCGCCAAAGCGTTATCCGGGTCATCCTTTGCATGGGCTAGAACTTCATTACCCCGACGTCGAACAGGCCCTCGGTCTGGGCCGGTATCTCAACCCCGAGCCCGGCTTTGGGATCGGCAAAGAGCGACAGCTCGTAGCGGCCGGGCCGCAGCCCGCCGACGCGGAACCGTCCGCGGCGGTTGGTGAAGAACGGGATCGCTTCGCGCTCGGGCGCGTCGAGCGCGCGCACCTCGCCCGCCTGCAAGGCGAGCGGCGCGCCGTCCGCGTCCTGGAGGATGCCGTCGAGAAGCACGCTGGCGTCGGTGCCGACGTGCACCACCGCGCCGCTGCGATACGGGAGAACGAGTTCCGGCCGGTCGTTGCCCAGGTCGTACCCGAGCGGCAGGCCGGGGGCATCGATCGCCAGGGTGTTGTGCTCGTAGGAGGCTAGGTTCGGCACCACCGCCGGCCCGAGCCAATCGACCTCGGCAAGGTAGGAGTCGCCGCTCGGCTCGACCCCTATCACCTGGCCCGCGAGGTTGGGATGGGGCACGACGAGGGCGAAGCTGTCGGCCACCGGGCGCGACACCGCGATATGGCCGTCGGCGAACACCAGTGCGCTCGCCAGGGCCAGGCGGGTGCGCTGTTCGCGCGCGCTCGCGCCGATCCGGGGCGAGACGACATCGTGGTCGAGGTGCACCTCGAGGCGCCCGTTCCGGTGCTCGATTCCGCCGGTGAGCTCGCTGGCACCGGACCGGCGGGTGAGGCCGAGATGGGCGCCCAGAC
>JACZWN010000211.1 GCA_022572105.1 Pseudomonadota bacterium | reverse complement strand
CCGCCGGCCCGATTCGGGGCCGAGCGGACGCCCGCGCCAGTCGGTGATGACGCCGCCCGCCTCGGTGACCACCCGCACCAGCGGCAGGAAGTCGTAAGTGCCCATGGTCGCTTCGATCACCAGGTCGACGAAGCCGCTGGCGAGCAGGCCGTAGGCGTAGCACTCGCCGCCGTACATCGGCTGCTTGACCCGCGTGCGGACGCGCTCGAAGGCGGCGAAGGCGGCGCCCGGGAACATGTGCGGCGTGGTCGAGAACAGCACCGCCTCGGCCAGCTCCGCGCAGGGCCGCACCCGCGCCTCGCGGGTTCCGTCGCGGTCGCGGTGCGTGGTCGGCCGGCCCGCGGCGCCGATCCAGCGCTCGCCCATGGCCGGCATGTCGATCAGCCCGAGGACGGGCGCGCCGCCGCTCAAGAGCGCGACCAGCGTGCCGAACTGGACGTGTCCCGAGATGAAGCGCTTGGTGCCGTCGATCGGATCGAGCACCCAGACGTAGTCGGCGCCGGCGCGCTCGGGCCCGAATTCCTCGCCGATCACGCCGTGATCTGGATAGGCCTCGGCGATGAGCGCGCGCATGGCGGCCTCGGCCTCGCGGTCGGCGATGGTGACCGGGCTTTCGTCGGCCTTGCGCTCGACCTCCAGCGGTTTCCGAAAGTGACTGAGCGCGGCCTCGCCGGCCGCCGTGGCCAAGCGCTCGGCCAGCGCCACGAAGGCGTCGGGACAGCGCGCGCGGGAGAGAGTTTCAGGCATCGGTCCAAGGAGCGGTCGCTTCGCCCGCGCCGGATCGCGGCTAATCTCTCGCCTATTGGGGCAGCGCGGCGGGGCTGTCGCTCAAGCTGCGCAGGTAGGCGATCACGGCGGCGCGCTGCTCGGGCTTCTTGAGTCCGGCGAAACTCATCTTGGTCCCTGACGCCCAGTTCTTCGGCTTCTTCAGGAAGGCGTCCAGGTTGTCGTAGGACCAGGTCTCGCCGGACTTTTCCTTGAGCGCGTTCGAATAGGCGAAGCCCTCGGCCGCGGCGATGGGGCGCGCGACCACGTCCCAGAGGTTCGGGCCGATCTTGCGCTTGCCGTCCTTGTCCGGGCTGTGGCAGATGATGCACTTCTTGAACAGCTTCTCGCCCGCGGCGGGCTCGGCCGCGGCGATGAGGGTGGCGATACCCGTGGCCTCGGGCTGCGCGGCCGCGGGCGCCTCTGGCTCGGCGGGCACGCCGCTCGGGACTACGGCGTAGGCGCGCGCGACCACTTCCGGCTCGGGATAAACCTGCGCGGTGATGAAGCGGGAGAGCAAGACGACGAGGGCCGCGGCCAGCATCGCGCCCACGATCTTGACGACCTCGATGGAGTTCATTCTCTCGACCCTCACCTGCTCCCGATTATGCCGGCGGACAATAGCCGCGCGCCCGGGGCCGTTCAATAGCGGCAATAGCGCGCCCGGCACGCCTTTTGTGCCGGGCGCCGGGCGGCTATGCTGCGCGGACCCTGGGTTGCGCCTCGGGGTGGAGCGGTCTCCGCTCCCGGGGCGTCCTCGGGGCGCGCGCAAGCAAAAGCCGGTCACATGAGCCTGCCGAAATCCCCGATCATCGCGATCCCGGCGCGCCTCGGCGCGACCCGGTTGCCCGACAAGCCGCTGGCCGACATCCACGGCGAACCGATGATCGTCCACGTCTGGCGCCGGGCGATGGAGGCGGACATAGGTCCGGTCGTGGTCGCCTGCGCCGAGGCGGAGATTGCGGACGCCGTGCGCGGCGCCGGCGGCCGGGCCGTGCTCACCCGGCCCGATCACGCCACCGGCTCGGACCGGATCTTCGAGGCGGTCGAGGCGCTCGACCCCGAGGGCCGCCACGACGCCGTGGTCAACCTGCAAGGCGATCTGCCGACCATCGCGGCGCCGGTGATCCGCGCGGTCTTCGCGCCGCTCGTCGAGCCCGGGGTCGATATCGCGACGCTGGTGGCCGAGATCACCGACCCCGCCGAACGCAGCGATCCCAACGCGGTCAAGGCCGCCGTCGTCTTTCCGCCGGATGCTTGCGCGCACCCGCCGGTCGCGCGCGCGCTCTATTTCAGCCGGGCGCCGGTGCCCTGGGACGGCGGTGACGCGACCCGGCCGCTGTTTCACCATATCGGGCTCTACGCCTTCCGCCGCGCGGCACTCGCGCGCTTCGTCGCGCTGCCGGCAACCCCGATCGAGCGGCGCGAGCGCCTGGAGCAGCTACGCGCGCTCGAAGCCGGCATGCGCATCGACGTGGCCCTCGTTGACACCGTTCCCCTCGGCGTCGATACTCCCGCCGACTTGGCGCGTGCCCGCGAGCTGCTGGCCCCGCCCGGTTGAATAATCCGGTCCGTTCCGGGGCCGTTTCAGAACCCATCAAGGCTGTTTTCGATCATGGCCGAGGCTGTCGCCAGCAACGTCATCGCCTTCCAGGGCGCCCTGGGCGCCTACTCCGACATGGCCTGCCGGGCGGTCCATCCGGAGATGACGACGCTCGCCTGCGCCTCCTTCGAGGATACCTTCGCCGCGGTCGATGATGCGCGCGCCGGTCTCGCCATGATCCCGATCGAGAACTCGAGCGCCGGGCGCGTCGCCGATATCCATCACCTGCTGCCCGACTCCGGGCTGCACATCATCGCCGAGCACTTCCAGAAGGTGGACCACCAGCTGCTCGCCCCCAAGGGCGCCACCATGGACACGATCCACGAGGTCCACAGCCACGTCCAGGCGCTCTCCCAGTGCCGCGGGTTCGTGCGCGGCGCGGGCCTCAAGCCCATAGTCCACGCCGACACCGCCGGCGCCGCGGCCGAGGTCGCCGAGCGTGCCGACCCGAGCCGAGCCGCGATCGCCTCCGAGCTGGCCGGCGAGATTTACGGCCTCGATAGCCTGAGCAGCGACATCCAGGACATCGAGCACAACACGACCCGGTTCCTGATCATGGCCAAGGAGCCGATCGATCCGGACCCCGCCGAGGGCCCGGTCATCACCACCTTCGTGTTCCGGGTGCGCAGCGTGCCGGCCGCGCTCTACAAGTCGCTGGGCGGCTTCGCGACCAACGGCGTCAATATCACCAAGCTGGAAAGCTACATCAGCGACGCCGATTTCACGTTGGCCCAGTTTTACGCCGACGTTGCGGGCCATCCGGGCCAGCGCCTGGTGCGCCTGGCGCTCGAGGAGCTCGGCTTCTTCTCGCGCGAGGTCAAGATCCTCGGCGTCTACCCGGCCAACCCGTTCCGCGGCGGCCGGGGCGAGGCGGACGCCTGAACCCAGGCCGGGCCGCGGGCCGGGCCGGGGTAGCGGGCTAACGACCTTTTAACCATGGCCGGCCTAGTGTCCCCGGCAAGACTCGTTTCTTCTCCCGACGGTGGGGCTTGCCGAGGCGCCCGGGCGGCGCGGCGCGCGCTTGGGGCGGCCCGCAAGGCCCGCCTTTAGACGAAAGAGGTCCTGAAAGATGGCCGAAGCCAATATCGTTTCCGAAGCCGGCGATGACGCCGCCGAGGGCCGGACCGCGAACCTGATCTACATCCTCTATCTGCTGAACCTGATCTTCGGCGTCACCTCGTTCATCGGGGTGATCGTGGCCTACATCAACAAGGGCGATGCCCCGGAGTGGGTCCAGAGCCACTATCGGTTCCAGATCCGCACCTTCTGGATCGGGCTGCTGCTCGGCGTGATCGGTGCCGTCACCGCGGCCTTCGTGGTCGGCATTCTGATCCTGGCGTTCCTGTTCATCTGGTGGATCGCACGCTGCGTCACGGGCATGCGGTACTTCTCCGAGGGCCGCGCCCATCCCGACCCGGCGAGCTGGATGTTCGGCTAAGCCAACCCAAGGACGGTAATACGGGACAGTATCTATTTTTAACCTTACGTATATTATTGTTTTCAATATGAAATATCAGAAAAAATAATATACTGTCCCCTTATTTTCCACGGTTACAGCCGCCCGGCCGCCTGACGAGGCGGCCAAGTCTCCGCGTGAAGCGATCCATCCGATGGGCCCCGAACACCCGGCGCGACTTGCGCGAACCCGGGGGATGGTCCCCGCGGTCATGGCCGCCATCGGACCCATAATACCAAAGGCAGCCCGACCAGGGCGGTGACCGCGAAGAGGTAGAAGGAGTTGAGGTATCCGATCATGTTCGCCTGGCGCATGGTCTCGGCGCTCAAGGCCATCAGTTGCGACTGGCTGCCCACGCCCCTGCGCCGCCGGAACCCCGGCCGGACCTTCGGATTGTCAGACCGGGCGCTGCCGGCTTAATTTGGCGCCTGCGCCGCGCCCAAATCGTACGAGGTTCGAGCGCGTCTCCCCGGCGGGGCGGATCGGCGGGGCGGGTCGGCGCGACAGGTCGGCGCGGCCGCCGAAAAGGGCGAACCGGGATGGTTTCCGATGCACCGTCACAGACCATGCAAGGGGCCATGCAAGGGGCCCATGAAAGGGGTTGCGCATGACCGGTGAGGGGGACGCCCCGGGGTTCGCGCCCGCGGCGCATCCCTACCGCTGGGTCATGCTCGCCGGGGTGTGGCTGCTCTACTTCTGCTTCGGTCTGATCGCGGCGGCCATGGCGCCGCTGGTCAAGCCGATCACCGAGGAGCTCGACCTGAGCCATTCGGCCATGGGCGGCGTCCTCGGGGCCTGGCCGCTCATCTACATCGCCTCGGCGATTCCTTGCGGCGCCCTGCTGGATAGCCTGGGCGCGCGGCGCTCGCTTTTTCTCGCGGTCGCGATCATCGGGCTTTCAGGCGCGCTGCGCGGCCTGGCGACGGGCCATTTGAGCCTGTTCCTCGCGGTCGGCGTGTTCGGCCTGGGCGGCCCGCTGCTTTCCGTCGGCGCGCCCAAGCTGATCAGTCTGTGGTTCGAGGGCAAGGAGCGCGGCCTCGCCATGGGCATCTACATCACCGGGCCGGCGGTTGGCGGCATCTTGGCGCTGTCCCTGACCAACAGCGTGTTCATGCCGCTGGCCGGGGGCAACTGGCGCTGGGTGCTGTTTTCCTATGCCGGGCTCGCCTTGATTTGCGGCATCGTCTGGCTGGTCGTCAGCGCTCATTGGACGGCGCGCTCCGTCGAGCGCCAAGCCGCCGCCGAGCCGAAACGGCCGCAACTGCAAGTCTTTGCCGAGCTCGTCCGCCTGCGCCCGGTGCGTATCGTATTGCTGATGAGCATGGGGATCTTTTTCTTCAATCACGGACTGAACAACTGGCTCCCCGAGATCCTGCGCAGCGGCGGAATGAGCGCCGCGAGCGCCGGCTACTGGGCGTCGATCCCCACGGCGGTCGGCATCGCCGGCGCCCTGATGATCCCGCGCCTGGCGGTTCCGTCCAGGCGGTTGCCGATCCTGTTCATCCTTTTCGTCTGTGCGGGCGCGTCCACGCTGTTGCTGCAAAGCTCGGCGGGGCCCGCACTGGCCTTCGGCCTCGCGCTCCAGGGGATCGCGCGGGGTTCGATGATGACCATCGTCGTGCTGGTCCTGATGGA
>JACZWN010000210.1 GCA_022572105.1 Pseudomonadota bacterium | reverse complement strand
AGTAGTACGGCCAGACGGCCTCGGGCCCGTGGCGCCGCTCGGCCTGCAAGAACGCCTCGGCGACCTCGTCGAGGGCGGCGTCCCAGGAGATCTCCTCGAAGGCCGCGCGGCCCACGCCCTTGTCGCCCGTGCGCTTGAGCGGCACGGTCAGGCGGTCGGGGTGGTGCACGCGCTCGGCATAGCGCGCCACCTTGGCGCAGATCACCCCGGCCGTGTAGTCGTTCTCCCTGGCGCCGCGCACCCGGCCGATGCGGGTCGCCGACAGGCGCTCGACCTCGAGCGCGCAGGTCGAGGGGCAGTCGTGCGGGCAGGCGGAATAGCGGAATTCCGGCTGGGCGGGGGCATCGAGGGGCATGGACCGGCGGTTTCCCTGGCTGCGAACGGGGGCTCGTGACCGCCCTAATCTACCCCCTGGCCGGGAACCGGCGCAATCGGGGTGATTTCGCGCCCCCCGGCTCAGGCGACCCGGCCGTAGAAGATTTTCCGGGTGTGCTCGGTCAGCATCTTGCCGGGCTCGGGGTCGTAGCTGAGCACGGCGAGCAGGCGTGGTGCCCCGCCCTCGACCGGGGCCATCCGGTGCAGGGCGGTGCGGCCGCGGAACACGACCAGGGCACCGGCCTCCAGGTCGAGCGCGCGCACCAGCTCGCGGTAGGCCGCGCCCGCGGGCCGGTGAAGCGGATAGCGCGCCAGATCGATCAGGTCCTCGGGGCGGGTCCGGGTCATGGCGTTCATCCCCCTTTGCGGCCCCGCATCGCCTGCCACTCCGCGTCGCTGAGCGCCTCCATGAGGCTGAACGTGCCGGCGCCCTTGAGCCATTCGCCGCCGTCGATGGTCACCACCTCGCCGTTGACGTAGCCGGCGCCCTCGGAGATCAAATAGACCGCGAGGTCGGCCAGCTCCCGGTGCTCGCCGACCCGGCCCAAGGGGATGCGCCCGAGCCAGGCGGCCTCGATCTCCTTATTCGGCACCAGGCGGTCCCAGGCGCCCTTGGTCGGGAACGGCCCGGGCGCGATGGCGTTCAGGCGGATGCCCTTGGGCCCCCATTCGACCGCCAGGCTCCGGGTCATGGCGAGCACGCCGGCCTTGGCCATGGCCGAGGGCACCACGTAGGCCGAGCCGCTCCAGGCGTAGGTGGCGACGATCGAGAGCACCGTGGCGGCGCGGCCCGCGGCGATCCAGCGCTTGCCGCAGGCCAGCGTCATGTAGGCGCTGCCGTGGAGGACGATGCCGAGCACCGCGTCGAGCGCGCGCGGCGACAGGGTCTCGGTGCGGGCCAGGAAGTTGCCGGCGGCGTTGTTGATGAGGGTATCCAGCGGCCGGTCCGCCCAGACCGCCTCCAGCATGGCCTCGATGGCGTCCGGGTCGCGGATGTCGCAGCGGTGCCAGGCGGTGCGCCCCGGGAAGTCCGCGTCGAACTCGGCCGCGGTCTCGTCGAGCACCGCCTCGCGCCGGCCGCAGATCACCAGCTCGGCGCCCAGTTCCAGCATCCGCCGGCCCATGGACTTGCCCAGCCCGGTGCCGCCGCCGGTGATCAGCACCCGCTCGTCCTTCAGCAGATCGGCCTGGAACATGGCCCGCGCCTCCCAAGAGGTGGTTGCGCCGATAGCTGTACCGCTTGGCGGTGGCTTTGGCTATGCTCGCCGCGCGGCTTCGATCGAAACGGCGGGCGAGACGGCGGGCGCCATGCTGCCAGCGGCCAAGAGCTACCAGGAGTTATGCGCCAGGTTCCGCTGGAACGTGCCGGCGCGCTACAACATCGGGGTCGACGTCTGCGACAAGTGGGCCGGCGACAAGGACCGCCTCGCGCTGATCTACAAGCGCCGGCCCGGGGAGGCGGGGCCGGAGGTCGCGCGCTACAGCTTCCGCGATCTCAAGCGGCTCTCCAACCAGCTCGCCAACGCGCTGGCCGGCCACGGCGTGGCGCGCGGCGCGCGGGTCGGGATCCTGTTGCCCCAGGCGCCCGAGACCGCGCTCGCCCACATCGCGACCTACAAGCTGGGCGCCATCGCGGTGCCGCTGTTCACCCTCTTCGGCGCCGACGCCCTGGCGTTCCGCCTGTCCGACAGCGGCGCCAAGGCGCTGATCACCAACGCCGAGGGGCTCGCCAAGATCGCCGGAATCCGCGCGCGGCTGCCCGCGCTCGACCTCGTGCTGTCCGTAGACGGCCCCGGCGAGGGCCCAGGCGACGGCGCGTTCGGTTTCCACGAGGAGGTCGAGAAAGCCTCCGACGCCTTTACCCCCGTGGACACGGCCGCCGACGACCCGGCGCTGATCATCTACACCTCGGGCACCACCGGGCCGCCCAAGGGCGCGCTGCACGCGCACCGCACCCTGCTCGGCCACCTGCCCGGCGTCGAGCTGCCCCAGGAGCTGTTCCCCAAGGCCGGCGATTTGTTCTGGACCCCGGCCGACTGGGCCTGGATCGGCGGCCTGATCGACGTGCTGCTGCCGTCCTGGCACCACGGCGTGCCGGTGCTCGCCCACCGCATGGCCAAGTTCGATCCCGAGGAGGCGTTCCGCCTGATGGCCGATTTCGGCGTGCGCAACGTCTTCATGCCGCCGACCGCGCTCAAGATCATGCGCCGGGTGGCCCGGCCGCGCGAACGCTGGAACTACGCGCTGCGCTCCATCGGCAGCGGCGGCGAAACCCTCGGCGCCGAGCTCTTGGACTGGGGGCGCGCGACCTTCGGGCTGACGGTCAACGAGTTCTACGGCCAGACCGAGTGCAACCTGGTGGTCGCCAACTGCGCCGGCCTGATGCCGGTCAAGCCCGGCTCCATGGGCCGCGCCGCGCCCGGCCACGAGGTCGCCATCGTGGATTCGGACGCCAACCCGCTGCCCGACGGCGAGACCGGCAACATCGCGATCGCGCGCCCGGACCCGGTCATGTTCCTGGAATACTGGAACGACCCGGCGGCGACCGCGGCGAAGTTCGCCGGCGATTGGATGTTGACCGGCGATACCGGAATCCGCGACGCGGACGGCTACTTCCACTTCGTCGGGCGCGAGGACGACGTGATCACCAGCGGCGGCTACCGCATCGGCCCGGGCGAGGTCGAGGACTGCCTGCTCAAGCACCCCGCCGTCGCCATGGCCGCGGTCGTCGGCGTGCCCGATGCCCTGCGCGGCGAGCGCATCAAGGCCTTCCTGGTGCTCGACGGGGGCGCCGCGGCCAGCGCGGCCCTGGCCGCCGAGATCCAGGACTTCGTCAAGACCCAGCTTGCCGCCCACGAATACCCGCGCGAGGTCGAATTCGTGGACTCCCTCCCCTTGACCGCGACCGGCAAGATCATGCGCAAGGATTTGAGGGCGCGGGAGGATCGCCGCTCATGAAAATTACCGACGTCGAGACCTACGTGGTCGGCACTCCGCCGCCCCACGAGGGCGGGCTTTACTGGGTCTTCCTGAAGCTGACCACCGATAGCGGGATCGCGGGTTTCGGCGAGGCCTACTCGGTCCCGTTCCATCCGCGCGTGGTCGCCCAAATGATCGAGGACGTCTGCGCGCGCCAGGTCATCGGCACCGACCCCTTCAAGATCGAGCGGCTGTGGCGCATCGTCTATTCCAGCGGCTATACCCAGCGCCCGGACACCTCGCTCATGGGCGTGCTCAGCGCCATCGAGATGGCGTGCTGGGACATCATCGGCAAGGAGCTGAACAAACCGGTCTACGAGCTCCTCGGCGGCCAGGTGCACGAGCGGCTGCGCTCCTACACCTACCTCTATCCCGATAGCGCCGACGACACCCGCGTCTACACCGACCCGGACGCGGCCGCGCAAAAGGCCGCGGACTGCGTCGCCCAGGGCTTCACCGCGGTCAAGTTCGATCCGGTCGGGCCCTACACCGCCTTCGACCCCCGGCAGCTGTCGCTGGAGGCCCTCGAGCACGCGGAGCGCTTCACCGCTAAGCTGCGCGAGGCGGTCGGCGGCGCCTGCGACCTGCTGCTCGGCACCCACGGCCAGATGACCACCTCCAGCGCCATCCGTCTCGCCAAGCGCCTGGAGAAGTTCGACCCGCTGTGGTTCGAGGAGCCGGTGCCGCCCGGAAACGTCGAGGAAATGGCCCGGGTCGCGCGCGCCACCTCGATCCCGATCGCGACCGGCGAGCGCCTCGCGACCAAGTACGAGTTCGCCGCATTGCTCGGCGGCCAGGCGGCGTCGATCCTGCAACCGGCGCTGGGCCGGGTCGGCGGCATCCTGGAGGCCAAGAAGATCGCCGGCATGGCCGAGGCGCACTACGCCCAGATCGCGCCGCACCTCTATTGCGGCCCCATCGCAGGCGCCGCCGACATCCAGATCGGCACCTGCTCGCCCAACTTCCTGATCCAGGAGGGCATCAGGACCTGGGGCGGCTTCCACGCCGAGATCCTGAAGACGCCGATCCGCTGGGAGGCGGGATACATCATCCCGCCGAGCGCGCCGGGCCTGGGCGTCGAGCTCGACGAGGAGGTCGCGGCCCGGCATCCCTATACCGGCGAGGCGCTGCACCTGGAGATGCTGGACCGGCCGGTTTAATGATCCGTGTATCCTGGGACACGTGGGCGCCACGGGCGATGAACGCGAAACCGTTGCCCGAACGGAGGAAATGGCTATGAAGGCTGCGGTGCTCGAAGCGTTCCGCGCGCCCCTGGTGGTGCGCGAGGTCCCTGATCCAACCCCGGCCGCCCACGGCGCGGTGGTCCGGGTCGAGGCCAACGGCGTCTGCCGCAGCGATTGGCACGCCTGGATCGGCGACTGGCCCAAGACCTTCGCGCTGCCGCACGTGCTCGGTCACGAGCTCTGCGGCGTCGTCGAGGCGGTCGGCGCGGAGGTCGAGAAGCTGCGCCCCGGGACCCGCGTCATCGTCCCGTTCAGCGGCGGCGACGGCACCTGCGATTGGTGCCGTTCGGGCTTGGCGCACCTCTGCGACGACCTGAACACGCCGAAGGCCCTGGCCTCCCTGTGGACGGCGCTGCGGGATTCCGAACTTCCCGATGAAGAAAAGCTGGCACGGGCCGCGGATGCGGATGAATTGCTTTCCCTGAACCTGTTCGATTTTTCCGGGCTGGAAGCGGGAGAAATGGTCGAGGAGGTCCTCGGGGAAGGGGAGGGCGTGGTGGCCGCAAAAATCGGGACCGACGTGCCGGAGGAAATCCGCCGGCTGGCCCGGCAGCGCTGGGCGGCTCGGCTGGCAAAAAATTTCGCCGAGTCGGACCAGTTGCGCGACCGGATCGCCGCCGCAGGCTACACCGTCAAGGACGGCAAGGAAGGGTACGAGCTGCTCAAAAAGCATTGATTAAAAGGCCGGTGACCCATGGGATTTCGCCTCCGGCGGGCCGGGGGACGCTGCCCCCCGAAATGCTGCGTGTCTCGCATTTCTCCCCCGCCAAGGGCGGGAGCCCTTGGAACCCAATGGGGGGGTTCGGTCGCTGGGACAGCGGCCAGCGGCGCGTAAAAAGGAGCCTCGGGGAAAAGGAATTCCCCGGAATCATGCAA
>JACZWN010000028.1 GCA_022572105.1 Pseudomonadota bacterium | reverse complement strand
CGGGCGCATCACGGTGACGGCGCAGGACCTGGCGCGGGCGCCGGTGTTGGCCGAGGACCTGGAGGGCGGTGACTGCGTCGTCTTCGACCCGCCGCGCGCCGGCGCCCGCGAGCAGGCCGCGGAGATCGCCCGATCCTCGGTGCCGGCGGCAATCGCGGTCTCGTGCAACCCCAACACCTTCGCGCGCGACGCCCGGACCCTGGTCGACGGCGGCTTCACCCTGGTCGAGGTCAGCCCCATCGACCAGTTCCCCTGGACCGGCCACCTGGAGCTGGTGGCCAGCTTCCGGCGCTAGCAGGGCGGGAGCGCCGTGGTCCGCCGTGGTCCAAAGGCCTGGGAAAAAAGCGCTGGCCGCGGCTCAGAGAACGCTCAGGTCGAGCGCGACCGTCTCGCCCAGCCAGATGGCGTGCTCGGCGTGGTCGGGCAGGTCCTGGCCGGTGTTCGGGTGGACGAAGATCACCAGGCCCTCGCGGTTGAGCGCGAGCCAGGGCACGAGCGCGCCGAAGATCTCCGGCTTGAAGGCGATCTGATAGCTCCAGCGCGGGTGCGGGCCGACCGGGCGGTCGTGCCAGCGCCCCATGGTGACCTCGAAGCGATCCTCGACGCCTGAGCGCAGGCGCGCCGCGGTCTCCTTGCTGGCCGCGTCGTAATAGACGTGGGCGTGGTAGTCCTCGATGACGTCGGTGTCGATCAGGGTCATGACGGGGTTCTCTCGGCTAGTGCTCGTTTCAACGCGTGGCGAAGCTTCGTAGGTCACCCGCACTGGGCGCGCTGGCGCAGCAGGTGGTCGGCGAGCACGATCGCCATCATGGCCTCGCCGATGGGCACCGCGCGGATGCCGACGCAGGGGTCGTGGCGGCCCTTGGTCGAGATCTCGGTGTTTTGGCCGAAGCGGTCCACGGTCTTGCGCGGGGTCAGGATCGAGCTGGTCGGCTTGACCGCGAAGCGCACCACCACGTCCTGGCCGGTCGAGATGCCGCCGAGCACGCCGCCGGCGTTGTTGGACAGGAATTCCACGTCCTCGCCGGCCATGCGCATCTCGTCGGCGTTGTCCTCGCCCGAGAGCGCGGCGGCGCTTAAGCCGGCGCCGATCTCGACCGATTTCACCGCGTTGATCGACATCATGGCCTTGGCCAGATCCGCGTCCAGCTTGTCGTAGACCGGCTCGCCCAGGCCGGCGGGCACGCCTGCGGCCGTGACCTCGATCACCGCGCCGGTCGAGGAGCCGGCCTTGCGCACCTCGTCCAGGAACCCCTCCCAGGCCTTGGCGGCCTCCGGGTCCGGGCACCAGAAGGGGTTGTTCTCGACCTCGGCCCAGTCCCAGCGCGCGCGCTCGATGGCGTGCGGGCCCATCTGCACCAGGCCCCCGCGGATCGTGACCGGGGCCTCCAGCAAGTGATTCAGCACCTTGCGCGCGACCGCGCCGGCGGCGACCCGCATGGCGGTCTCGCGCGCGCTCGAGCGCCCGCCGCCGCGGGTGTCGTAGTGGCCGTACTTCTTCCAGTAGGCGTATTCGGCGTGGCCCGGGCGGAACTTGTCCTTGATGGCGTCGTAGTCCTTGGAGCGCACGTCCTGGTTCTCGACCACGAAGGAAATCGGCGTGCCCGTGGTCAGGCCCTCGAAGACGCCCGAGAGCAGGCGCGCCTTGTCCGGCTCCTGGCGTTGGGTGGTGTGGCGCGATTGCCCGGGCCGGCGCCGGTCGAGCCAGGGCTGGATGTCGGCCTCGGAGAGCGGCATGCCCGGCGGCACGCCGTCGATGACGCAGCCGATGGCGGGCCCGTGGCTCTCGCCCCAGGTGGTGTATCGAAAGGCCTGTCCGAAGGAGTTCCCGGGCATTCGTTTGGTGCCTGCCGTTTCGTGCCTGCTCGATCCGTCGACAGGCCTTCGCCCTTCAACAGGTTCGCTTATGTCGACGTCACCCCGCGCGCGCCAAAGGGCGAGGGCCGATCGCGGATCATGGACCCCGGTGGCGCGCGCCCCTAAGACTGCGCCGAGAAGTTGAGCAGCAACTCGGCGACCTCGGGGGCGGCCTGGGTCGACATCATGCCGACCACGTGATAGCCGGAGTCCACGTGAAGCACCTCGCCGGTGACCGCGCTGGACAGGTCGGAGAGCAGGTACAGCGCCGAGTCGCCGACCTGGTCGGTGTCGACGTTGCGGTGCAGCGGCGAGTTGTACTCGTTCCACTTCAGGATATAGCGGAAATCGCCGATGCCCGAGGCCGCCAGCGTCTTGATCGGTCCGGCCGAGATGGCGTTGACCCGGATGTTCTGCTCGCCCAGGTCGGCGGCCAGATAGCGCACACTGGCCTCGAGCGCGGCCTTGGCTATGCCCATGACGTTGTAGTGCGGCATGACCCGCTCGGCGCCGTAGTAGGTCAGCGTCAGCAGGCTGCCGCCGTCGGTCATGAGCGGCACCGCGCGCCGCGCCAGGGCGGTGAAGGAATAGCAGGAGATGTCCAGGCTCTTGACGAAGTTGTCCCGAGAGGTGTCGACGTATTTGCCCTTCAACTCCTCCTTGTCGGCGTAGGCGATGGCGTGGACCAGGAAGTCGAGCCGGCCCCAACGCTCGCCGATGGCCGCGAACACCGCGTCGATGCTGTCGTCGTCGGTGACATCGCACGGCATCACGATGTCCGAGCCGACCGATGCGGCGAGCGGCCGGACCCGCTTCTCCAGCGGGCCGCCCTGGTAGGTGAACGCCAGCTCGGCGCCGTGCGCGTGCACGTTCGAGGCGATGCCCCAGGCGATCGAGCGGTCGTTGGCGACCCCCATGATCAGGCCGCGCTTGCCCGCCATGAGCGGTTCGATCTCGGTCATGCATCCCCTCGCTGGCGAGTGTTCCCCGAAGAGTCGGCCCCTAAGAATCGGGCCCCCGCAGAGTCGGGCGGCATCCTACACCAAAGGCGGAGCGGGTCAAAACCGCCGGGGCGGCGGTAGGGCGTCCGCCGTCCGGGCTCGCCGGGACCCCGGGTTTTTGCCCGCCGCGGCCCGGTTTCTGCCGTATCATGGGGCCATGGCAGGGATTCGGATCGACCGCTGGAGACGGCGCGCCGTCACCTGGCGGCGCTACGCCTTCACGGCCGGACGGCTCGGCCGCTTCTTCGGCTACGCGGCGCGCCGCTACCTGGCCGATGGCTGCCCGCTCCAGGCGGCCGGTCTCAGCTACGTCTCGCTCCTGGCCATCGTGCCGCTTTTCGCCATCGGTTTGGCGGTGCTCGCCGGGGTCCCGGCCCTCGAGACCTGGCGCGGCGACGTGCAGGCCTTCGTGCTCCGGACCCTGGTGCCGGAGGCGGGCGCCGAGGCCAGCGAGCAACTGGCCACCTTCGTCGAGAACGCCAGCCGGATGACCGGACCCGGCCTCGCTTTCCTGGCGGTCGCGGCGATTCTGCTCATGGCCAACGTCAGCGGCGCGATCAACGCCGTCTGGCGGGTCGCCGAGCCGCGGCCGCTGGCGCTCAGATTCGCGATCTATTGGGCGGTGCTGGCGTTTGGTCCCGTGCTCATCGGTGCCTCCTTGTCGCTTTCGGGCTACGCCTTCGCGGCGGTCGAGTGGTTCGGCGCCGGGGCCATCGGGAACGGGCTGCTCGACCTCTCGTGGCTGCTTTCTCTCGCGCTCGCCGTCTTCGGTTTCGCCCTTCTGTACTTCGTGGTGCCGAACCGCGCGGTGCGGCCGTGGCACGCCTTGGCGGGCGGGCTGGTTGCGGCGCTCATGTTCGAGCTGCTGAAGAAGGCTTTCGGCCTGTTTCTGGCGCACTTCTCCTCCTACGAGATGATCTACGGCGCGCTGGCGGCGATCCCGGTGTTCCTGATCTGGATGTACCTGGCCTGGACGGCGGCACTGTTCGGCGCCGAGGTCGCGGCGGCCATGCCGGAGTGGCATACGGCCAAGGCGCGCGGGCGCGCCATCGCCGGCCCCGGCGCGCGCCTGGCGCTGGCGTTGAGTCTTTTGGCCCGGCTCGTGGCGGCGCGCCGCACGGGCGTCAAGCCGCGCGAAGGGCGCCTCGGGCGGGGGCTGCCGGCTACCCCGGGCGAGGTCGACGTCACCCTGCGCCAACTTCGTCGCGCCGGTTACGTCGCCCGCGCGCTCGGTGGCCGCTGGAATCTCGCGCGCAATCTGGACAGCGTGACGATCGCGGACCTGGCCGAGGTGCTCCACCTCGGCCTCGCCCCCGGCGTGGATTGGGAGCCGGCGGCCCGGGCCGCCGTCGAGGAACTGGCCGCGGCCGCCGATGCGCCGATGCGCCACAGCCTGGGCGCCCTGTTCGCCGAAACTTCGGAGCCGGAGAAAAGCCGCGAGCCGTGAACCGGGCCGCGGCTTATTCCCGGGACGGCTGGGAGCTCTCCGACGCCTTTTGCAGTTCCGACTTCAGCCGCGCGCGGAAGTCCTTGGGCAGGGCCTGGATCGCGCCGTTCAGGTCGCCGAGCGCCTTGCGCAGGGCGTAGACTTGGTCGAGCAGGCGCAGGACCACCGGCACGGCCTCGTCGTTAACCCCCAGGTCGCGGCGCAACTCGGCGATCAGGCGGACCCGCGCGACGTCGGCTTCGTCGAACAGAAACCGGCCTTTCTCCTCGACCGGCAGGACCCAGCCCTGTTTGACCCAGGCGGCGAGCTCCGCCTCGTCCATCCCGATCTCGCTCACCACCTTCTCGAAGCTCGCCAGCATGCGCGCGCCTCAGTCGATTCCCGCCTTGCGGCGTGGGTCGTAGCCATGGTCCTTGCCCCAGCGCTCGACGAAATCCTTGAGCTCCTTGTCCGGCCGCTCGGGCAGCGTGACCTTGAGTTTGACGTACTGGTCGCCCTTTTTCCCGCCCTTACGCTCGACGATGCCCTTGCCCTTGAGGCGCAGCGTCGCGCCCGTGTTCGAGCCCGGCGGGATCTTCATGGAGACCTTGCCGTGAATGGTGGGCACCGTGATGGTGGCGCCGAGCACGGCCTCTTGGAGCGTCACCGGCAGCTCCAGGTGCACGTCGTTGTCCTTGCGCGTGAAATAGGGGTGCGGCTCGATATGCACCTCGACAAAGGCGTCGCCGGCCGCTCCGCCGCCATGGCCGGCCATGCCCTGGCCTTTGAGGCGCAAGGTCTGGTGGTCTTCGGTGCCGGCCGGGACCTTGATGTCCAGCACCTTGCCGTCGGACAGGCGGATGCGCTTCTTGGCGCCCGTGGCGGCGTCCAGGAAATCGACCGGCGCGGTGTAGGAGACGTCCGCGCCGCGCCGGCGCGCCTTGCGGCCGCGGCCGCCGAACAGCTCCGAGACGATGTCCTCGACGTTGAGGTCGGCGCCGAAATCGAAGGGGCGGTACTTGCTGCCCTGGCCGCGTTGGGCGTGATCCCGGTAGAAGCCGCCCTTCCAGCCGGTCGCCTGGCCGCTGGCGTCGATCTCGCCGCGGTCGAAGCGCCGGCGCTTGTCCGCATCGCCCAGGATGCTGTAGGCGTGCGAGACCTCCTTGAATTTCTGCTCGATCCGGCTGTTGCCCGGGTTGAGGTCCGGGTGCAGCTTCTTGGCCAGATCGCGGTAGGCGCGCTTGATCTCGTCGGCGCCGGCGCCGCGTTCCACCCCCAGGGTCTTGTAGGGATCGGTCATCGCGATCTGTTACGAAGCGCGCCGCGTGTCATGGCCAACTCCCGGGCGGCGATCCCCGGGCGGCGATCCCCTGGAACGGCCTTGCGGCCGGGCCCGCCCGCGGATCGAGCGAAAGCCGCGGGACGCCGATAAGGGGCACCCCGCGCCGCCCGGCCGGCCGCGCCGACCGCGACAGGTGGACGCCGGCGCGCTACTGGATCTTCCAGGAGCCGTCGGGCTGCCGGCAGGCGACGCCGTAGGCGTCCTCCTGGCGCCCGCCGATGACCACGGTCTGCTGGAACTCGCGGCAGTACTCGCCGCTGCTCTTGGTGCCCTCGCGGATCGCCACGACGGTACCGGAATTCCCGGTATTCGGGTTGTCCCAGGCGATCGTCTCGCCGATCGGCGCGGTGGACGCTTGGCTGTAGGCTTGCTCGGCCTTCATGCGGTCGACCTCGTCCATGCTGCGGCCGATCTCGCTGCCGATCAGGGCGCCGATCAGGACGCCGGCCGCGGTCGCCGCCAACTTGCCGCTGCCCTTGCCCATCTGGGCGCCGAGCAGGCCGCCCGCCGCCGCGCCGCCCAGGGCGCCGATGGTCTGTTTCGTGCCGTATTGGCCGTTCTGGGCGCAGGCCGCGGTCATCAGGGCGATCAGCGTTGCGGCGAGCACGGTTTTAAGTCTCATGGTGTCTTCCTCTCTCAAGGATCGATCGGACACATTGTCGTGCCCAATATAAGCTCAGAATGTTATACGAGGAAGTTAACAAATTTATCCCCGCCGGCAAAGCGAAGCGGACCGGGCCGCCACCGGGCCGCCGGCTTTGCGCTTTCCCGGCCCCGGATCGCGCGATATGGTGCGGGCCGTTATTGCACCCGACCCCGAAATCGGCCCGAATCCGAGGCAATGTTCGGCACGACTCCGCCCGAGGACCCGATCGCGACCTTCGCCGCCTGGCTCGAGGAGGCCGAGGCGCGCGAGCCCAGGGATGCCAACGCCGGGGCGCTCGCCACCGTCGGCGAGGACGGCATGCCGTCGGTGCGCATGGTCCTGCTCAAAGGGGTCGACGCGGGTGGTTTCGTCTTCTACACCAATTTCCAGAGCCGCAAGGGACGCCAGCTCCTGGCCCATCCCAAGGCGGCCTGGGTGTTCCACTGGAAGTCGCTCGGCCGCCAGGT
The DNA here is from genome assembly GCA_022572105.1 of Pseudomonadota bacterium. Classification (GTDB taxonomy): domain Bacteria; phylum Pseudomonadota; class Alphaproteobacteria; order Kiloniellales; family J153; genus JACZWN01. Next base: position 14,766 of record JACZWN010000028.1, on the reverse strand, counting down.
GCGAATCGAGGGCGAGGTGACCGAGGTCAGCGAGGCCGATGCCGATGCCTACTTCGCCTCGCGCCCGCGCGACGCCCGCATCGGCGCCTGGGCGAGCGATCAGTCGCGGCCGCTCGAAGGCCGCTTCGAGCTGGAGAAGCGGGTCGCCCAATACGGCCTGAAATATGCGGTCGGCAAGGTTCCCCGGCCGCCCCACTGGTCCGGGTTCCGGGTCGCCCCGCTCATGATCGAGTTCTGGCAGGAGGGGTTGTTCCGGCTCCACGACCGGCTGGTCTATCACCGGGACGGCGCGGGCTGGCGGACCGAGCGCCTCTACCCCTGACCCGGTTGCACCGGCCGCGCGGAACCGAACGCGGAGAGGGCGGTTGGTATGAGCGACCAGGTCACGAACCAGAGCTTGGAACCGGCGGCGGCGGCGCGCCTCATGCGCACGGCCACCTATGCCTCGGTGGCGGTCGCGGGCACGCTGATCGTCGTGAAGCTGGTCGCCTGGCGGTTCACGGATTCGGTCAGCCTGCTCTCGACCCTGATCGACTCGCTGCTCGACGCGGCCGCCTCGATGATCAATCTGTTGGCGGTGCGCTACGCGCTCATGCCCGCCGACCGCGAGCACCGCTTCGGTCACGGCAAGGCCGAGCCGCTGGCCGCGCTCGGCCAGACCGCTTTCATCGCCGGCTCCGCCATCTTCCTGGTCATCGAAGCCGGTCGCCGCCTGTTCGCCCCGCGCCCGGTCCTGTACGTCGAGGTGGGCATCGGCGTGATGATCCTGGCGATCGCCGTCACCTTCGCCTTGACCCGCTTCCAGGCCCACGTGGTGCGCAAGACCGGGTCTGTGGCCATCAAGGCCGATTCGCTCCACTACGTCGGCGACATCCTGGTCAACGCGGCGGTCATCGTCGCCCTGCTGCTGGCCTCGCAATTTGGCTGGTTCATTGCCGACCCGCTGTTCGGCATCGCGATCGCCGGCTACATCCTGATCATTGCCTGGCGGATCGCGCGCGGCGCCTTCGACATGCTCATGGACCGCGAGCTGCCGGAGCGGGAGCGCGCGCGCATCAGGCGGATCATCCTCGAGCACCCGAGCGTGATCGACATGCACGACCTGCGGACCAGGGCCTCCGGGCGCAAAACCTTCATTCAGGTCCACATCGAGCTGGACGGCGACTTGAGCCTCTACCGGGCCCACGACGTGGCCGACGAGGTCGAGGCGTCGCTGCGCGCGGCCTACCCGGGCGCCGGGGTCATCATCCGCCAGGACCCGCACGGAATCGACGAAGAGCGCGCCAGCTTCGCGTGAACGGCCCGCCGTCGTTCCGATGCGAGACGAAACGCGATCTTGCGGTTAAACTGGTCCGGCGCCATTTCGTATTCTTGGAGACGGATCGTATTCTTGGAGACGGACCGCGAAACTCCCTTGAAACGGGCCAAGCGCGGAGCCGGGAAGGATTTGAGGACGCAAGAGCCATGACCTTGACTATCGTTCGACTGGAGCTGGCGCGGGACCCGGAGCACCCCCAGGGCAGTAGCAGCCACGGCTACGAGTTCGTCGCGCCGCTGAACGACGACGGCCGCATCGACGCCGAGGCTTGGCGCAAGGTCCGCGGCCGTTGCCGGGTGCGGCGTTTCTGGGAGGGCGAGACGGATGAAATGGGCCATCTGGTGCACCGGCGCGGCGGAACCTGGGCGTTTCACTACGACGTGGCCGGCGACCCGGACGAGGACGAGCCGGGCTACCGGTTCGACGACCACGTCTTCAAGGACGGCGAGTACGTCTCGCTGCGCGAGCAGGACGGCGAGCTGATGACCTTCCGGGTCGCCTCGGTGCGCCCGGCGCCGGAGCAATAACCATGAGCGATGATCGCAAGACGGTTATTCTGACCGGTGCCAGCCGCGGCATCGGGCACGCCACGGTCAAGCGGTTCAGCGGCGAGGGCTGGCGCATCATCACCTGCTCGCGCGAAGCCGTGCCCGAGGAATGCCAGCGCGACCCGAACTGGACCCATCACGTGAGCGTGGACCTGAAAGCGCCCGAAAGCGTCGAAAGCTTCATCGTGGAGGCCAACGACATTCTCGGCGAGCGGCCCCTGCACGCGCTGGTCAACAACGCCGCGGTCTCGCCCAAGACGCCGTTCAATGAGCGCCTGGGCTGCCTCAACGGCGACGTCGCGACCTGGCGCGAGGTCTTCGAGCTGAACTTCTTCACCCCGCTGGTGTTGGCGCGCGGGCTTGCCGCCGCCCTACGCCGGGGCCAGGGCTGCATCGTCAACATCACCTCGATCGCCGGGCACCAGATCCACCCCTTTGCGGGGTCGGCGTATTCGACCTCGAAGGCGGCGCTGTCGGCGCTGACGCGCGAGCTGGCGGTGGAGTTTGCCGAGCTCGGCGTGCGCGTCAACGCGGTCGCGCCCGGCGAGATCGAAACCGACATGGTCGGCGAGGAGTACGAGGCGCTGATCCCGCGCATCCCCATGCACCGCATGGGCCGGCCCGAGGAGGTCGCCTCGGCCGTGTACCAGCTGTGCGTGGCCGACTTCAGCTACGTCACCGGCACCGAGGTCTTCGTCACCGGCGGCCAGCACTTGTACTGAACGGTTTCGGCTACTGAACGGTTTTGGCCGCTCAGCCGAGACTCTCCCGCAAGTCCCGGAACCAGTCCAGGCGCGCGCGGCTCTGGTCGATCTCGTGGTCGAGCCAGCGGCTCAGGTGGCCCGGCGCCTGGGCGTGGTGGGCGCGCAACTCGGTCAGGCGGACCAGTTGGCGCTCGCACATCTCGATCAGGATCTCGGCCTGCAGGCGCCGGTCCCCGGGCTCCAGCAGGTGCAGGAAGCGCATCTTGAGGGTGATGATCAGCTTGTTGAGGTCGCTGACCGGCGTGCGCAGGTTGGAGGTCAGAAGGCGGGTCAGCTCGTCCCGGCCGGCTTGGGTGATGCGCAGGGGAGCGGCCGGTCCCCCATCCCCGGGCGCCTCGATCAGGCCCTCGACCTTGAGCACCTCGATCGGGCTGCCCACCAGATCGAGCGACGGCCCCACGACGTGCCCGGCGAAGTGGCGCACCTCGCTGGCGAGTTCGGCGTAGGGGATCTCGCCGGTAGCCAGGATACCCAGCGCGAGAAGGCGGATCGCCTCGCTCGGAATCAGCGTGTTGTCGCGGTACATGGGCCGGTCAAGCTATGTCTGGAGGTATAAGGTAAGCTGAACGTCCCCGGGTGTCCAGGCGGGGACGGTTTCATTCATTTTCGTAAGTCTATCTGGTTATTAGTTGATTTAAATTAATGTTCGACGACTGCCAGCGCCATTCGGCGCGCGTCGTCAGGAGACCGCCGGGTAGCCGATCTCGCGGATCAGCTTGTGCAGGATCGCCACCGCGTAGTGCTCGTAGTCGTTGGCCTCGATGACGAAGGCATCCGGCCCGGAGATCACCTGTTGCTCGAAATAGAAATGCAGCGTCGGGATCTCGTTGAGGATCGCCAGGCCGTTGATGGTCACGCCGTAGGCGCGCGCGAGCGCGCCGGCCGCGGCGATCTTTTGGCCGGCGTTGTTGCGCCCGTCGGCGGAGATATCGATGACTCTGCGCTCGCCCGAGATGGAATTGGCGGCCAGGTAGGCGATGCCGAACCGGATCATGGAGGAGATCGAGGTGGCGCCCTCCGCGGTCAGGCGGGGCGCGGCCTCGATGCGCGCGGCCAGCGCCTCGGCGCTGGGGCCATCGCGCACCAGGGTCCAAGGCACCACGATCTCCTGGACGCCGGACTTGGACCACTCGACCACCGAGACCGCGATGGTTTTGTGCTCGCCTGCCTGGATGGCGGCCAGCACCACCGGGTTTCGGAAGGCCTGGGCCAGCCCGATCTTCTGTAGTTCAAATTCGCGGGCGTCCACGCTGTAGGAGCAGTCGATGGCCAGGACCAGTTCCAGGTCCACATGGCGCGAACTCTGCGCGGCCGGCGCGCCGCCCAGCCCCAGGAAGACGATCGATGCGAGTAGAAACGCGCGGCTCCCGGTGAGCCCGCGTCCGCCAGTCATTTTAACCCGGCGAGAGGCCGCGCATGCGCTCGTTGCGCCGGCGCAGCATCTCCATGGTCAGGAGCAGTAGCACCGCAATGATGACCAAGAGCGTCGCCACCGCTAGAATCGTCGGGCTGATCTGCTCGCGGATGCCGGCATACATCTGGCGCGGGATGGTGCGCTGCTCGAACTTGGTCAGGAACAGCACCACCACCACCTCGTCGAAGGAAGTGATGAAGGCGAAGAGCGCGCCCGAGATTACGCCCGGCGAGATCAGCGGCACCACGACCTTGAAGAAGGTCCGCGGGGGCGTCGCCCCGAGGCTCGCGGCGGCGCGCATCAGGTTGCTGTCGAAACCCGCCAGTGTCGCGGTCACGGTGATGACCACGAAAGGCGTGCCGATCGCCGCGTGGGCCAGAATGATCCCGGGGAAGGTATGGGACAGGCCGATCTTGGAGTAGAAGAAGAACATGCCGGCCGCCGAGATGATCAGCGGCACGATCATCGGCGAGATCAAGAGCGCCATGATTGCCTGGCGGAACGGCATGTGCGGCCGCGTCAGGCCAAGGGCCGCGAGCGTGCCCAGCGTGGTCGCGATGAGGGTCGCGGCGATGCCGATAATGAAGGAGTTCTTCGTGGAATGGATCCACTGCGCGTTGGACCAGGAATCCTGAATCCACGACCAGGAGAACGGGGCGTTGGGCGCGGCCATCCCGTTCGTGACGATGTCCGCATACCAGCGCAGCGAGTAGGCCTCGGGTTCGAAGGCCAACATCCCCTCGCTGTAGGTGAAATAGGGCTCCGCGTTGAACGACAGCGGGATGATCACCAGAATCGGCAGCATCAGGAAGATCAGCACCAGGGCGCAGTAGAACCGGAAGCCGTAGTGCCAGGCGATGTCGGCCGGACCGACGTATGGCGGCAGCGCCATGGCCCTACCCCATCTTCATGTTGCTGACGCCGACGACCCGGTCGTAGAGCCAATAGAGCCCCAAGACCCCGGCCAGCAGGATCGCGCCCAGCGCCGCGGCGAACCCCCAGTTCAGCGACTTCTGCATGTGGAAGGCGATGAAGTTGGAGATGAGCGTGCCGTTCTGGCCGCCGACGAGGGCCGGCGTGATGTAGTAGCCCATGGCGAGAATGAAGACCAAAATGCTGCCGGCGCCGACGCCCGGGACCGTCTGCGGCAAGTAGACCTTGTAGAAGGCCCGCGCCGGGTTCGCGCCGAGCGAGCGCGCCGCGCGCATGTAGGTCGGCGAAATGCCCCGCATCACGCTGTAGATCGGCAGGATCATGAAAGGCAACAGAATGTGCGTCATGGCGACGATGGTGCCGGTCATGTTGTAGATCAGTTGCGGGCGGTCGACGTCGCCGACCAGGCCCAACCACGCCAGCGTTTCCAGCAGCACGCCGTTCCGGCCGAGCACGACGATCCAACTCGTCGTGCGAACCAGGAGCGACGTCCAGAAGGGGAGCAGGACCAGAATGATCAGCAGGTTGGAGGTGCGCTGGGGCAGGGTCGCAAGCAGGTAGGCCACCGGGTAGCCAAGCAATATGCAGAGCAAGGTCACCAGTCCGCTGATATAGAGCGTCCTCAGCCAGATGGTGATATAAACTTGGCGCATCTCCGGTTGGCCGACGATCGAGCCTTCCACGTCGTAGTGCAGATCCAGGGACGCCAGGAAATGCACGACGGTGTAAGGCGCAGACAGGCGCTGGATCGCGGCCCAGATCTCCGGCTGGCCCCATTTCTTGTGGATCTTGATCAGCGCGTCCTTGTAGGGACCCTCTTTCAGCTTCGGGGCCTTGCGCGCGGTCTTGGTGATCACGCTCCTCACGCCCGGCTGCTCGAAATTCAGGCGCGTGGCGAAACGGCCGATCAGGGCCTTGCCGTCGGAGCCGCCCGTGCGCAGGGCGGCGAGGTCGGCCACCAGGGCGGCGTAGGCTTCCTCGGATGGCAGGCCGGCCCCCGAGTCCCAATCCTCCAGTGCGATCGCGGCGCGCGGCACGGCCTGTCCCACGATCGGATCGTCGATGCTGCGGAACAGCATGTCCAGGATCGGCACGATGAAGGTGATCAGCAGCATGATCAGGAGCGGCGCGGTCAGCAGGAAGGCGTTGCGCCGTGAGCGCGCGGTCGCGCTCCTAAGCCTGGCCTTAAGGTTGACGGCGTCGGAGACTTCGGTTGGGGCTGCCGTGATAACTGCTTCGGCCATCGCCTGGGGCTTTAAGTTGCGATCCGGGAAAAATAGCGGGGAGAGGCGCTAACGCACCCCTCCCCGATTAGAGGACGTTTACTTGGCGAGCCAAGCGTTGAAGCGCTCGTTCAGCTCGTCCTGATGATCGGCCCAGAACTCGAAGTCGTTCTGCAGCGCGTTCTTGAAGTTTTCCGGCGCCGTCGGCATGTGGGGCTTCATGTCGATGCCGGTCTCGGCGTGGGTCGACACCAACGGTGCGGCCGACTTACGGACCGGACCGTACGAGATGTAGCTCGCCTGGGCCGCGTTCCGCTTGGTGTCGGTCGAGAAGGCGATGAACTTCAGCGCCGTCTCTTTGTTCGGCGCGCCCTTCGGTATGACCCACAGATCGAGGTCCCAGACCTGGCCGTCCCAAACGATCACGAAGGGCTTGTTCTCGACGACCTGGGCATTGAAGATTCGGCCGTTGTAGGCGGTGGTCATGAGCACCTCGCCGTCGGCCAGCATCTGCGGTGGTTGCGCGCCGGCTTCCCACCAGAGGACGTCTTTCTTGATCCGGTCCAGCACCTTGAAGGCCCGGTCGATGCCGGCGTCCGTGGACAGCGTGTCATACACGTCTCCGGAGGCGACCCCGTCGGCCATGAGGGCCATTTCCAGGATCGGCTTGGCGTTCTTTCTTATGCCCCGCTTGCCGGGAAACTTCTTGGTGTCGAAGAAATCGGCGATCGTCTTCGGCACCGCGCCCGTTAACTTGGACTTGTCATAGGCGTATATCGTCGACCAGACGATGTTGGCGACCGCGCATTCAAAAAGCGTTCCCTCCATAAAATCGTCCTTGGCCGGGGTACCGTCGTCGCCCGGCGGCAGGATCGAATGGTCGATGGTCTCCAGCAGACCCTCGTCGCAGCCGCGAACGGCATCCGAAAGCTCCACGTCGACCAAGTCCCAGATGACGCTTCCGGCCTCGACCTGCGCCTTCACCTCGGCCAGGCCGCCGTTGTAGTCCTCGGACCTGATGGTGATACCGGTCTCGGCGGTGAAGGGTTCGTGATAGGCCTTGATCTGGCTTTGGGTATACCCGCCGCCCCAAGAGACGACGGTGATGGACTCCGCCGCCTGGGCGGTCCCGAACGTGCTCAGGCCGAGCATCGCAAGCCCGGCCGCGGCAACGGCGGTAGTGGTGAATGATCTCTTCATATTGCCAGTTCTCCCTGTGTCCTTGGGTTGCTTTGACTTCGATTTCGATCCCGGCAACGCCGGAGCGCCGCGGGCCAGATCGTTTTCGCTATGGCGCCGTCCCACGGCAGCGGCGCCTGGTTCCGTGATTTTTCCTCCTATTCGCGCGCGTCGAGCGCCCTGCAGTCCTCCGCCATCCAACCCACCTTGACCATTTCGCCGGGCGTCAGATTGACGTTTCCGCTGGAGTTCGGGACCTTGACGATGAAGTCGTCGTGGCCACAGACGCTGACCCGGGTGCGCATGTGATCCCCGAGGTAGATGAGTTCCTCGACCTTGGCGTCGAACACGTTCGGGCAACTGCCTTCGGCCGGGTTGATCGTCACGCGTTCGGGCCGCAACGACAGCGTGGTCCGCGTCCCCACGCCGTCCACGTTGATCGCCAGCGCTTGGACGCTGCCCCCGGCATCGACCTCGACCAAGCAGGATTGGCCGTTCATTTCGGTCACCCTGCCCATGAGCCGGTTGTTCTCGCCGATGAAGCCCGCCACGAAGGCGTTTTCCGGCATCTCGTAAAGGGATTCGGGGGTCGCCAGCTGTTGAATCACGCCGTCGTCGAAAACCGCGATGCGGTTGGACATGGTCAGCGCCTCGGACTGGTCATGGGTCACGTAGACCATGGTGACGCCCAGGTTCTCGTGGATGTGCTTGATCTCGTACTGCATCTCCTCGCGCAGGTTCTTGTCGAGCGCGCCGAGCGGTTCGTCCATCAACACCAGCGTCGGCTCGAAGACCAGCGCCCGTGCCACGGCGACGCGCTGCTGCTGTCCGCCCGAGAGTTGCCCGGGCCGGCGGTGGCCGAACCCACCCAGGCGCACCATGTCGAGCGCGCGCTGCACCTTGCTTTCGACCTCGGCCTTGCCCATCCGTCGCACTTGGAGCGGAAAGGCCAGGTTTTCGAACACCGTCATGTGCGGGAACAGGGCATAGTTCTGGAACACCATGCCGATGCCGCGCTTGTGGGGCGGCACGTTGTTGATCGGCACGCTGTCGAGCAGAATATCGCCGTGGGTGGCCGGCTCGAACCCGGCCACCATCATGAGGACCGTGGTCTTGCCCGAGCCCGATGGCCCGAGCATGGTCAGGAACTCGCCGCGCGCCACCTTCAGGTTGAGATCTTTGACGACCAGCGTCTCGCCGTCGTAGCTCTTCTGAACGCCGACGAACTCGACGAGGGTATCGATATCACTATCGGGCATCACTATCAGGCATTGAACCGCCTACCCTGTAACGAGAACCGAGTTCCGCACCCGTCCTTAATCCTGCGCGGGCGCCTTGTCCGTTGGCGATGCTACGGCATTGGCAGCGAGATTGGGAGTCCCAAACTGCACCACGGCGTGTCGCGGTGGGAAAAGTTTCCGTCGCGAATCGAGAAAGCAGGCGGGCCGCCGAACCCGGACCGGCGTTAAGGAATCTTAAGGCATCGGCCGGTTTCCACGTCCTGGGTGCGATTGGCGTGCGGCCGGCCCGCAAATGGCCGGCGGTTGGCCACGGGCTGGGTGGCTCGCTGGACTAAGCGGCTCGGGACAGTTCGAGCTCCGCCCAGATCTCGCTCAAGGCGCTCACCAAGTGGTCCATCTCGGCGTCGCCGTGCAGCGGCGAGGGGGTGAGGCGCAACCGCTCGGTGCCGCGCGGCACGGTCGGGTAGTTGATCGGCTGGACGTAGATGCCGTAGCGGGCCAGCAGGATGTCGGTCACCCGGCGGCACAGCACCGGATCGCCGACCATGACCGGCACGATGTGGCTCTCGGACGCCATGACCGGCAGGCCCGCCTCGGACAGCCGGCGCTTGCAGGTTTCGGCGCGCTCCTGGTGCCGTTCGCGCTCGGCGTTGCTGGCCTTGAGGTGGCGGACGCTGGCCAGCGCGCCGGCGGCGATCGCCGGCGGCAGCGCGGTCGTGAAGATGAAGCCGGCGGCGAAGCTGCGCACGAAGTCGATGAGCGCGGCCGAGGCCGCGATATAGCCGCCGAGCACGCCATACGCCTTGGCCAGCGTACCCTCGATCACCGTGAGCCGGTGCGCGACCCCGTCGCGCTCGGAAATCCCGCCGCCGCGCGGGCCGTAGAGGCCGACCGCGTGGACCTCGTCCAGGTAGGTCATGGCGCCGTGCCTCTCGGCCACGTCGCAGAGCTCCGCGATCGGCGCGATGTCGCCGTCCATGGAGTAGACCGACTCGAAGGCGACCAGCTTGGCCCGGGCCGGGTCGAGCCCGGCGAGGCGGCGGTCCAGGTCCTCGGGATCGTTATGCCGGAAGATCTGTTTCTCGGCCCGGCTGTGACGGATGCCCTCGATCATGGAGGCATGGTTCATCTCGTCCGAGAGCACCACGCACGCGGGCAGCTTGGCCGCGAGCGTCGACAGCGCGGCCATGTTGGAGACGTAGCCGGAGGTGAACAGAAGCGCCGCCTCGGTGCCGTGCAGATCGGCCAGTTCGCGCTCCAGCAGCACGTGGTAGTGGTTGGTGCCCGAAATGTTGCGGGTCCCGCCGGCGCCGGCGCCGCAGTCGTCCAGCACCTCGTGCATGGCGGCGAGCACCTTGGGATGCTGGCCCATGCCGAGATAGTCGTTGGAGCACCAGACGGTGACTAGCTCGATGCCGTCCGGGCCGTGACGCTTGGCCCGGGGAAAGTCGCCGGCGCGGCGCTCCAGGTCGGCGAACACGCGGTAGCGCCCCTCGGTCTTCAGACCGGAGATGGCTTCGGCGAAATAGCGTTGGTAATCCATGACCGGGGCACTTTCGGAAGCGGTTATGGCCGTATCCCCATTCAAACCTACCATGGCTAACCGAGTTTAATAGCTAGGGACAGTCCGTAACGGGTTCGGGCGCGGCGCGTCCGGCCGGGCTCAGGCGACCGAGGCGAGCCCCTCGTGCTCGACCCAGGAGGCGGTGTCGTCGAGGGCCCGCGCGAAGCGTTCGACGAGCGAATCGATCTGGTCCTCGGTGATGATGAGCGGCGGGCAGAGGGCGATGACGTCCATGAGGTTGCGGATGATCAAGCCATGCGCCTGGGCGCGCTCGGCGAAATACCCGCCGACCCGGCCCGGAGGATCGAAGGTGGCTTTGCTGGCGCGGTCGGCGACCAACTCGACCCCGGCGATCAGCCCGATCCCGCGCACCTCGCCGACCATCGGGTGGTCGGCGTAGCGGCGCAAGCCCTCCTGCAGGCGCGGGCCGACCTGGCGGACGTGGCCGACGATGTCGCGCTCCTCGTAGATCTTGAGAGTCTCAAGCGCGACCGCGGCCGGCACCGGATGGCCGGAATAGGTGAAGCCGTGGCCGAAGGTGCCGATCTTGGCGGTGTTGTCGGCGATCGTCTGGTAGACCGGGTCGGAGATCAGGACCGCCGAGATCGGCAGGTAGCCCGAGCTCAAGGCCTTGGCCATGGTGATGATGTCCGGTTTGATGTTGAAGGTCTGGCAGCCGAACAGGTTGCCGGTGCGCCCGAAGCCGCAGATCACCTCATCGGCGACCAGCAGCACGTCGTATTTCCTGAGCACCGCCTGGATTTTGTCCCAGTAAGTCCGGGGCGGCATGATCACGCCGCCCGCGCCCATGACCGGCTCGCCGATGAAGGCGGCGATCGTCTCCGGTCCCTCGTCCAGGATCAACTGTTCGAGCTCGTCGGCGCAGCGGGTCGCGAAGTCCTCCTCGCTCTCGCCCGGCTGCCCGAAGCGGTAATGGTGTGGGCACGAGGTGTGCAGGATGTTCGCGATCGGCAGGTCGAAGTCGCGGTGGTTGTAGGGCAGGCCGGTCAGGCTCGCGGTCGCCACGGTGACCCCGTGATAGGCCTTGATGCGGCTGATGATCTTCTTCTTTTCGGGCCGGCCGAGCGCGTTGTTGTAGTACCAGACCATCTTGATCATGGTGTCGTTCGCCTCGGAGCCCGAGTTGGCGAAGAACACCTTGGACATGGGTACCGGCGCGATCTCGAGCAGCTTGGCCGCCAACTCGATCGTGGGCAGCGGGCTCTTGTGCGCGAAGCTGTGGTAGCATGGAAGCCTGCGCAGTTGCTCGGCCGCGGCCTGGGCCAGGCGCTCCTCGCTGAAGCCGAGCGCGGCATACCAAAGCCCGGCCAGGCCCTCGATGTATTCCTTGCCCTGGTCGTCGTAGACGAAGATGCCCTTGCCCTCGGTGATCACCATGGGTCCCTCGGTCTCGTGCTTGCGGGCGTTGGTGTAGGGATGCAGGTGGCTGGCGATGTCCATTGCCGCAGCCGAGTTCGGCCGTTCGATCATGGGGATCCTCCGGGGTGCTGAGCCGTGATGGTGTCTGGCCTCGCAGGATACTATTGTTGGGGCGATTCGGCCAAGGCCTGTCCAAGGCCTGTACTGACATATAGGCCATGCACGGCGCGCGGGGAAGGCCGCGCGTGCTCGCCCCATGACGCGGAGAAGGGAGCGGCATAAGATGCTGAATATCTGTATTTCCGGGGCCACCGGCTGGACCGGACAAGAACTGGTCCGGGGGGTGATCGAGGCCGAGGACCTGGAACTGGCAAGCGCGGTCGCGCGCCAAGCGGCGGGGCGGGACATCGGCGAGGCGCTCGGCGGGGAACCGGCCGGGGTGAGCGTCGTCGCGACCTTGGCCGAGGCCCTGGAGGCGCCCTGCGACGTGCTCATCGACTACACCCATCCCTCGGCCGGCAAGGCGCACGCGCTCGCCGCCATCGGACGCGGCATTCCGGTGGTGCTCGGCACCACCGGGCTGAGCGCCGCCGACTTCGCCGAGATCGACCGAGCGGCGCGCGCGGCCGGGGTCGGGGTCGCGACCGGCAACTTCTGCCTGACCGCCGCGCTTTTGCAGCATTTCGCCCTCTTCGCCGCGCGCCACCTCGAGCGCTTCGAGGTCATCGACTACGCCCACGCCACCAAGCCGGACGCGCCCAGCGGCACCGCCATGGAGCTGGCCGAGCTCCTGGGCGAGGTGCGCCGGCCGACCATCGACCTGGCGATCGCGGAGACCCGCGGCCCCGAGGGCGTGCGCGGTGCCTCGGTCAACGGCGTCCAGGTCCATGCGCTGCGCCTGCCGAGCTATACGCTCGCCGTCGAGGTGATCTTCGCCCAGACCGGCGAGCGCCTGGTGCTACGCCACGAGGCGGGCGCCAGCGCCCGGCCCTACGTCTTCGGCTCGCTGCTCGCTGCGCGCCGCATCGGCGAAATGACCGGCGTCGTGCGCGGCCTCGACAAGCTGCTGTTCGGCGAGGCCTGAGCCCGGGGATCGCCGGACCGGGGATTGCAGCCCCCAGGCGCGCCCGCCGACCCGATCGTGGTCGACGGCGATCCGGTGAAGGACATCGCCGTGCTCGGCGGCGAGGGCCAGGGCATAGTGCTGGTCATGAAGGGCGGAGAGGTCTTCAAGGACGCGCTGTGACGCCTTGGGAGTCCGGCCCGGGTGCTCGGGGCGCTGGCATTCAAGCCGCTTGTTTGCGAACCGCTGGCTGAATACCATAGGGGCGACAAGCGGCTGCGGGAAAAATCTCATAGCCCGCGACGCGCCCGACGGCTTCGCTCATGCGCGAGCCTGGCGGGCGTGGATTGAGAACTAGAAACTCTACAGGGAGAGCACCATGCGTTTCCGAATTGGATTGGTGGCGGCTGCGGCCGCCGCCGTTCTGGCGTTCGCGCAGGGCGCCGACGCCAAGACCTTCAAGTGGGCGTTCCAGGGCGATGCCCAGTCCCTCGATCCCCATGGTCTGAACGAGACCTTTTCTCTTGGTTACCTGGGCAACATTTACGAAGGCCTGACCGCCTATAACGCGAACCTGGAGCTGATTCCGGCGCTGGCCGAGTCCTGGGAGACGACGTCGCCGACCACCTGGGTCTTCAAGCTGCGCAAGGGCGTGAAGTTCCACAACGGCAACGACTTTACCGCCGACGACGTGATCTTCTCCTGGAAGCGTACCTTGACCGAGGGCTCGGACCAGAAGGTCCGCGGCGCGCTCATGAAGAGCATCATCAAGGTGGACGATCACACCATCCAGGTGGAGACCCCTGGGCCGATCCCAACGCTAACCCGCGAGCTGGTCTGGCTCTACATCATGGACAAGGAATGGGCCGAGGCGAACAACGCGGTCGAGGCGGAGAGCCCGAGGGACGCCGATACCTCGGGCAAGTTCGCCAGCCTGAACGCCAACGGCACCGGCCCCTTCATAATCGTCGAGCGTCAGCCCGACGTGAAGTCGGTTTTCAAGCGCTCCAGCAACTATTGGAAGGACATCAAGTCCAACGTGGACGAGGTGATCTTCACGCCGATCTCGCAGGACGCCACCCGCGTGGCGGCGCTCCTCTCCGGCGAGCTGGACTTGGCCTATCCCATCCCGGTGCAGGACTGGGACCGCCTGACCAAGGCTGACGGCGTCTCGCCGCTCACCGGCCCGGAGGCGCGCACGATCTTCCTGGGCATGGACCAGGACCGCGACGAGCTCTTGTATTCCAACATCAAGGGCAAGAACCCCTTCAAGGACCTGCGGGTGCGACAAGCCTTTGCTCATGCCCTCAATCTCGATGCGATCAAGAAGAAGGTCATGCGCGACGCGGCCACGCCCTCGGGCCTGATGGTCGCGCCGCAGATCAACGGGCATAACCCGGCGCTCAACCAGCCCTATGCTTACGATCCGGCCAAGTCCAAGCAGCTTCTGGCCGAGGCCGGCTATCCGGAGGGCTTCGAGGTGACCATGGACTGCCCGAACAACCGCTACGTCAACGACGAGCGGATCTGCCAGGCGGTGGTCGGCATGCTGGCCAAGGTCGGCGTCAAGGTGGACCTGCTGGCCCAGCCCAAGTCGAAGTACTTCGCCAAGGTTCTGGCGCAGAACGACTTCGACACCAGCTTCTACCTGCTGGGCTGGACGCCGGGCTCGATCGACTCGCATAACGTCCTGCAGAACCTCCTGGTTTGCAGGAACAAGGAGACCAAGGCGGGCCAGTTCAACCTGGGCGGTTACTGCAACCCCAAGGTCGACGAACTGTCGAGCCAGATCGGCGGCGAGACCGATCCGGACAAGCGCCAGGCGTTGATCGATGCGGCGTTCCAGATCCACAAGGACGAGGTGGGGCATATTCCGATCCATCAGCAGCCCTTGTCGTGGGGCGTGCGTGACGGGGTGACCGTGTCGCAGCGCGCGGACAATGTGCTTGATTTCCGCAACGTCGTGCTTCCGTGACCTCTAGGTCCGTTAAGGCCCGGCCCCTCGTCGAGGGGCCGGGCTGAGTTTTCTCGCGTCCGCGATAGGACGCCCGGGGTCCGGCAGTGATCGCCTTCATCATCCGCCGTTTCCTTCAGTCCGCCCTGGTCATGCTGACCGTGGGGCTCATCGCCTTTGGGTTG
>JACZWN010000209.1 GCA_022572105.1 Pseudomonadota bacterium | reverse complement strand
ATGGCCTTTCTCGAGATAGCGCCAGAACATGTGTTGTATCCGGTCGGTGGCGTCGAACACGCACACCGCCACGCCGCGGCGGAGTTTCTCGATGGCGGCGAACAACATGGATTCGCGCTCGCGGTCGATGTCGTACGTCTGCTGGAGGAACGTGCCGTCGTCGATGACACCTTCGTTGAGCGCCCAGGTGTCTTCCGCCAGGCCGAGCGTGGAATACTTGCCCAGCTTCTTCGCGAGGTAGACCGCATAGTAGGACGGATGCGAGATCGGCATCACCGGCTTTTCCGGATCCATGTTGAGCGGCGTCATATATAAGGAAAAGTGTTCGTCCATCTCGGTGACCATCATGCGGCAGATGCCTCGCACCGAGATTCCCGGCGCGACACGGAACTTCAAGGATACCCAGTCGCTCAGTTCACCTTTTCTTAACCGGACTCGATCGCCGTTGAGGCTCACGTCGGCGCAGCCGTTGGCTCGATCCAGATCGATGCGCAGAGGAATACTCAGCGGCGGGTTGCCCTCCACGAATTCGTTCCCGGGTCCTTCGATCACCGTATCGAAGCGGTCGCCGTTGCGCTCGAGAACGACGCCGTGGCCGAGCTCGTGGGCCAGCGTCATGACGTCGCGCGTGCGCCCCTGGTAGTTGAGCAATAGATAGGGGTGGGCGCTCGGCACCGTGGGATGGGCGAAGGCGCCCGGCGCCTTGCCGGGGCGCAGCGGCGCGTCGATCCAGGCGTGCTCGAAAAAACGCCGGCCGACCTCGGCCAGGGGCTCGGAGAAAGCGGCGTAGGCGTCGAGCACGGTGCGGCGCGCCTGGTCCCAGGGGATCAAGCGGTCCTCGTCCCCGGGCAACGGCGCGTTGCGGTCCCAATAGGGCAGCGACTCGACCCCGAACCACTTGGCCTTGAGCCCGTAATAGCGGTGCGCGAGGCGCGGATAGGCGGCGCGCACGGCCGCGACCAGGGCCCCGACCACCTCGTCCTCGACGAAGTTCTCGAGATTGCGCGAGGACACCGGGCGTTGGAACTCGCGCCAGCCGTCCTCGATCTGCTTGTCCTTGGCCAGCGTGTTGGTGATCAACGCGAAGACGCGCAGGTTCTCGCCCAGCACCCGGCCGAGGGATTTCGCCGCCGCCTCGCGCACCGCGCCGTCGCGGTCGGTCATCTTGTTGAGGATCTCGGCGCTGGTCAGCGATGCCCCGTCGAGCGGGAAGCGCAGCGCCGCCATGGTCTCGTCGAACAGGCGCACCCAGGCGGAGCGCCCGGCGACGCGCTTCTCGTGCAACAGGCGCTCCAGGTCGTCGCTGAGTTCGTGTTCGCGGAACGCGCGCACGTCGCGCAGCCAGGGGCCGTAGCGCGCCAGCGCGGGCACCGCCATCTTGTCCTTCAGCTCCGCGTCGCCCAGGCGGTTGAGCTCGAGGGTGAAGAACAGGATCTCGGCCGAGATATCGGTCGTGCGCTCCTGCATGGTCTGATAGAAGCGGCCGATCGCGGGATCGCTCATGTCGCCGGCGTAGACCAGCTGGGCGTAGCTCGAAACCCGCCCGAGGGTCTCCTGGATCGCCTCGTAGACGGCGATCGCCGCGCCCAGGGCCGCGCCGTCGAGCCCGGCGAGCCGGCCCTCGTAACGGGCGCGAAAGTCCTTGGCCTCGGACTCGCAGCGCTCGAGGTCGCCGTTCAGCCGCGCCGAGTCCGGGCCGGGATAGAGGTCCCCCAAATCCCAGCTCGGCAGCGCGCCCAGGTCCTCGCTACGAGCAACCCCCGGTTCCGCGTCGTTCGCCATGGCACAGCACTCCTTGACCCACCGCGATATAGACGGACATAACTGAAAGGCCAAGAGCCAAACGACGACGGAGGGCGGCACAACGCTCCCGCCGGGGGATTGCGATCATGGACTACAGCGCCTGGCAGAGCCTGCCGGCCATGTTCTTCGAGCAGGCCGAGAAAAGGGCCGACAGGAACTTCCTCTGGGCCAAGCGCGAAGGCGCCTACCGGCCGCTTACTTGGGGCGAGACGGCGCGGGCGGTCAAGGACCTCTCGCGCGGCCTGCGCGCGCTCGGCCTGGAACCGGGCGAGCGGGTCGTGCTCCTGTCCGAGAACCGGCCGGAATGGCTGATCGCGGACGTGGCGGTCATGGCCGCCGGCGCCATCACGGTGCCCGCCTACACGACCAACACCAGCGCCGACCACAACCACCTGCTCACCGACAGCGGCGCGCGCGGCGCCATCGTCTCGACCCGGGCGCTGGCCAGGCGCCTCCTGCCCGCCGCCATCGAGGCGCCCGACTGCAAATGGCTGATCTGCATCGAGGATCTCGACACCGGCCAGCAGGGTCCCATCGAAATCCACGGCTGGGCCCGGGTCCTGGACGAGGGCGCGGCGCTCCCCGACGACGTGGCCGAGATCGTCGCCCGGGCCAAGCGTAGCGACACCGCCTGCTTCATCTACACCTCGGGCACCGGCGGCGTGCCCAAGGGCGTGATGCTTAGCCACGGGGCCATCCTGTGCAACTGCATGGGCGCCTATCACTTGCTCGAGCGGATCGGCTTGGGCGACGACGTCTTCCTGTCGTTCCTGCCGCTGTCGCACTCCTACGAACACACCGCCGGGCAGTTCTTCCCAATTTCGATCGGCGCCGAGATCTACTACGCGGCCGGCATCGAAAAGCTGCTCGCCAACATGGCCGAGGCCAGACCGACCCTCATGACCTCGGTGCCCCGGCTCTATGAATCGATGTACCAGCGCATCCTGGGCGGCGTGGAGAAACAGGGCGGCTTCAAGAAGACGCTGTTCGAACTGGCGCTCAGGCTCGGCCGCAAGCGTTATTTCGAGCCGGGCGGGCTCGGCCTTTGGGAGCGCCTGCAGGACCTGGTGGTCGAACGCCTGGTCCGCGACAAGGTGCGCGCGCGCTTCGGCGGCCGGCTGAAAGCCATGATCTCGGGCGGCGCCGCGCTCAACCCCGACATCGGCGTCTTCTTCGTGGCATTGGGCCTGCGCGTGCTCCAGGGCTACGGCCAGACCGAGGCCGCGCCGGTGGTCTCCGCCAACCCGCCCGACAAGATCAAGATGCACACCGTCGGCCCGCCCTGCAAAGGCGTCGAGGTCCGGATCGCGGACGACGGCGAGATCCTGGTGCGCGGCGAATTGGTGATGAGCGGCTATTGGCGCAACCAGGAGGCGAGCGCGGCCGCGCTCGAAGGCGGTTGGCTGCACACCGGCGACATCGGCGAGATCGACGAGGACGGCTACATCCGGATCACCGACCGCAAGAAGGACATCATCGTGCTTTCGGGCGGCGACAACGTCTCGCCGGCGCGCACCGAGGGTTTCCTGACGCTCGAGGCCGAGATTCACCAGGCCATGGTCCACGGCGACAAGCGCCCGCACCTGGTCGCCATCCTGGTGCCCGACGCGGAGTTCCTCGCGCGCTTTGCCCGCGACCGCGGCGCGCCCCCGGACCTGGCGGCCTTGCGCGACGACGCGGCGCTGCGCGCGGCTCTCTCCGAGGCGGTCGAGCGGGTCAACAAGGCGCTGGCCCCGCTCGAGCGGGTGCGCCGCTTCACCGTCGCCCGCGCGCCTTTCACGGTCGAGAACCAGATGATGACCCCGACCCTCAAGATCCGACGGCACGCGATCAAGGCGGCCTACGGCGAGGAGCTGGACGGCCTGTATTGAATCCGCCGGCCACCGCAATCCGGGTCGCGACATGACGACCGCGGCGTCAACGATGGCGCCCGGGAGTCCGATTGAACCGAGGATTTGCCGAAAATTTTAGGAAATATTCTTTAATATCAGATAGATAAATATTTCTATTCACCGATTCTTAATCATCCGAGCCTAGATTCATTCCTGCAATCACTCTCTCGGCAGGATTTAGTGCGCCCCCGCCGGACGGAAGATATTTTTTGCTGGCAGGCGCCGCCGCCCCGCGGCCCGACGGAAGAACCGCGCCGTGGAGCGCAATGAAGAGTGGAAGCTGTATGGACATTGCTCGAACACCAAAACTGGATCCAAAACTGGAAAAGGCAAAGCGCTCCCGCATCCTGTCCGGCGTCGGCCTCACGCAGCCGGCGCTCAACCGCCTACACCATTTCCACAAACATTTCATCGACGGCGTGCGCAACGGCCGCCGGATGGTGTTGCGCAGCTGCGACCTGAGAAAGCTCGACTTCAGCGACATGAACTTAAGCAATTCCGAGCTGATTTCCTGCGACTTCACTAATGCGACGTTGTTTCGAACCAATTTTCGCTTCGCCCAGTTGTTCGCGGCCAATTTCCGGGACGCCGACCTGAGCGGCGCCAACTTCGAGAAGGCGAACCTGCGCTCGGCCGTCTTCGAAGGCGCGAACCTGACCGGCGCCAAGCTCGAGGGCGCCGACTTGCGCGAGTGCGCGATCATGGACGAGGAGACGAGCGCGGTCGGCCAGGCCATCGCCAGCACCTTTCGGGGTGCCACCCTGCGCCACACGAACCTGGCGAGCAGCAAACTCAGGAAGGTCAATTTCAACGGTGCGCTGCTCGACAACACGAACCTGGCCAATGCCGACATGCGCGCGGCCCACTTCCAGGGCGCGGAGTTCGTCAATGCCAACCTGCGCGGCGCGCTCCTGGCCGACGCCGACCTGCGCGGTGCCGCGCTCGCCGAGACCGACCTCTCGGCCATCGACCTGAGCACCGCCAAGATCGCGACCCGGACCGGTATCACGGATGAGGGGCTGGCGGCGAAGCTCCGGCTGCACGAAACCTGGGTGAGTAGCGGGGCGCGCGAGGGCGAGCGC
The DNA here is from genome assembly GCA_022572105.1 of Pseudomonadota bacterium. Lineage (GTDB taxonomy): Bacteria > Pseudomonadota > Alphaproteobacteria > Kiloniellales > J153 > JACZWN01. The sequence continues at coordinate 742 of JACZWN010000209.1, read as the reverse complement.
GCCGACTTCAGCGGCCTCGATCTCAGCGGACGGAGCTTCTCAGGTGCCATCCTCGCCGCCGCCAATTTCGAGGCCGCGACTCTGGTCGGCGCCGACTTCTCCGGAGCGCTGCTCGCCGCGGCCAACCTGCGCGGCGCCAACTTGCTGCGCGCGAACCTCAGCGGCACCGACCTGCGCGGCGCCGACCTCTTGGACACCAACATGCGCAACGCCGACTTAACCGACTGCAAGAAGGGCCAACTGCCGGGCACGGCGCTCATGACCCTGCTGCAACCGGCGGTGTAGCCGCGGCCCCGGTTCGGACTAAAACGCCGCCGAAATCCCCCTTCTCCGGAATAAAAACCAATCTAATATTAATGAAATAAGGAACTGATAGCTCAATTTTTCGACAATTCACGATATCACCATAGTTATATTTGAAATTTTATTCTACCGTTACTCATATTTTTTCTGACTATAGATCGACCGTCTAGAAAATTCAATGCAATTTCGTAATTTTTAATTATTCTCATCTTCAATAGCCGACGGATTGGCGGCTTCGAGCGCCGGGACGGGAATTGCCGCACCCGCGGGCGGTGCCCGCTTGAAGAAGCGTTGGCGCGACCCCTTGCGCGGGGGGCTGGATCGGGTCGCGGCCGGAGGCGAAGGAAAGGACCGATCGGATGGGGGACGAGGACCGGCCGAAGCGCGCGCAGGGCCCCCAGGTCTTGACCGGGATCCGCCTGACGCAGCAGCTTTTACA
>JACZWN010000027.1 GCA_022572105.1 Pseudomonadota bacterium | reverse complement strand
TGGTTAGCTGAGCCTGTTTGCGAGGACTTCAGCGATCGGACCGGCCGATGCCGGATTCTGGCCTGTGATCAGCGCACCGTCCTCGACAACATTCGGGTGCCAGTTGGCATTGGAGCGCTTGAAGTTTGCACCGCTGGCAATCAGCGCCTGCTCCAGCGAGAAGAGCAGGTGCCGTGACAGATCCAGTTCGGTATCTTCCGCGTCTGTGAAGCCCGTCACGTCCTTGCCCTTCACCAGCGGCTCACCACTCGACTTCTTGGCGTCTCGCAAAATTGCCGGCGCGTGACAGACCATTGCCACCGGTGTCTCGGCCTCGATCATGTCCTCGATCATCGCAATTGCGAGGGAATCGCTTGCCAGGTCCCACAACTGACCGTAGCCACCTGGGAAAAAGGCACCGTCAAAGTCGCGGTAGTCGATCTGGCTGAGCTTCGCCGTATTGGCCAGAGCCCGCTGAGCGGCAGGATCATCCTCGAAACGGTGGGTATTGTCGGTCGTGAAGGCGTCGTCGTAGCTAAACGGATCGATCGGTGCCGCGCCACCCTTAGGGCTGGCCATGACGACTTCAATGCCGTGTTCCTTGAACGTGTAGTACGGGGTTGCAACCTCATCGAACCAGTTGCCGGTCTTCTTGCCACTGATGCCCATGTTGTCATGGGAGGTCAGCACCATAAGCACGCGCTTAGCCATAATGTGTCTCCTTTGGTTGCGTTTCTATCGATCAGTAGATAGAGCCACATATGGTGTTGACGCGCGCAGTGTCAAACACTATCTATCGTTAGGTAGAAAGTTCTTCAGGAAAAAATGACCGATACCTCTTCCATGCGCGAACGCATTCTCAGTTCGGCTGAGAAGCGCGTGCGTGCAGTCGGGTTCCATGCTGTGAGCTTCCGCGATCTCGCGAATGATGTCGGCGTGAAGAGCTCGAGCGTCCACTACCATTTTCCCAAGAAGGAGGATTTGGGAGAGCAGTTGGTTAAGCGCTACTCGGAGCGCTTTCACGCCCGGCTCGATCAGATTGACGTTGAAGAGGTTGGCCCGATCGGCGCGCTTGAGGCATTCATCGCGTTGTATGCCGAGGCATTGGTTGTCGGAGAGTCAGTCTGTCTGTGCGCCATCCTAGGGGCGGAAGCCAACAGCCTGCCGGGGCGGATCAATGCCGGCATCCAGGCTTTCTTCCAGGCGAATACGGAATGGCTGACGGAGATTCATAGACGGATACCGTCATCGACGATGCTTATGACGCCGATTGAGATCGTATCCGCGCTGGAGGGCGCCATGATTGTGTCGACCGTAATGAAGAGCAGAGAGGCATTCGATGCCACGGCTCAACGGATCATGGCGAACCACAAGGAACACTAAAAGAATCTGCGAATCATCGCTTTTGCGAGCTTTCGCAACTGACCCGATTTCGACCGGCGACGAATCTCGAGATGCTCATTGCAAAACGGCTGTGCCGGCGACCCTGCGCCAAGGTCTGCCGTTGGGCGCAAAGCGGACATGATCCGCCGACAAGCGAGCGGTCAGCGCGCCAGCGGCAGGCCCATGTTCACGGCCAAGCCGCCGCCCTTGCGGTTCTCGACCCAGACCTCGCCGCCGACCGCCTGCAAGTTGCGGCGCACGATCCACAGGCCGATGCCCAGATGCGGTCCGACCGCCTGGCCGTCCCCAGCCTCTCCGGCCGGCCGGTCCGCAGCGGATGCTTGGCGCAACGAGACGTAGCGCTCGAAGATCCGCTCCTGGTCGCCCTCGCCAATGCCCGGGCCCCGGTCGCGCACCGCCAGGCCGGCCCAGTCCGCGTCCCGTTTGAGCTCCACTTCCAGCTCGCTGCCTTGGGGCGCCAATTCGATCGCGTTGTCGATCACGTTTTCGATCACGGTCTCGATGAGGTCGGCGCCGGCCCGAACCACGACGCCCGGCGCGATGTCGTGCTTCAGCGTCAGGCCGCGGCCCGTAAAACTGTCGCCATAGGCCGCCAGCATGCGCTCGAGAAGCTCGGACAGGTCGACCCTTTCGCGCGGCGCGTCGAGCAGTTCGGCGCTCGCCCGGTCCAACTCGCGGGCGCTGGCGACCAGACGGTCGAGGCGATCGACCGCTTCCTCGATCACCTCGAGCGCGCGCCGGCCGCGCGGGTTGTCCGCCGGAACCAGCCGCTCCAGGGGCTCGAGCGACTGGCGCATGATCGCGATCGGGGTCTTGAAGGCGTGGGCGTTGTCCTCGGCGGCGAGGCGCAGGCTCTGGGCCGAATCCCTCAGCACCCCGGTCATGCGATCGAACTCCTCGGCCACGAAGGCGAGCTCCGGCACCCGGTTCTGAGCCACGAAGCCGGCGCCTTCGGTGCGCCCGGCGCTGATCCCGCGGGCCAGGTCCCGGAACCGCTTGAGCCCGCGCCAAATGGTGAAGAACAGGCCGATGGTGAAGACCGCCATGGCGAAATAGATCCAGGAGGCGACACGCACCTCGATGGTCTTCCAGTATGGCTGGTCGATGGCGGTGCCCAGCATCGCGGCCGTCGAGTGCGTGGTGATCACGGCCCAGCATCCCGACTCGGTCGTTACCGGCGTGATCGAGGTCAAGAGCTCCTCCTCGCCGCTCGCCATGCGGTGCCGGAGCGCCATGGGGATCGCGCCTTGACACGACTGCGCCAGGCGGTCGAGCACGCCGCGCTCGCGCAGCCGGTCCCGTTCCTCGTCCAGGGTCGTGGACGAGACCGGCGGCTCGGAGGCGACGAAGAAGAACCCGTCCAGACCGCTGTCGTCGGCTGGATGGTACAGCACCTTGACCCCGGTCTCGGCCGTGGCGAGCGCCTTGATTGCGTCGTTCAGCTCCAGCAGCGGCGAGGGCGTCTTGCGCTCGAGCAGAGGCCGCAGGCTCTGGGCGATCAGGCGCCCTTGGGCGCGCGCGCTCTCCAGTAGCAGACTGCGCTTCTCGGCGTCGGCCTGGCGGAACTCGGAATAGAGGATGATCGGAACCGTGACGAAGACGATCAGCAAGAGGATCAGCTTGCCGACCAGGGAGCGGACCAGATACCCCAACGTCAACCCGCGCCGGCGCGATCCGGTCCGCGCGGGTGGCGCCGGAACTGGCTCGGTCCGGGCCACGTTCAGGGGGTCCCGGCCGGGCCGGTCGGCTCCTCGTCGTCCACTTCGTCGCGCCAGCGATAGCCGAAGCCGGGATAGTTGTCGATCCCATCGAATTCCGGATCCACGTCGCGGAACTTCTTGCGGATGCGCTTGATGAAGGAACGGACGTTGGCGCGGAAACCGTCGGCGCCGTAACCGGCGGCGAAATCCTTGCCGCGCACCACGTCGTAGATCTGCCGATAGGTCACGTCGCCGCCCGACTGGATCGCCATGTAACGCACGATGGCGAACTCGCTCAAGGTCAGCTCGACCGGCCGGCCACGCCAATAAGCCCGGTGGATGTCCTGGCGCAACTCGAGCGGACCGCGGCGCAGGGTCCCTTCGCGCACGGCCTCGGCTCCCGGCTGGCCGGCCTGCGCCGGGATCGGCTTGGCGCCCTCCGTGATCAGCCTGAGGCGGCCCAGGATGATCGCCAGGCGCCGCGACTTGTCGATAAAGTCGACCGCGCCCCACTTGAGCGCCGCCTCCTCGTAGACCTCGTCGGTCAGCATGGTCAGGAAAATGACCGGCACGTGGATCTCGGCCTCGCGCAGGCGGCGCAGGACGGCGGGACCGTCCAGGCCCGGCATGCGCCAGTCGAGCAGCACGGCATCGGCGTGGTTGCCGGACAAGAGATAGTCGAGCACGCTTTCGCCGCCCGCGAAGTCGACGACCTCGAAGCCCGCCTCGGCCAGATTGAGGCCGAGTGATTCCCGGAACAGATCGTCGTCGTCGACGATCACGATCCGCGTTTGCGGGCTATCCAACGGCACGGGCTGCGGCGACATAATCTATCCGGCGTCCGGGACTTGCCGGTTGTGGAGCAGTTCGGCGAAGCAGCGCCGAACCATCGGGTTGTCCTTGTCCCGAACCTTGACCGCGCCCGGCTCGGCGGCCTCGGTCACCGTTTCCCCAGAGGGCGGGGTTTCCCCGGAGGGCGGGGTTTCCCGGAGAGCGGGGTTTCTTCCGTCACCTCGTAGGCGAGCACGCGGAAAACCTTGTCGTCGACGTTCGGATAGAAGAACAGGTTGAACATGCAGGTGCCGCCCTCGTAGGCCCAGATCTCGGCCGGCGGCTCCTCGTGCTTGGCCGCCGGATCGCCGAGCAGCGCCTTGGCGGCGTCGAAGTCCAGGCCGACCAGCCGTTCCGGGTCGGCCTCAGCCAGGGTCAACTCCGAGATCGCCTCCGGCTTGTCCGAGATCGCCTCCGGCTTGTCCGAGATCGCCTCCGGCTTGCGCCGCGGCAGCGGCGGCGCCGCGGACGGCCGGAATGCGAGTGGGGCGGCCTGGGTATCGCCCGCCGCATCCTCCGGCGGGAAGAGTTCCCGCTTCATGGATTCGAGCGGGGCGCAAGCGGAGAGCGCCAGCATGGCCAGCACCAATGCACCCAAGGCGCGTATCATCGACAAAGATCCCGGCATTTTGTCCTTACGAACCGTCATCAGGCGGCCGCCCGCGATTTTCGACCCGTAGCCGTTAACGGAACACTAACAAATCCACGCGCGCGGACCGAATCAATTCATCATCACTTCATCCAGGCGCGGCCGCGCTCATTTGGCCGACACCCGGCCGGCGGATTTCTTCCCGGAAAATCAACCAACTCCACGAAATAAGGCGGTTCCCCGGGCTCCGGGGACCCCGGGAAGATCGCAGCTCCCGGCCCGCTTCGATCGCCGGCGCCTCAAGACGGTGCTCAGCGACTACGCGCCCGACCCCGCCACGACCCCGCTTCATGCGGTCTATGCGCCCGGCCCCTACGTCGCCCCCAAGGTGCGCGCCGTGATCGAGTTCCTGATCGAACGCTTCGGCGCCGAGACCCAATGGGACGGCGGCTCGGACATGGCGCGCGGCGCGTGACGCGGGACCCCACGCCGAAGTCCGCGATTCTTCGCTCTCGACGCGAGCCCGCTTCCGCGGAAATCGAGCTTAATACCAAATGTCGTTGAAATTACAGCGGCACCAGGGGGCGCTCGTTGGGTTGGGCGGGCAGGAGCCGCAGGCGCCCGCTGGTCTCGTAGGGTAGCTTGCGCCGGGCCGCGCCGCGCAGGTAGACGACGCCCTCGATGCGGTAGCTGAGGTCCGAGCGCTGGCCCAGGATCAGCACCTGCTGGACCAGGTCGAGGAGCGTGGTCGAGGCGACGACCCGCAGCCGCGCTTCGCCGAGGCGGGGGACGGTCACGGCCTGGTTGCTCAAGCCCCGGGCGAAGGGCATGTCGTTGAGCTCGAGCGCGAAGGTCAGGCCGTCGAGCGCCAAGTCGAAGTCGTTCGGGTTGCCGAGGCGCAGCTCGACCTGGAAGCGCTGCTCGAGCAGGCCGCCCGGCAGCAGGCGGATGTCGGCCAGGTGGACCCGTAGCGGCTCGGCCTCGCCGAGGCGCGCGCAGGCGGCGAGCGCGAGCAAGGCCGCCAGTCCCATGAGCGCGTGAGAAAACCGCATCGCGTCCACCGTATCCCTTCTCGCCGGCCCATTCTCGCCGGCCCATTCTCGCCGGTGGGGGCTTGGGCACCAGCCCTTTTGGGCACCATCCCTAGAATGCGCCCCGCCGCCCGATTATAGGTTCCCCCAATTATAGGTTCTACGTCGAGTCTTCCCAAGCCGTCCCCAAAACACCGGCCCCTTCGCGGGACGCGCGGCGCCGCGGCGGCGGCGGCGAATTCCGGACCCCGGGTCGCGGGCGATTCCGATATGAACGGCTGGCGGCAATATGCTAGCGTCGCGTCACCAATACACGCTTCGGCGATAACCCAATGGACGGGGGGAGGACAAGATCATGGCGGACCCAGTCATCTACGGACCGGCCTTCAGCACCTACGTGCGCAGCGTGCTCCTGACTCTGGAGGAAAAGGGTGCGCCCTACCGCTTGGAGGAGATCAACATCCTGGAGGGCGCACATCAGACGCCGGAATACCGGGCCCGGCATCCCTTCACCAAGGTGCCGGCCTTCGAGCACGACGGCTTCGCGCTCTACGAGGCCGTGGCGATCATGCGCTACGTGGACGAGACCTTCGAGGGCCCGTCCCTGCAGCCCGACGACGCGCGGGCGCGGGCGCGCATGACCCAGATACACGGCATCATGAACGCCTACGCCTATCCGGCCTGCATCAGCGCCTGCGTCATCCAGCGCCTGGTGGTGCCGCTCACGGGCGGGACGCCGGACGAGGCCGTGGTCGCCGAGGCCGTGCCCCAGGCCACGACCAGCGTCGAGGCGCTCGACGCGCTCATCGGCGACAACGCTTATCTCACCGGTGCCACGCTGAGCCTGGCCGACCTGCACCTGGCTCCGGTCTACGACTATTTCTCGCAGACGCCCGAGGGCGCGACGGCGCTTCAAGGCACCCCCAACCTGCGGCGCTGGTGGGCCGGGATGAGCGAGCGCGAGAGCGTGCAGAAGACCAAGCCCGCGCTGGGGTGAGCCGCTTGAAGCGGATTTGGACGGGACCATCCGGGGCGCCCGGGCGGCAACGGTTCGCCTTCGCCGGCATCTTCGGGTAGGATTCGCGGCGAGCTTCCCGAGTCGCTATTTCGGAGAAATCGCATGACCTTGCGCCTCGCGGCCTTGCTGTGTGCCCTGGTCTTGGGCCTCTTCGGGGGCGCTACGAGCGTCCTGGCGGCGGAACTGAGGATCGGCATGACCCAGTTCCCCTCGACCCTCAACCCGCTGATCGATTCCATGCTGGCCAAGTCCTACGTGCTGGCCATGACCCGGCGGCCGCTCACCACCTTCGACCAGAACTGGGAGCTGGTGTGCATGCTGTGCACCGAGCTACCCACGATCGAGAACGGCCTGGCCAAGCCGGAGGACCTGCCCGACGGCAAGCGCGGCATCGCGGTCACCTACAGGATCCACCCGCAAGCGACCTGGGGCGACGGCGTGGCCGTGACCAGCGCCGACGTGGTCTTCACCTGGGAGGTCGGACGCCACCCCAAGACCGGGGTCAGCGACTACGAGTTCTTCAAGCGCATCCTTTCGATCGACGTGCTCGACGACAAGACCTTCACGTTCCACGTCGACCGCATCACCTTCGACTATAACGCCATGGGCCTGGATCTCCTGCCCGCGCACGTCGAGCGCCCGATCTTCGAGACCGACCCGGCGGCCTACCGCAACCGCACCGCCTTCGATACCGACCCGGCCAATCCGGGGCTCGCGTTCGGGCCGTACAAGATCGTGGAGGTGGTCTCGGGCGCGCACATCGTGCTGGCGGCGAACGAAACCTGGTGGGGCGCGGCGCCGGCCTTCGAGCGGATCACGGTCCGGATCATCGAGAACACCGCGGCCTTGGAAGCCAATCTGCTGTCCGGCGCGATCGACATGATCGCCGGCGAACTGGGCGTCACCATCGACCAGGCGCTTGCCTTCGAGAAGCGCCAGGGCGGGCGCTTCGACGTTACCTACAAGCCCGGCCTCATTTACGAGCACCTGGACCTCAACCTGGACAACCCGGTGCTCGCCGACAAGCGGGTGCGCAAGGCGCTCGTTCACGCGCTCGACCGCGAGATGCTGAGCGAGCGGCTGTTCGCCGGGCGTCAGCCCGTGGCGCACAGCTCGGTCAGCCCGCTCGACTGGATCTATGACCCGGACGTCCCGACCTATCCCTACGACCCGGACAAGGCCAAGGCGCTCTTGGACGAAGCCGGCTGGTCGGTGATCGAGAAGGGCATCCGCCACAACGCCGCCGGCGAGCGCCTCACGCTCGAGCTCATGACCACCGCGGGCAATAGGACTCGGGAATTGGTGGAGCAGGTCTTGCAAAGCCAGTGGCGCCAGGTCGGCATCGACGCACGCATCCGCAACGAGCCGGCCCGGGTGTTCTTTGGCGAGACGGTCGCCAAACGCAAGTTCACCGGCGCCGCCATGTTCGCCTGGCTGTCCTCGCCGGAGAGCGTGCCGCGCACCACGCTGCGCTCCGACCAGATCCCGACCGAGGCCAACGCCTGGTCCGGGCAGAACTACACCGGCTTCAAGAACGCCGAGATGGATGCGCTCATCGACGCCATCGAGGTCGAGCTCGACCGCGCCAAGCGCAAGGACCTGTGGTCGCGCCTGCAGCGCCTCTACGTCGAGGAGCTGCCGGTCATTCCGCTGTATTGGCGCGCCGAGCCCTACATCCTGCCCAAGTGGCTGAGCGGCCTGCGCCCGACCGGGCACCAGGGCACCACCACGCTCTGGGTCGAGGAATGGCGGGATGCCAGATGACGGATGTCAGGTATCAGGTATTAGATGCCGGTCCGATCCGCGTCTGATCCCTGATCCCTGACTCATGCTCGCTTACATCATCCAGCGCCTCGCCGAATCGGCGCTCGTGTTGTTGATCATGTCGTTCGTGGTCTACGGGCTGATCGGGCTGATGCCGGGCGATCCCATCGACATCATGATCAGCGCCAACCCCGACCTGACGCCCGCGGACGGGGCGCGCCTGCGCGCGCTCTACGGCCTGGACCGGCCGATCGGCGAACGCTATCTCAACTGGCTCGGCGCCGCGTTGCAGGGCGACTTCGGCTATTCCCGGCTGCACACCCGGCCTGTCCTCGAGATCCTGATGCCGCGACTCGGCAACACCGTGATCCTGATGGGAATTTCCCTCCTGCTCGCCTTCGCGCTCGCGCTGCCCGCCGGGATCATCGCCGCCATGCGCCCGCGCGGCGTGGCCGACGCCGCGATCAACCTGTTCGCCTTCGCCGGCATCTCGGTGCCGCCCTTCTGGCTGGCGATCCTGCTCATCATACTGTTCGCCGTCGTGCTCGGCTGGCTGCCGGCCGGCGGCATGCCGGCGACCGGGGCCGGCGCCTGGGCCCAGGTCGAGCACCTGATCCTGCCGGTGGCGACCCTGACCATCGCCACCGTGGCCGGCGTGATCCGCTTCGTGCGCGCCTCGGTCATGGAGGCGCTGCGCCAGGACTACGTGCGCACCGCCCGCGCCAAGGGGCTGGGCGAGCGCCAGGTCATGCTCGGCCACGTGCTGCGCAACGCCATGATCCCGGTGGTCACCATCATGGCCCTCAACTTCGGCGCCCTGTTCTCGGGCGCGCTCATCACCGAGACCATGTTCGGCTACCTCGGCATGGGCAAGACGATCTACGATGCGATCCTGGGCAACGACTTCAACCTGGCGCTGGTCGGCCTGCTGCTGGCGACGCTGACCACGCTGCTCGCCAACCTGGCCGCCGACCTTTGCTACACCTGGCTCGACCCGAGGATTACCTACGAATGAAGGCGCGAGCATGAGCGAGGCGCGCAAGTACGGGCTGGCGGCGGCCGCGGGCGCGGCGGAGGGCCCGCCGCGCTCGGTCGGCGCCATCCTTTGGCGTCGGTTCCTGGAGCACCGCTTGGCGGTCGGCAGCCTGATCGCGCTCGTGGCGCTCGCGCTGCTCTCGCTCGCCGCGCCGCTCGCCGAGGCGGCGCTCGGCCTGGACGCGACCAAGGTCGACCTCTTGAGCCTCAAGCAGCCGCCCTCCGCCGAACACCCGCTCGGCACCGACGAGCTCGGCCGCGATCTGCTGCTGCGCCTGCTCTACGGCGGCCAGGTCTCGCTGTTCGTCGGCATCGTGGCCGCGTTCTGCGCCGCGCTCATCGGCACCGCGATCGGGCTCCTGGCCGGCTATTTCGGCGGCACGCTTGACACGGCGCTCATGCGCCTGACCGACGGCGTGATCGCGCTGCCGCTGCTGCCGCTGCTCATCGTCCTGGTCGCCGTCGATCTCACCAAGCTGGGGGTGCCGGAGGCGCTCACGACCTCGGAGAACATCAGCCTTTACCGCATCGTGTTCCTGATTGCGCTGGTTGGCTGGACCACCGTGGCGCGCCTGGTGCGCGGGGCGACGCTCACCATGAAGGCGCGCGAATTCGTGCGCGCCGCCGAGGCGCTGGGCGCGAATCACGCGCGCATCATGCTGGTCCACATCCTGCCCAACGTGGTCTCGCCGATCATCGTCGCGACCACGCTTTCGGTCGGCAACGTCATCCTGCTGGAATCGGTGCTCAGCTTCCTCGGCCTGGGCATCCAGCCGCCGATGGCGAGCTGGGGCAACATGCTCACCGGCGCCCAGGAGCTGATCTGGGACGCCCCCGCGCTCGCGGTCTACCCGGGCTTGCTGATCTTCGTCACCGTGATCGCCTTCAACTTCCTCGGCGACGGCCTCCAGGACGCGCTCGACCCCAGGGCGGTGAAGTAGCGGGCGCGTGGCGGATTCAGGCCGCCTTTCCCGTTAGCGGGCGGATCTCCCTTCTCAGCCGTTCCTCGATCTCGTCCTTACGGCGTTCGAGATCGTAGCGCTGCTGCAGGTTCATCCAGAACTCGGCCGAGGTGCCGAAGTAACGCGCCAAGCGGAGAGCCGTGTCCGGCGTGATCCCGCGCTTGCCGAGGCAGATCTCGTTGATCCGTCGTGGCGGCACGTTGATGTCCCGTGCCAGCCGCGACTGGCTGATCTGCATCGGGCTCAGGAACTCCTCGCCGAGGATTTCTCCCGGATGGATGGGCGCTAGCTTGGCCATGGTCATTTCCTAATGGTAATCAACGATTTCGACGTCATGGGCGTCACCGCCGCGCCAGACGAAACATATCCGCCATCGATCGTTGACGCGGATGCTGTGTTGACCCCGCCGGTCCCCCTTCAAGGCTGCAAGCCGGTTGCCGGGCGGTACACGCAGCTCGGCCAGCGACTTGGCGGCGTTCAACATCTCCAGCTTGCGGCGGGCGGTGCCGGCTATGTCGCGCCACCGACGCGAGGAGAGACGATTGAACAGCCGCGCGGTGTCCTTGCTCTTGAAGGATTTTATCACCGCAATAGACTATACCATTGGATGTTATACCGTCAAGCGTTATGGCACTTCAAGCAAGGGACGGCATCCAGGACACCCGCGACCCGCGGGCGGTGAAGTAGCACGGCACTCGCGGGCCGCCCGCCGACGGCGGGCCGGTCTCGAAGCCGTCGTTGAGGGTCAGGAAGGGCGCGTGGAAGTCGGCGCAAGCTCCGATCAGGCGCCGCGCGGCAGGGTGGTCTCGACCAGCTTGGCCCAGTAGCTCGCGCCGATCACCGAGATCTCGTCGTTGAAGTCGTAGCGCGGGTTGTGCACGTTGCAACCGCCGGGGCCGCCCACCTCGCCGTTGCCGAGCCAGATGTAACACCCGGGCCGCGATTCCAACATATAGGCGAAATCCTCGGAGCCCATGAGCGGCGGCGCGCCCGGGGTCACCTTGTCCTCGCCGACCACCTGGGCGGCGACGCCGGCGGCGATCCCGGTCTCCTTTTCGGTGTTGACCAGCGCCGGATAGCGCCGCTCGTAGCGGAACGCCGTGGTGGCGCCGTGCGCCGCGCAGATGCCCTCGGCGATCTTTTGGATCTCGGCCTCGATCAGGTCGCGCACCTCGGGCTTGAAGCAGCGCGCCGTGCCGCGCAGCACGGCCTGCTCGGGGATCACGTTCCAGGTGTCCCCGGCGTGGAACTGGGTGACGCTGACCACCACCGACTCGATGGGATCGGCGCGCCGGCTCACGATGGTCTGAAGCGCGCCCACGATCTGCGCGGCGATGACGACGGGGTCGTTGCCCAGGTGCGGCATGGCGGCGTGGGTGCCGTCGCCGGTCACCGTGATCTCGAAGATGTCGAAGGCCGCCATGGCGGGGCCGGCGCGCAGGCCGACCCGGCCGGTCGCCAAACCCGGCATGTTGTGCATGCCGTAGACGGCCTCGGCCGGGAAGCGCTCGAACAGGCCCTCCTCGACCATGACCCGGGCGCCGCCCTCGTTCTCCTCGGCCGGCTGGAAGATGAAGTAGACGGTGCCGTCGAAATTGCGCGTCTCGGCCAGGTAGCGGGCGGCGCCCAGGAGCATGGTGGTATGCCCGTCGTGGCCGCAGGCGTGCATCTTGCCGTCGATCGTGGAGCGGTGCGCGAAGTCGTTCAGCTCGTGGATGTGCAGCGCGTCCAGGTCGGCGCGCAGGCCGACCGTCCGGCCGTTTCCGCCGGTACCGTCTCCGCCGGTGCCGTGGAGCACGCCGACCACGCCGGTCTCCGCCAGGCCGCGGTGCACCTCGATGCCCCACCCGCCCAGCTTGTCGGCGACGAAGTCGGCGGTGAGGCGCTCCTCGAAGGCGGTCTCCGGCTGCGCGTGCAGGCTCCGGCGCCAGGCGGTCATGTCGTCGTGAAACTCGGCAATCCGGTTGATGATCGGCATGATCGCCGCCCCCCTCTCGCTGTTTTTGTTCATGACTGCGCGAAAGCTTAGCCGCGCCCGGGTGCGCGATCAATGGGACATCAGCACCGGCACGGTCATCTGCTGGAAGATCTTCCGGGTGACGCCGCCGAGCACCAGCTCGCGCAGGCGCGAAGGACCGTAGGCGCCCGGGCTGGCCGCCGGCCGCCGCTTACCGGAGCTTGGGGTTGAGCGCGTCGCGCAGCCAGTCGCCCAACAGGTTGACCGCGAGCACCAGGATGGCGAGCGCCGCGCCCGGGAAGATCGTGATCCACCACTCGCCCGAGAACAGGAAGTCGTTGCCGACCCGAATGAGCGTGCCCAGCGAGGGCGAGGTCGGCGGCACCCCGACGCCGAGGAACGACAGCGTCGCTTCGGTGATGATCGCGACCGCCAGATGGATGGTGCCGATCACCAGCACCGGGCCCATGGCGTTGGGCAGCACATGGCGCAGCATGATCAGCGCCGGCGGAATCCCCATGACGTGCGCCGCCTGGACGTATTCCTTGTTCTTCTCGACCATCGTCGAGCCGCGCACGGTGCGCGCGTACTGGACCCAGCCGGAGATGCCGATGGCGAACACCAAGACGTAGATCGCGACCTCATCGTGCATGTCGCGCGGCAGCAGGCTACGCGCCACGCCGTCGATCAGCAGCGCGAGCAGGATCGCCGGAAACGACAGCTGAATGTCGGCGACGCGCATGATGACGGCATCGATCACGCCGCCCAGATAGCCGCTCACCAGGCCCAACCCGACCCCGATCACCATGGCGAAGGCGACCGCGGCGAAGCCGACGCCGAGCGAGATCCGCGCGCCATACATGATGGTGGAGAGGATGTCGCGGCCCTGGTCGTCGGTGCCGAGCAGGAAGCGCGGATCGCCGCCCGCCTGCCAGACCGGCGGCGTGAAACCGTCGAGCAGCTCGACGGTCGCAGGGTCGAAGGGCCGATGGGGCGCCAGCCAGGGCGCGAACAGCGCCGAGATCAGGAAGATCGCGGTCACGACCGCGGCCACGATGGCCACCGGCGAGTGCTTGAAGCTGTAGTAGACGTCGCTGTCCCGGAACCGCCGGACGCCGTCGACCAAATTTGCGCTTACGGTCATGGCGCCGCTCCTAGTGATGGCGTCCGACCGCCGTGCTGTCGATGCGCAGGCGCGGGTCGACGGCGTAGTAGAGCAGGTCGACGATCAAATTGATGATCACGAAGAACAGGGCGATCATGCACAGGTAGGCCGACATCACGGGAATGTCGACCTCGTTGATCGCCTGAATGAACAACAGGCCCATGCCGGGCCACTGGAACACGCTCTCGGTGATGATCGCGAAGGCGATGATCGAGCCGAGCTGAAGGCCGGTGATGGTGATCACCGGCACCAGCGTGTTCTTGAGCGCGTGACCGAAGTTGATGGCGCGATTGGCCAGCCCCCTGGCGCGCGCGAACTTGATGTAGTCGGTGCGCAGCACCTCGAGCATCTCCGAGCGCACCAGGCGCATGATCAGCGTCATCTGGAACAACGCCAGCGTGATCGACGGCATGATCAGCGCCTTGATGCCGCCCGTTGTGAGCAGCCCGGTCGACCACCAGCCGAGCTGAACCACGTCGCCGCGCCCGAAGGTGGGCAGCCACTGCAGGACCACGCCGAACAGCAGGATCAGCAGGATGCCGATCAGAAAGGTGGGCAGGGACACGCCGATCAGCGACAGGGTCATGAACACGCGGGATAGGAATCCCTCCCGGTGCAGGCCGGTGTAGACACCCATGGGCACGCCGACCAAGAGCGCGATCAGGGCGGCGATGATGCTGAGCTCGAGGGTCGCCGGCAGGCGCTCGGCGATCAGATCCTCGACCGGGCGGCGGTGCCGGTAGGAGATGCCGAACTCGCCCTGGACCGCGTTGCCCACGAAGCGGCCGAACTGGACGACGAAGGGATCGTTCAGGCCCAGGCCCTCGCGCAGGGCCTCGCGCTCCTGGAGGCTCGTGTCCTGACCCACCATGTTGTTGATCGGATCGCCGACATAGCGGAACAACCCAAAGGCGATGAGCCCCACGGTCAGCATGACCAGGGCGGACTGAAGGAAACGGCGGATGATGAAGGCGATCACTGCCGGACCCCGGGCGTCCTATCGCGGACGCGAGAAAACTTATACCAAAGGTCCTTAGTAACGACCCATAGAGACGGTTTCCCAAGGTTTTCGGCCAGGAGCGCGTGGCGTGGCGATGCAAGGCATCGCAAGCCATGCGGGACGCCGCCCGAAAGCCTTGGGAAGCCGCCGTTCCGGTCGCGCGGGCGAACCGCCGGCGGGCGTCGGAAAGCCTTGACGATGTCCCGCATCGCCCGCGGCTTCCCTGCTACCCGCCCGGTGGCCCGTCCGATCGCCTGCGCGATCTCTATGGGTCATTATCAAGGACCTTTGGTATAATGGCCGCGAGAGGGCCCGGACCTGATCTCGCGCTCGGAAGCATTGCAAAGCCCTCCATTCTATTGGACATGGCCGGCGGTCGCGGGACGAACCGGGCCGCCGTCCAAGCTAGCACGGCCTTGTCGCGCGGTGTAGCCGCGTCGCCATCGCCCGAACCGCGGCGCCCCGCGCGGGGGAGAATCGGTCAGGAATTTCTATAAAATACCGTGTATAGGGCAGGATATACGTAGAAAATACCTAAAATGTCTGTATTAGTGAAAAATAAAGTTAGATAAGGCAAATTAATGCCGGTCAGAAGGTGTGATGGGAATTCTCCAATGACGGCAGTCAGCGAATACAAGACGCAGATCGAGGAAATTCGGAAGCGTCTCAACGGGGCCAACGGTCACAACGGCGACCGGATCGGCGAGCTCAAGGAGCGGTTGAGCGCCGTCCGCTCCAGCCTGCTACGCAAGCAGGAGATCATCGAGGCTCAGACGCGGGAGATCGCGGGCCTGCGCGACGAGAACGGGCAGCTGTCCGAGATGCTCGGTCAGACGCTTGCGGCGCTGGACGAGCAAGCCGAGGGTGGCCTGCAAGAGATCGTCCAGAGTTTCGATTCGGAATTCTCCGGCCTGTTGAGCGATGAGGGGGCGGAGACGGTCGCGGCGGGCAACCCGGAACCCGAGGCGGAGGCCGAAACCGAGGAAGCCGGCCCGGACAGCGGCGGCGGCCGGCGGGACTCGCCGTCCGAGGTGGCCGGCGCGCAGAAGCCCCGGTCCGACGACGCCGGCCCGGAGCCGGAGCTCGAGAACGCGTCGCCGGCGCTCAGGCGCATCATGGGGCGCCGCCGGCGCTAGAGCAGGTCGGGGTTGGTCTCAATAGGCCTCGGCATAGCGCGCGCAGCGCTGGTCGCGATCGAGCCCGGCCATGATCTCAATCTCCGCCCGCTTGTGCCGGAGGTAGGCGTCCAATAGCGGCGCGGGGAACCAACCGCACGCGGCCGCGTCCGATTCCAGTGCGTTCAAGGCCTGCTCCAGTGATTGCGGCAGGCGGGCGACGCCATGGCGCGCGCGCTCGGCTTCGGGCAGCGTCTCGGGGTCGGCGCGAGTGACCTCGGGCGTGGGCAGCTCCCGGCGCAGTCCCTCGAGCCCGGCGCGCACGATCGCGCCAAGCGCCAGGTAAGGGTTGGCGGCCGCGTCCGCGGCGCGGTACTCGAAATTGAACTGGCGCGCCGGGTCGTGCCGGGAAATCTCGTTCACCGGACAGATCCGCACCATCGCCTCGCGGTCGCGGTAACCCAGGTTGCTCCAGGCCGCGCTCCAGCGGTGTGGCACCAGGCGCAGGTAAGAGATCACGCTGGGCGCGGTCAGCGCGCACAGCGCCGGCGCGTGGCGCAGGATGCCGGCGATGAAGGCGCCGGCCTTGCGGCTCAGGCCATGGGGCGCCTCCGGGTCGTAGGCCGCCGGGTTGCCGTCACGGTCGAGCAGGCTCATGTGGACGTGCACGCCGTTGCCCACGACCTCGGGCGTGACCGCGGGCGAGAAGCTGATGCGCTGGCCCAGGCGCTGGGCGGTGGCGCGCGCCAGCTCGCGCAGGATGACCGCGTGGTCGGCGGGCGCGACGCCTTGGGCCGGCTCTAGGGTGACCTCGTACTGGCGCGGACCGTACTCGGGGAGGTAGGAGTCGCAGGCCAGGCCGGCGGCATCGAGCGCCGCCAGAAAGACCTCGGCGAAGCTGCCGTGACGGCGGATGGCGTCCAGGTTGTAGGCCGAGCCCAGGCGCTCCTGGGCGCCGAAGTAGGTGAACTCCTGCTCGAACGAGGCGAGCAGGCCGAGCCCGGTCTCGGATTCGAGCGCGTCGAGCGCGCGCCGCAGGAATTCGCGCGGGCAGCAGTCCCAGGGGCTTCCGTCGGTCTCGAGCAGGTCGCCCAGGAAGAAGTGCTCGACCGCCGAGCCGTCCTCGAAATCGACCCGCACCTCGGTCGCGGGATCGGGGCGCAGGATGAGATCGCCGAACGGCCCCCAAGGGCCCTCGGCGATCGGGCCGAAGGAGGTCAGCATGATGTTGGTCGGCGTCCAGCCGATGCCGCTGGCGAGCCGGGCCTTCAGGTGCTTGACGGGAAAACCCTTGCCGCGCGTCTGCCCGGCGATGTCGCAGTGGCAGAACATGACCAGTTCGTCACGAATCATGAGACCCTCCGAGCCGTTCGGCCGCGCGTTCGAGGAAGTGCGCGAGGCGCGCGGCCCATTCCTCCTGTCCTTGGGTGCTCTCGATCCCGTCGTGACGCAGCTCGATCTCGACGTGGAGCACGCCGCGGCCCTCGCCGTGGACCGGGATCGTATAGTCGGTGGCGTCGCTGATGCGATAGGGCTCGTTGTCGCCGACGGTGAGATCGGGCTCCCCGCCCAGGAGCTCGAGCATGATCCGGGGCAGCCGGTCGTCGCGGTTGTACAGGATGCCGATGTGCCACGGCCGGGCGCCCCAGCCCTCGTAGTAGGGGGTGAAGCTGTGCAGCGCGACCAGAATCGTGGTTCGGCCGGCCGCCTGGCGCGCGTCCATCATGCGCGTGATGCGGTCGTGGTAGGGCCGGAAAATCTCGGCGATCCGGGCCGCGGCCTGGCGCGGATCAAGGCCGCGGTTGCCGGGGATTTCGGTGATCTCGCTGACCAGCGGCATGGCGCTCTCGACCTCGGGGTTGCGGTTGCAGTCGATCACCAGGCGCGAGTAGTTTTGCAGCACCAGGGGCGCGTCCAGGCGTTCGGAGACCCCGTGCGCCATGGCGGCGGCGCCGACGTCCCAGGCGATGTGGCGCCGCAAGTCGGCCTCGGACACGCCCAGGTCGCCGAGGCGGCGCGGGACGCGGTTGCTGGCGTGGTCGCAGACCAGAAGGAACGGGGACGTTCCCTCGGGCCGGACCACGGTAACGGCCGCCGGCTCGTCCTCGGCGAGGAGTTTGAAGTTTCCGTCGTTCATGGGTTATCTCTGTCTTTCCCCAAACCAGGGAATCCGCCTGAAAACCGCGCGCCCGTAAAGCCTCTTGTCGTAACGCCCCTTGTGACATAGCCCATCGCCATGGCCGAGCCGCTCTCCCGCGACGTGCCCGTCGAACCCGAGCAAACCGCGCTCCTGTTCATAGATGTCCAGAACTTCGGCGCCGCGCGCAACGGCGGCGAGTACGCGGATATCCCGGAGGCGGAGTTCGAGGACCGGCTGGGCTACTACTTCGAGCGCCTGGAAAAGGTCGCGGTGCCCAACATGCGACGCCTCCAGAGGGCCTGCCGCGGGGCCGGGATTGAGGTCATGCACACGGTGATCGAGAGCCTGACCCGGGACGGCCGGGACCGTAGCCTGGATTACAAGATTACCGGGTTCAACGTTCCCAGGGGCTCGTGGGACGCCCAGGTGATCGACGCGCTCGCCCCGCTCGACGACGAGATCGTCATCCCCAAGACCTCGTCCAGCGTCTTCGTCTCCACCAACATCGACTACGTGCTCCGGAACCTGGGCGTGCGCTATCTCATCCTGTGCGGGGTGCTGACCGACCAATGCGTCGAATCGGCGGTGCGCGACGCCTGCGACCTGGGCTACCTGGTCACCCTGGTCCCCGACGCCTGCGCCACCCACAGCCAGGAGCGCCACGACAATTCCCTGCGCGCGATCGAGGGTTACTGCCGTCAGCGCTCGACCGAGGCGCTGCTGGCCGAACTCGATGGCGGCCCAAAAGAAGACCCCGCCACAAGGGCGGGGCTTCCCGGGTTCAATCAAGAGAGGTGATGCACGTTGAAGCTAATATTCTATTCGCACTATATCACGAGTCGTCGCCGGAGTCGTTAACGTTAACGAAGTAAATTTTCCTAACATACGGGGATGCACCCGCTACGCCGATGGACGATCGGCGCCGTTGCGCGACGCGGCATGGAGCCCGGTTTCCGCGGGGTCCAAGGGGGGGTGCCCTCGGACGCCTACTCGAGCATCACGCGTTTTTTGCCGGCCCAGTTCTCGAGTTTGCCCGCGGCCAGCGAACGCTTGCAGGCTTCTTTCGGCTCTCGCTCGCTATGGCCGAGCGCTTCCCAGGCCCCCTCGATCGCGGCCATGGTCGCATTGGCTATCTGGGCCGGCTGTCCTCCGTGAACAGCTCCGGGCTGTCGCGGATGGCTTCGGCATCGTGCCACGCCGCGACCAGGCGCTCCATCACGGGATCGACCGCTTGCTTCGACACCATGAGTCGCTGCTCCCTTTTTTGCAGCCACGCCAGCAGAATCCAGCGTGGAATCGAGGCGCTCGTTGCGGCCTTTCTCAGGCGATGCCGGCTCGACCGCCGTCCATCACTCAAGTAATTCATTTGACTGGGAGCGCCAGCCCGGAGAGGCTTGCAAATCTCGATCGCAGAAGCTTCGTGCGAAGAGGCCGTATAGGGGGGAGTCGTCCGATGTTCGGACTCTTGAGGATTACGACGCAAATCCGTCGCCCGGCCGCCGCAATCCTGGCCGCGATGCTGCTGGCGGCGCTGCTCGGGGGCCAGGCGCGCGCGCAGGGCGCGCAGGACGCGAGCAGATTTCTGGCCGATTTGACCGATCGCGCCGTCGATCAGCTGACCGAGCCGGGCCTGAGCGACGACGAGCAGGAGCGCCGCTTTCGCAGCCTGATCGGGGAAAGCTTCGACATCCCGGCGATCGGCCGCTTCGTGCTCGGGCGCTATTGGCGGCGCGCGAGCGAGGACGAACGGGCCGCCTTCCTCGCCACCTTCGAAGACCTGATGGTGCACCGCTTCCTGCCGTTGTTCGCCGAGTATTCGGGCGACAAAATCAGCGTCGGCGTGGCCCGGCCATTCAAGAGCAATCCGAATTTCATCAGTGTTTCCAGCAAGCTGCTTCGGGATGAGGGCGAGCCCATCCGCATCGATTGGCGCGTCCGGCGGCGCGACGACGGCTATCGGATCGTCGATATCGTTGCCGAAGGGATCAGCATCGCGGTAACGCTGCGCTCCGAGTACACTTCGGTACTGAAGCAGAGCGGCGGCGACATCGACGCCTTGGTGCGTAAGCTGCGCGCCGTGATCGAGGCTCTTTGACGAAGTCGGTGGCGTCGAGTTGCCGCCCGCCGTCGGGCGGTTCCGCTCAAACTGTACATGATTGAAGGACCCACAGCAGCGCCGTAAGTGGCCGCTGCCAGGCCATTTGCGGGGCGCGGGCGGGCGGCGAGGGGTTCTGGAGCCGGAAAAAAACGGCCCCGCTGTGATGGGGAGGCAAAGAAGCGGGGCCGAGTTCAGGGAGGATTGGGCGAATTCTTAACTCATATGGTTAACAAAATGTTAACGACGCGTCACATTCTCCGTCGCGATCTCCCGGCCCCAAACCTTCCGCGCCGCCAGGTCGCGGAGATTCGCCGGCCGGGCGTCATGACGAGCGTGCCAACTGATCGCGTACGGCCTCTTAATATCAACGATCTTCGGTATAAGGTAACGCACAAAGAACTTCCGCCATTATTCTGAAATACCCGTATATTCCGGAATCCAGATGGGTCCTCGATTCGAGACCTGCCGTGGGGGCAGCGGTGCCTTGGCGGGCCGGCGGTCGCGGCCCTCGACCCCGGGTCGGGCGATATTCCGGCGGTCGCGAATGTCGCGACTGCGCCTCGACCGTGGCGCCGGGTTCGACGGTGCGCGCATCGATTCCCGCCAGCGAATCGGACCGAATCGGGCGAATCGCTGGAGATGGCGGCCCGAACCCCATGGCCGGCCCCGATACGGTCGACGACGGCTATTGATCCGGGCTGTAGCTCGCCGGAATCCGGTCCGGCAGGTCGCTTGCGTCCCTGTCAATCGCCAGCCCGTAGAAGACGTGCCGGCCGATCTTGGCGCCGCGGGAGAGGTCGCTGCGCCACCGCGGCCGGGCGTAGTCGGCGTGGTACCACAGGGCGCCGGCGGTCGGATCGCGCGAATAGTCCCAGTAGATCGGCCGCGCCAGGGCCTTGCTCTTTTCCCAGGCACGCCAATCCGTGGGCTGGTCGCTACGACCGTCGCACCACCAGGTGAACTGGCAGTGGAAACGGAGCTTGTCGCCACCCTGTTGCACGACCTCGCAGACCTTGCGGGGAAACAGCGGGTGCGAGGCCCGGTTCATGACCACGTGCCCGACCGCGATCTTGCCTTCGTCGGGCTCGCCCCGGGCCTCGAAGTAGATCGTGAGCGCCAGGCACTCGAGTTCGCGGCTCACGTCCACGCCGGCGGCCGCCGGCGTCGGCGCAACCAAATGACCCACAAGCGCCAAAATGACGGCCCAAGCCGCCGCCCGGCACCGCCCCCCTGGGCACCGCGCCCTCAGGCTCCACCGCGAACGACCGGCGCGGCGGGCGCCGGGCGCCGGGACGGTGCCGCTTTGCATCGCAACGGGCATGGGGGCGCGTCCGGGTTCCCTCGCGCTTACTCCGATGTCTTGAGTATGAGGACGGCCCGCTTTTGCGGGTTGTCCGGATCCTCCGGTTTCGGCTCGTTGGCCGCGGCGTTTCTCTTCCGGATGGAGGCGGCGAGCGTTTGCGCCCGCCTGGCTTCCACGTCGCGTCCCGTGTCGATCATGAGCACGGCATAGTGCTCGAGGCTCTGGGCGACCAGGAGATGGCCGGCGCCGAGCGTCTTGCGGCGGATCTCGAGGGCCTGGCGGTGATGGGCCTCGGCCTGCTCGTACTTGCCTTGCGTGGTGTAAAGAACCGCCAGATGGTCGAGGACCGCGGCCACGTCCGGGTGCCCGTCGCCGAGCGTCTCGCGCATGATCCCGAGCGCCTCGCGATACAACGGCTCGGCCTCGTCGAGCTTGCCCTGGGCGTCGTAGTGGAGCGCCAGGTTGTTCAGGCTCGCCGCGATCTGGGGATGCGGACCGCCCAGGGTCTTCTCGGCGATGCCGAGCGCCTTCCGGTAGAGGGGCTCGGCCTCGGGGTATCGGC
>JACZWN010000026.1 GCA_022572105.1 Pseudomonadota bacterium | reverse complement strand
CGCCGGCGCCGCGCTCGCAGACGCGCAGGCGCAGCGCGTCCGGACCGGTCAGTTGCGCGA
This sequence comes from Pseudomonadota bacterium, assembly GCA_022572105.1. Classification (GTDB taxonomy): domain Bacteria; phylum Pseudomonadota; class Alphaproteobacteria; order Kiloniellales; family J153; genus JACZWN01. The sequence goes on along the minus strand of JACZWN010000026.1, from coordinate 21,726 downwards.
CGCCGATGTTGGCGCGCTCGGGGAAGATCGGGTCGCGCTCCAGATCCGGGCCGAGGCGCGCCAGGTCGATGGCCTCGGCGTCGCCGACGAAGAAGACCGCGTGCGGGTTGCCCATGTTGACCGCGACCGGATCGCGCAAGGCCTCGCGTTCGAGCGCCAGGTGGAGCGTGTCCTGCTCGCGGGCGAGCGGGATGTCGTCCCAGCCGAGGCGCGCTTCGCCCATGTCCACCGCGACCCGGCCGGGGCCGGCGATCTCGGCGCCGAGCAGCCCGGCCACGGTCTCGATGGCGATGGCGTCGCGGCCGCTCTCGCTCATGACCAGCGCGGCGGCGCAGCGGGTGCCGTTGCCGCAGGCGTCGACCTCGCCGCCGTCGGAATTCCAGAACCTCAAGAAGACATCGGCGCTGCCGTTGCGCGGCGGCTCGAGCACCACGATCTGGTCGCAGCCGACGCCGGTGCGCCGGTCGGCCAGGGCCCGCGCGCGCGCCTCGGTCAGGGCGAAGGGAACCTCCCGGGCGTCGACCACCACGAAGTCGTTGCCCAGCCCGTGCATCTTGATGAAGGCGCGGTTGCTCATGACCCCGGGTTATATGGCGCGGGAGCCCGCAAAGTCCACGGGCAATGGGGATTCCCGGCCTTATCCCCTTGCCCTGCCCCAGCTCCCCCGACCGCTTGACCCGGGGCCGGGCCGCCCCTATGTTCCGCCGCGACAGCCGCCATGGGTAGCAACCCGGCGACCCCGGTTCCCGGGGAGCCCCGCCAGTCCGCGAGTTTCGCGCACTGGCGCGCTGCCCGTTTGGCGGAAGCGTTGGATTTGAGGACGAGCTACGGCCATGTTCGACAGCCTGCAGGAACGCCTGGGCGAGGTGCTCGACAAGCTGACGCGGCGCGGCAGCTTGAGCGAGGCCGACGTGACCGCCGCGCTGCGCGAGGTGCGGGTCGCCCTCCTCGAGGCCGACGTGGCCCTGCCGGTGGTCAAGGACTTCATCGAGGCGGTCAAGGACAAGGCGGTCGGCGAGCAGGTGCTGCGCTCGGTCGCGCCCGGCCGGATGGTCATCAAGATCGTCCACGATCACCTGATCGAGATGCTGGGCGCCGAGGCCGTGCCGCTGGACCTCAACGTGCCGCCGCCGGCCGTCATCCTGCTGGTCGGCCTGCAGGGTTCGGGCAAGACCACGAGCTGCGCCAAGATCGGCCTGCGCCTGAGCGACAAGGCCAAGAAGAAGGTGCTCATGGCCTCGCTCGACGTGCGCCGCCCGGCCGCGCAGGAGCAGCTCAAGGTGCTCGGGCTCCAGACCGGCGTGCGCTGCCTGGACGCCGTCCCCGGCGAGCCGCCGGTGGCCATCGCCAAGCGGGCGCTCCAGACCGGCGCGCTCGAGGGCTACGACGTGGTCCTCCTGGATACCGCCGGGCGGCTCGCCGTCGACGCGGAGATGATGGCCGAGGCCGCCGCCGTGCGCGACGCCGCCAAGCCGCACGAGACCCTACTCGTGGCCGACGCCATGACCGGCCAGGACGCGGTCACCGTCGCCGGGGCCTTCCACGACAAGATCGGCTTGACCGGCATCATGCTGACCCGCGTCGACGGCGACGCGCGCGGCGGCGCGGCGCTGTCCATGCGCGCGGTCACCGGCTGCCCGATCAAGCTCATCGGCGTCGGCGAGAAGCTGGACGCGATCGAGGACTTCCACCCGGACCGCATCGCTTCGCGCATCCTGGGCATGGGCGACGTGGTCAGCCTGGTCGAGAAGGCGGCCGAGACCATCGAGCAGGAAGAGGCCGAGAAGCTCGCCAAGAAGCTCGAGAAGGGCAGGTTCGACCTCGACGACCTGGGCCAGCAGCTCAAGCAGATGCAGAAGATGGGCGGGCTCTCGGACATGCTCAAACTGCTGCCCGGCATGTCCAGGGCCCAGCAGGCCCAGATCAAGAACGCCAATTTCGACGACGGCATGGTCAAGCGGCAGCTCGCCATCCTGTCGTCCATGACGCCGCGTGAGCGGCGCCGGCCCGAGATCATCAAGGCGAGCCGCAAGCAGCGCGTCGCCGCCGGCTCGGGCACCACGGTGCAGGAGATCAACAAGCTCTTGAAGCAGCACAAGGAAGCCAGCCGCATGGTCAAGCGGGTGAGCAAGATGAGCAAGAAAGGCCTGATGCGCGGCGGCCTGAGCGGCTTGCTGCCGCCGAGCGGCGGCTTTGCGCGCTAGATTGCGACAGCGACCGGAACATCGTTCGATCGAAAAGAAGGAAAGAGAGAACCCATGTCCTTGAGGATTCGACTGGCTCGCGGCGGCGCCAAGAAGCGCCCCTTCTACCGCGTCGTGGTGGCCGATTCGCGCAGCCCGCGCGACGGCCGCTTCATCGAGAAGATCGGCCACTACAATCCGATGGTCCCGCGGGACCATCCGGAACGCCTGAGGCTCGACGAGGCGCGCGCGCGCCACTGGCTCTCGCTGGGCGCCACGCCGAGCGACCGGGTCGCCCGCTTCCTGGGCCAGGCCAACATCATCCCCATGCCGGAGATCGCGACGCAGACCAAGCAGAACCAGCCGAGAAAGAAAGAGCTGGAGCGCCGCGCGGCCGAGGCCGCGGCGCAGAAGGAGGCCCAGTCGACCGAGGCGCACGCGGCCTCCGAGGCGCACGACGCGGAAGCGGCCAAGAAGGCCGAAGAGGTGGCCGCGGAGGAAGCGGCCAAGAAGGCCGAAGAAGCGGCCGCGGAGGAAGCGGCGGCGGCCGAGGCCAAGGCAGCGGAAGCGGCGGCCGAGGAAACCGCGGAGGCGCCGGCCGAGGAAGTTGCGGAGGCGCCGGCGGAAGAAGCCGCGCCGGCGGAAGAGGCGGCTCCCGAGGCGCCCGCCGAGGAGGCCCCGGCCGAGGAAACCGCTCCAACGCAGGAGACTCCGGCGGAGAAGGCTCCGGCGGAGGAGACCCCGGCCGAAGCCGAGGGCGAAGACGACAAAAAGGAGGGCTAGCCGGAGGTCATGGCCGCGGCCCAGGGTGAGCGGCTCTGCGTCGGCGTGATCGCGGGCGCGCACGGGGTGCGGGGCCTGGTGAAGATCAAGAGCTTCACGGCGGACCCCGCGAACCTGACCGCTTACGGCGCGCTCACCGACGAGAGCGGCGCGCGGCGCTACCAGGTGGCGGTGACCGGCCGGGCCAAGGGTGTGCTGCTCGCCCGGATCGAGGGTGTCGGCGACCGCGACGCGGCGCGGGCGTTGCGCGGCGCCCGGCTCTACATAGCGCGCGCCGCCCTGCCCGAGCCCGAGGACGAGGAGTATTACCACGCCGACCTGATCGGCCTCGCCGTGGAGGACCGCGCCGGCACGCCTCTGGGCAGGGTCGCGGCGGTGCAGAACTTCGGCGCCGGCGACATTCTGGAGATCGAGCGGCCGGACGAGGAAACCCTGCTCGTCCCCTTCACCAAGGCGGCGGTGCCGCTCGTCGATCCGGCCGGCGGCCGCCTGGTGGTCGAGCCGCCCGAGGAGACGGAGACCCAGCCGGACTGATCGGGCCGGACTGATCGGGCCGGATCGATCGGGCGGACGGCGCGGCGCGGGGGACTGGACACGGCGGCCGGCAAGGGTCATAAAGCGCGGCCCCGGCCGCGGCTTTAGGAGCACCCATGAGCGCGGACGAGGCGACGCGAGACGGCGCGGCGACGGCGAGACGGAAGCCGCCCTGGACCGCCACGGTGCTGACCATCTTCCCGGAGATGTTTCCGGGGCACTTGGGCGCCAGCCTGGCCGGAAAGGCGCTGGAGCGGGATTTGTGGGCGCTGCGGGTCCTGGACATCCGGGACTTCGCGCGCGATAAACACCGCTCCGTCGACGACGCGCCCTTCGGCGGCGGGGCCGGCATGGTCATGCGCCCGGACGTGGTCGATGCGGCGCTCGAGGCCGCAAAGGCGCAAGGACCGGGGCCGGCCATCTACCTCTCGCCGCGCGGGCGCCTGCTGACCCAGGCGCTGGTGCGCGAGCTGGCCGCGGGCCCGGGCGCGATCCTGCTGTGCGGCCGTTACGAGGGGGTCGACGAGCGGGTGCTGGAAGCGCACGGGGTTGCCGAGGTGAGCCTCGGCGACTATGTGCTGTCCGGCGGCGAGCCGGCGGCGCTGGGGCTGATGGACGCGGTCGTGCGCCTGCTGCCCGGGGTCGTGGGCAACGAGGCGAGCCCGGCCGAGGAGAGCTTCGAGCGGGGCCTGCTGGAGTACCCGCACTACACGCGCCCGGCCGCGTGGCGCGGGCGCAAGGTGCCCCAGGTGCTGACCTCGGGGCACCACGAGAAGGTCCGCCGCTGGCGCCAGGGGCAGGCGGAACGGATTACCGAGGAGCGGCGGCCGGACCTCTGGGCGCACTATCTGAAGGACCGAGACGAGGGCGAAGGACGAGAACCATGAACACGATCGAAAAGCTCGAGCAGGAGCAGGTCGCCAAGCTGAGCGCGGGGCGCGAGATCCCCGATTTCAGCCCCGGCGACACGCTGCGCGTCAACGTCAAGGTCACCGAAGGCGCGCGCGAACGCATCCAGGTCTTCGAGGGCGTCTGCATCGCGCGCAAGAACCGCGGCCTAAACTCCTCGTTCACGGTGCGTAAGATCTCCCACAACGAGGGCGTGGAACGGATCTTCCCGCTCTACAGCCCGCGCATCGATTCCATCGAACTCGTGCGCCGGGGCGACGTGCGCCGGGCCAAGCTCTATTACCTGCGCGGCCGGCGCGGCAAGTCGGCGCGCATTTCGGAGAAGACCACGGGTGCCGCCGGCAAGGCGACCGCGGCCGAGCGCGCCGCCGCCACCGCCGCGCGCGCCGCCGCCCAGGCGGCCCTGAAGGCGAGCGGCAATGCGGGCAAGGGCAAGGGCAAGGGCAAGGGCAAGGGCAAGGGTAAGGGTAAGAAAAAGGGCAAAGCGTAACGCTTTTCCCGTTTCCCCGGTCCCTTGCGCCCGAGTCCCTTTTGCCCGAGTCCCCTTTGCGCCGGTTCGGGCGAAGCGTTATTCTACGGCCCCCGAAATCGGACGGCTCTGTAAAAGGGCCGCGGGCTCCCGCGGGCCGGGGCGGGGCAACGGTACGCAAACCCGGGCGTAACGAGGAACGAGCGAGATGAGCGAGCCGCGCACCCTGTTCGACAAGATCTGGGAAAGCCACCTGGTCGACCGTCAAGACGACGGCACCTGCCTGATCTATATCGACCGCCACCTGGTCCACGAGGTAACCAGCCCGCAGGCCTTCGAGGGCCTGCGCCTCGCGGGGCGCGGGATCCGGCGCCCGGACGCGACGCTCGCGGTCATCGACCACAACATCTCGACCGACCCCAAGGGGACCGAGATGGCCGAGGACTCGCGCCTCCAGATCGAGACGTTGCGCCGGAACTGCGCCGAATTCGGCGTGCCGCTGTTCGACGTGCCCGACGCGCGCAACGGCATCGTCCACGTGGTCGGCCCGGAACAGGGCTTCACGCTGCCGGGTTCGACCATCGTGTGCGGCGATTCCCACACCGCGACCCACGGCGCCTTCGGGGCGCTCGCCTTCGGCATCGGCACCTCCGAGGTCGAGCACGTGCTGGCGACCCAGACGCTGATTCAGAAGCCGGCCCGGAACATGCGCGTCACCGTGGACGGCGCGCGCGCGCTCGGCACCACCGCCAAGGACCTGATCCTGGCTATTATCGGGAAAATAGGCACCGCGGGGGGCACCGGCCACGTCATCGAGTACGCCGGCGCGGCGGTCCGGCAACTGTCCATGGAAGGGCGCATGACGGTCTCCAACATGACCATCGAGGCCGGCGCGCGCGCCGGGCTGGTGGCGCCCGACGAGACCACCTTCGACTACCTCAAGGGCCGGCCCATGGCGCCCAAGGCCGGTCAGTGGGAAATCGCGCTTAGCCATTGGAAGTCCCTGCCCTCCGATCCGGGCGCGCGCTACGACAAGGAGGTGACCTTGGACGCCGCCGAGATCGCGCCACAGGTCACCTGGGGCACGAGCCCGGAGGACGTGGTGCCGGTGACCGGGTCCGTGCCCGACCCGGCGAGCGCGCCCGACGACGCCAAGCGCCAGTCCATGGTGCGCTCGCTGGAATACATGGCGCTCACCGCCGGCACGCCGATGACCGAGATCCGGATCGACAAGGCCTTCATCGGCTCCTGCACCAACGGGCGCATCGAGGACCTGCGCGAGGCCGCGCAGGTCGCCGAGGGACGCCAGGTGGCCGACCACGTCTACGCCATGATCGTGCCCGGCTCGGGCCTGGTGAAGCACCAGGCCGAGGCGGAGGGCCTGGACCGGATCTTCATCGAGGCCGGCTTCGACTGGCGCGATCCGGGCTGCTCCATGTGCCTGGCCATGAACGCCGACAAGCTCGAGCCGGGCGAGCGCTGCGCCTCGACCTCGAACCGCAACTTCGAGGGCCGCCAGGGGCGCGGCGGGCGCACCCACCTGATGAGCCCCGCCATGGCCGCCGCCGCCGCCATCGCCGGCCACATCGCCGACGTGCGCGAGCTGGGGTAGAGAGAGAATCCATGGAAAGCTTCACCAAACTGAGCGCCACGGCGGCGCCCTTGCCGATGATCAACGTCGACACCGACAAGATCATCCCCAAGCAGTTCCTGCGCACCATCAAGCGCACCGGCCTTGCCGAGGGCCTGTTCTACGAAATGCGCTTCGACGAGCAGGGCAAGCCCAAGCCCGGCTTCGTCCTCGACGAGCCGGCCTATAGGCACGCGCAAATCCTGATCACGGGCGCGAACTTCGGCTGCGGCTCGTCGCGCGAGCACGCGCCCTGGGCGCTCTTGGACGCCGGCATCCGCTGCGTGATCGCGCCCTCCTTCGGCGACATCTTCTACAACAACTGCTTCAAGAACGGCATCCTGCCGGTCGAGCTGCCCAAGGCCGAGGTCGACCTCTTGATGGACGACGCCCAGCGCGGCGCCAACGCGGTCGTCACCGTGGATCTGGAAAGCCAAGAGATCACCGGCCCGGACGGCGGCACACTCCATTTCGAGGTCGACCCGTTCCGCAAGCACTGCCTGCTGAACGGCTTGGACGACATCGGGCTGAGCCTGGAGAAGGTGGCCAAGATCGACGACTACGAGGCCAAGCAGCGCCTGGAACAGCCCTGGCTGTCCGGCTGAGGCCGCGCCGAGCGAATCGAAATTACCGAACAAACGCGAACGGAAAGGGAGACAGCGCCGCCATGCCCGCCAACAAGAAACTGCTGATCCTGCCGGGCGACGGCATCGGCCCGGAGGTCATGGCCGAGGTGCGCCGGATGGTCGACTGGTTCGACCGGCGCCAAGCGGTCAGCTTCGACGTCGAGGAGGACCTGGTCGGCGGCGCGGCCATCGACGGCCACGGCGCGCCGCTGGCGGACGCCACCATGGAAAAAGCCATGGCCGCCGATGCCGTGCTGCTCGGCGCGGTCGGCGGGCCCAAGTGGGACGACCTGCCGTTCGACCAAAAGCCCGAGCGCGGGCTCTTGCGCCTGCGCAAGGAGATGGACCTCTACGCCAACTTGCGCCCCGCGATCTGCTTCGATGCCCTGGTCGAGGCCTCGACGCTGAAACCCGAGGTGGTCTCGGGCCTCGACATCATGATCGTGCGCGAGCTCACCGGCGGGCTCTACTTCGGCGAGCCGCGCGGCATCGAGGAGCTGCCCGACGGCACGCGCCGCGGCGTCAACACCCAGGTCTACACGACGCCCGAGATCGAGCGCGTGGCGCGCGTCGCCTTCGAGCTGGCGCGCAAGCGCTCGGGCAGGCTGTGCTCGGCGGAGAAGGCCAACGTCATGGAAACGGGCGTGCTCTGGCGCCAGGAGGTGACCAGGGTGCATGCCGCCGAGTTCACCGACGTCGAGCTGACCCATATGTATGCCGACAACTGCGCCATGCAGTTGGTGCGCAACCCCAAGCAGTTCGACGTCATCGTCACCGACAACATGTTCGGCGACATGTTGTCCGACGAGGCCGGAATGCTGACCGGCTCGCTCGGCATGCTGCCCTCGGCCTCGCTCGGCGACCCGGACGAGACCGGGCGCCGCCAGTCGCTCTACGAGCCGGTGCACGGCACCGCCCCCGACATCGCCGGCCAAGGCAAGGCCAATCCGCTCGCCATGATGCTCAGCTTCGCCATGATGCTGCGCTATTCGTTGGATCTGGACGCCGACGCCGATCTGGTCGAGACCGCGGTCAAGAACGTGCTCGATGCGGGCACGCGCACCGCCGACATCGCCGCCCCCGGCGCCGAGACGGTTTCGACCGCGGCCATGGGCGAAGCCGTGCTCGCCGAGCTCGACAAGCTGGCGGCGTGAGGGGGCGCGCCCGTGGGGGTAGGCCCGGCTCGCGAAACCGTTGATTGACGCGATTCCGTTAAGCGGTCTATGCTCGCTCCCGATGTCAACAAATGAAAGGAGGTGATCCGGTGTCCAAATCATTAGCCGTGTTCGCAATGGCGCTGGGCGTCATCGCGATTTCCGCCGGATCGGCCTTCGCCGGTGGCGGTTGTGACTCCTACGGCACACAGTCCGTGTCGTTGGAAACGCAGACCGCGTCGACGGGTTCGACCGGCGGTCAAGCGCCGTCCACGCCGATTCCCGAGACCAGCAGCAACTGAGCTCGGAAAAGCCTGCGACACAGGCGAAAAGGCCGTCCCCTTGGGGGGCGGCCTTTTCATGTTGGCGCGGGAGAGAGGCCGCCTCACCCAAACCCCTGGCGCTCGAGCTCGGCCTTCAGGCGGCCGGTGACGAAAAGGCCGAACATGCGCAGGTCGCTCACCAGCGACCACAGCGGATAGGTGAAGGTGGCCGGCCGGTTGCGCTCGACGAAGAAATGGCCGGCCCAGGCGAAGCCGTAGCCGACCACCGCCGCGGCCACCATCGGGCGCCAGTCCAGGATCGCGATTCCGGCCGCGAGCAGCGCGATTCCGGCCCCGGTGCCGGCGAGGTGCAGCGCCCGGTTCGCGGCGTGGCTGTGCTGCCCCAGGTAGAACGGCCAAAACTCGGCGTAGCTCTCGATTCGCCCGGCCATGGCGGCTTCTCTTGCAATTTGCGGCCAGGGGCCTTAACTGAACCCGGGCGATATTACACCCGAACGAGACAAAAGGGCGAATCCGATGGGCTACAAGGTGGCGGTCGTGGGCGCGACGGGCGCGGTCGGGCGCGAGATCCTGAACACGCTCTCCGAGCGCGAGTTCCCGGCCGACGATGTGGTCGCGCTCGCCTCCGAGCGCTCGGTGGGCACCCGCGTCTCCTTCGGCGAGAACGACGAGCTCCAGGTCCAGGACCTGGCCGGCTTCGACTTCAAGGGCAGCGAGATCGTGCTGTCCTCGCCCGGCGCCAAGGTCTCGGCCGAGCACTCCCCGCGCGCGGCCAAGGCGGGCGCCGTGGTCATCGACAACACCTCGTACTTCCGCATGGACCCGGACGTGCCGCTGGTGGTGCCCGAGGTCAACCCCGACGCCATCGCCGGCTACGAGCGCCGCCACATCATCGCCAACCCGAACTGCTCGACCATCCAGATGGTCGTGGCGCTCAAGCCCTTGCACGAATTGGCCCGCATCAAGCGGGTCGTGGTGGCGACCTATCAGGCGGTCTCGGGCGCGGGCAAGGACGGCATGGACGAACTGTTCAACCAGACCCGCGGCGTCTTCGTGAACGACGCGATCCACCCCGAGATCTTCACCAAGCAGATCGCCTTCAACGCCATTCCCCACATCGACGCCTTCATGGAGGACGGCTTCACCAAGGAGGAATGGAAGATGGTGGCCGAGACCAAGAAGATCCTCGACCCGACCATCAAGGTCTGCGCCACCTGCGTGCGCGTGCCGGTGTTCATCGGCCACGCCGAGGCGATCAACGTCGAGTTCGAGAGCCCGATCGACGAGGACGAGGCACGCGCGGCGCTCAGGGCCCAGCCCGGCATCACCCTGATCGATCACCGGTCCGACGAGGGTTACGTGACGCCCGCCGAATGCGTCGGCGAGGACCCGATCTTCGTCAGCCGGCTGCGCACCGATCCGACGGTCGATCACGGCCTGTCCATGTGGGTGGTCGCCGACAACCTGCGCAAAGGCGCGGCCTTGAACGCGGTCCAGATCGCCGAGTGCCTGGTCGAGAACTACCTGAACTGAGCGGCGCGGTGCGGGCCGGCCCCGATTCCACGTGAGTGGAATTTGCTTTAGACGACGGTGATCTCGATATCGGCGATGCCGGCGATGCCGCCGGTGACTTTGTCGCCCCGATTGACGGACCCGACCCCGGCAGGCGTCCCGGTCATGATCAGATCGCCCGGTGCCAGCTCGAATAGCGTCGTCAGGTGGGCGATCGATTCCGGGACGCTCCAGATCTGTTGCGCCAGATCGCCGTCCTGACGAATTTCGCCATTGACGGCCAGCCAAATTCGACCGCCTTGCGGATGACCGATATCGGCGGCGGGAACGATCGCCGAACAGGGCGCCGCGTGATCGAAGGACTTTCCGGCCTCCCATGGGCGGCGCATTTCCTTGGCCACGCCTTGCAGGTCGCGCCGCGTCATATCGATGCCGACGGTATAGCCGAAAACGTGATCGAGCGCGTTCTCCGCCTCGATCTCCTTGCCGCCCGTGCCGATGGCGACGACCAACTCGATCTCGTGGTGGGTCTTCTCGGACAGCGGGGGATAGGGAAACTCACCACCGTTCTCGAGGATCGCATCGGTCGGCTTCTGAAAGAAAAACGGCGGCTCGCGCTCGTCGGCGCCGGCGGTCTCTCGGATGTGGTCCAAATAGTTGCGGCCGACGCAATAGATGCGGCGCACCGGAAACCGTTTCTGGTCGCCGACGATCGGCAATGAAACCTGCTGGAGGGGAAAGATAAAGTCCAATTTGGCTCTCCTTGCCGCCGTTTCCCAATAGTCCCAACCGACCGCGCGTCGCCCACAGCTTAGCGCTCGGACGCGTAATAGCGCACTCGACGTTCTAGATAAGCAAGGAATTCAGATATCGTGAAGGCGAGAGCGAAAAGCACGATCAAGACCGCCCAAAAGTGCCCCATCAGAAAGTTTGCCGAATAAAGTTCGAAAAGCGCCCCGAAGCCGACGATCGATATCAGAAGCTGGCCGATTATGACACCCTTCACCGCCCGGATGACGCCAATTCGGATGCCACCCAGGATTTCAGGCAGAGCCGCCCAGAAGTAGACCTTTGTGAAGGCGTCCATCGGTGAGGCACCGAAACAATGCGCCATCTCAACGAGAGAACGGTTGATCTGCATGACGCCCGCGCGAGAGTTCAGAATTATGATCCATATGGCAAAAAGGGTCGTGATGATGATGATCGATTTCATGCCGAAACCAAACAGCACCATCAAGACCGGCACCAGCGCCGTCAAAGGGGCACTTAAGAAAATATTGACCCAGGGCAGAAGAAGCTCGTCCAGTAGGCGACTCTTGCCCATCAGGATGCCCACCGGGACGCCAATCACGATCGCCGAGGTCACACCGGCAACGAACGCATATGCGGTTTCCGAGATGGCTTTCAGGAAGACCGGGGTGCCGATGATCGAAAACAGCGTTTGAAAAACTTCGGACAGAGGAGGGATAAAAAAGGTTACACCCAGGCGCCCGACAATCTCCCAGAGCAGTCCCCATAGGATCAGCGACGACATGCCCGGAAGCTGATAGCCAAGAACCTTCATCTCAACGCTCACTCCACATAGCTGCGCAGCGAGGCCCAAATCCTGTCTACGATATCGAGATATTCCGGATCGCGGCGGATATCGTCCGTGCCCTTGTTTCGGATTCCAGTCGGCTTGATGATCTCGGACACGCGAGAGGGCCGCGGAAGCAGGATCGCGATCTGGTCCGAAACATAGACGGCTTCTTCGATCGAATGGGTTACGAATATGAACGTCCTGCTCTCCTGCTGAACAAGCGAGAGCAGGTCTTCCTGAAACTTGCGCCGGGTTTGCTCATCGACCGCCGAAAACGGCTCGTCCATCAAGAGGACCTGCGCATCGACCGACAGCGCTCGAGCCAGGCCCACCCTCTGACGCATACCGCCCGACAATTCGTGCGGAAAACTGTTTTCGAATCCGCCCAGCCCCACATTCTGAATATACTTTTGCGCGATGCTTTCCCGCTCCGACCTGGCAACGCCGCGCAGCTCCAGACCAAAAGCGACATTGCGGATGACACTTGCCCAAGGCAACAGCGCGAAATCCTGAAAGACGAAGGCGCGGTCGGGACCCGGTCCCGTCACGGCCTTGCCGTTTACTTCGACCTCACCGGAAGTCGGCGACAGGAGACCGGCAATGATCTTCAGCAGCGTGGTTTTGCCACATCCCGAAGGACCCAGGATGGACGTGAGCTGGCCGCGCGGAAAGTCCAGCGACAAATCCTTCAGGGCCTCGACATCGCCGTAGTTCTTCGAGACATCGCGGACCGATACAGCATATTCCACGTCATGCTCGTCGCCTCGCTTGGGCGCGACCCTAGTCTGAGACATAGCCACGGATGTTTCCTCCGAATAGAAGGCGCTCGATTTTCTCCAGCAAGTTCAGGAAGAGGACGGCCAGCACGATGATCGAGAAGATGGCGGCATACATGCTTGGGTAGTCCGCGATTGAGCGGCTGTAGGTGATGATGTCGCCGACGCCCGTGGGCGTGATTTTCAGCTCTGACAGAATGGCCCCAATGAATCCGGCCGAAACGCCCAGCCGCAGTCCCGCAAAAATGATCGGCGATGCCGCCGGAATGACGATTTTCAACATGATGTCACGCTCGGTCCCAAGAAAGGCACGCCCCATCTCTTTGAGTGTGTAGGGGGTGTTCCGGACCGCACCGCTTGTGTTCAGAACGATGACGGGCATGGCCATGATGCAGACAACAAGGACCTTGGACGTCAGACCAATGCCATAGACCATGATAAGAAGCGGAATCAGCGCGGCCAAGGGAGCCGCCTGCATCACCACGAAGATCGGCGAAAAAAGCCAGTCAAACTTGGAGCTCAAACCGGTCCAAAGCCCTATACCGATCCCCAGAACCGCGGAAATGATGATGCCGACCACGAGCGGTTTCAACGTCTCGGCATAAGCAGTGAATATGGTGCCGTCCAAAGTGAGCGCCGCCAACGCCGACATGGATTCCAGAAAGGTTGGGAAGGCGTAGCTAACCGGAATGCGGCCCGCTATTTCCCAAGCGCCGAACACGATCACGGCAGAGAGGAGCTTCAGGAATAGAGGACGGTTGCGCATAGATCATTGTTTCTGATTCGGTGAAAGAGGAGGCAGTTGCCGACCCGCTTCTTGCTGGCCAGCAACTGCCGTGTCCGACTTACTGCGCGGCGTCCAAGGGCTTGAAATACCAAAAATCTTCGATTTTCAGCGCCGCGGGATCGCCGGTAAGCTGGCCCGCGGCGGAATACCACTTTAAGTCCGCCTTGGCCGCCTTGCGACCGCCACCATTCGGATCGTAAAGCCCGCCTGCGACCGCTTCCGCGTAGAAACCATCGAGGCTGTCGAGGATTTCTTTCGGAAGCTGGCCGATCGGACCGTCCGGATCGGTCTCCCTACGGATGATCGTCGGATCCTTGGCCATATCGCGATAAACGCTAAGAAGCGCCGTGACGAAGATGCCTACGTCTTTTTCGTTGGCCTTGATCCAGTCGAGGTTGGCAAACAGGGCCTCGTCGCTGGCATCGACCTCGAACATCGGCAGTACGTTGAACTTGTCGCCTTGCTGTTTGACCAGTTTGTTCTTGTTCGAAAGATCGACGATCGTCGCGTCGGTCTGTCCTGCGATCAGGGCAACGATCCGGTTGGCAGATCCGGGAACATATGACCGTTTTCCGAATTTGATCCCGAGCTTTTCCTCAATCACGTTGGCGATTGAATCGGTGCCGCCGCCACGAGAGTGGAGCAAGATCGGCTCTCCATCGAGGTCTTCAAGCTTGCTATACTTCTTCGATGTGACCGGAAAGAATTTCAGCTTGGATAGCTGAAAGATGATACGGATCGGAGCCTTGGCTCTCTGCATCGCTGCGTAGGGGGTGCCGAACCCGATATCCATCTGACCGCTCAGAATCGCCTGAATGGCGAGTTCCTCGTCTGAGAACGCGGTCCACTCATAGTCAAGCCCCATTGCCTTGGCACGGTCCAGTGCCACAAAGAAGGCCGCAACCTCGTCCGATGGCGTTTCGGCCAGTGCAATCCGAATTTTGTCCGCCTGGGCGCCGGAAACCGACAATCCACCAATAAGCAAGACCGCGGCGAGAAGCGCCGTGATATTCCGTAGTAGCTTTTTCATGTTTCTCCTCCCTCATGCGGTTGCACGTTATAGAGATGCGGCCTCGGTCATTGACGTTAAGGTCCGCATCTCGAACCAATTTGCGAATGGTATCTGTTATCCAGACTCAAAGTCAACGTTTACAAGACAATTCATATAGATTAGAAGGTTTGGATACGCAACCAATGTGGACATTGGCGCAACCAATGACGATCGAGATCGAACCTGAAACCCGAACGAGAAACCACGACGCCGCGGCGCGACTAAGGGCCTATCTCGCCGACAGCAATCTGGAACTCAACAGCCGCCTGCCGCCGGAACGCACGCTGTCGCGCCAACTCGGCGTTTCGCGCAGCCTGCTTCGGAGAGCGCTCGCCGAACTGGAGGCCGCGGGGCAAATATGGCGCCATGTGGGACGCGGCACGTTCATCGGCTCACGACCGCTCGAAAGTGCCAGCGACATAGACTATGTCAGCAGCCACACCACCCCGCGCGAACTGATGGAGGCCCGGCTTCTGATCGAGCCCGGCCTGACTCGGCTGGCGGCGAGCCATGCCACCAACGCCGATATTCGCGAACTCGAGCATTGCATCCGCAAGACCAAGTCGGCCACCGACTGGCGCATCTACGAGATCTGGGACATCAACCTGCACCGGACGATCGCGGCGGCCGCCCACAACACCTGCTTGATGGCGCTGTTCGACACCCTCAACGCGGTCAAGCGCTCCGTGGTTTGGACGCGGCCGCGCGAGGTGCCGCTGGCAAGAAAGCTCGATCACCACAGCTTCCCGGAACACGATGCTATCTTCAGCGCCATCATCGAGCGCGATCCGGCACGCGCCGAGGCGGCCATGCGCCGGCACCTGGGGAGCGTCCGCGACAGATTGATGAAGGTGATGGAGCCAGGCGCGTAACGCTTGCCGGAAGAAGGGCGGGCCTGATCCGGTCCACCCCGCCCGTCCCCGGTTTACACGATCTTCTCCGCCGGAAAGTGGCGCTTGGGCGCGACGAGGTCGTCTTGGGCGGCGATCAGTTGCAGCTCGCGCGTGCCGGCGGCCTGGGTCCTGGCCAGCACCGCGAAGGTCGCAGCCGCCGCGGCCTCGAGCGCGCGCGCGGGCTCGCGCGTCCGCAGGTAGTGGCCGAGATAGAGCGCGGCCAGCAGGTCGCCGGCGCCGTTGGGTTGCGGGTCGCAGGCGAGGAGCGGCGTACACAGGCGCCAAGCATCCTCGCCGGTGACCGCGAGCAACTCCACTTCGCCGGCGCCCGTTGCCTCGTGGCGCAAGCCGGTCACCAGAACCACCGAGGGCCCGAGGGCGAGCGCCCGGCGGGCGGCGGCCACGGCCTCGTCGAGGGTGGCGACCGTGGCGCCGGTCAAGGTCTCGAGCTCGAACAGGTTCGGCGTGACGATATCGGCGCGCGCCAGGGCGTGCTCGCGGAAGAACGCGGGCAGGGCGGGATCGACGTAGAGCCCGCCCCCAGCGTCTCCGGCGCCATCGCCCATGACCGGGTCGCAGGCGTAGAGCGCCCGTGGGTTGGCCGCCTTGACCCGGTCCACCGCCTCGAGCACCGCCGCGCCGGCCTCGGCCCCGCCCAGGTAGCCCGACAGCACCCCGTCGCAAGCACCCAGCACGCCGCGCGCGGCCAGGCCCTCGACCACCTCGCGCAGGTGCTCGGCGGGAAACGCCCGCCCCGTGAAACCGTCGTAGCCGGCGTGGTTGGAGAACTGCACCGTGTGCAGCGGCCAGACCTCGAAGCCCAGGCGCTGCAAGGGAAAGACCGCCGCCGAATTGCCGACGTGCCCGTAGGTCACATGGGATTGGATCGAGAGGATGTTCATGGGTCTCGAATGTTTTTTCGCCTCGCCCCCCACCTTGCCACAAGCGGCGCATCGGTTATAGTCGCGGCCGGTTTTTTGCGCTTGCGAAAGAGGGAGAGGGGGACCCATGGCCGCAACCGCCCGTCCGCGCCGATCCATGCTCTACATGCCCGGCTCCAACGCGCGCGCGCTGGAGAAGGGCCGGACGCTCGCCGCCGACGCGCTGATCCTGGATCTCGAGGATGCGGTCGCGCCGGACGCCAAGGAACTGGCGCGCAACCAGGTCACGGACGCGGTCAAGGCCGGCGGCTACGGCGCGCGCGAGATCGTCGTGCGCATCAACGGGCTGGATTCGACCTGGGGCCACGACGACCTGACCGCGGTCGCGGCCTGCGGCGCCGACGCCATCCTCCTGCCCAAGGTCGAGAGCGCGGCCATGGTCCACGATCTCGAGATGCAGATGGTCGGCGCCGGCGCGCCGGACGACATGGGCATCATGTGCATGATGGAGACCCCGCTCGCCATGCTCCACGCCGAGGAGGTGGCCGGCGCGAGTGCGCGCGTCTCGGCCCTGATCATGGGCACCTCGGACCTGGTCAAGGACCTCCAGGCCAGCCACACCGGCGCGCGCCTGCCGGTCCTGACCTCGCTCGGCCTGTGCCTGCTGGCCGCGCGCGCCTTCGGGCTCGCCATCCTCGACGGCGTGCACCTGGACTTGGCCGACGACGAGGGCTTCGCCGAGGCCTGCGTCCAGGGCCTGGAGCTCGGCTTCGACGGCAAGACCCTGATTCATCCCAAGACCATCGCCAAGGCCAACGAGGTGTTCTCGCCCTCGCCCGAGGAGGTCGCGTTCTCGCACCGCATCATCGCGGCCCACGGCGAGGCCGCCGCCGAGGGCAAGGGCGTGGTGTTGGTCGACGGCCGGCTGATCGAGAACCTTCACGTCGAGAACGCCCAACGCCTGGTGGCGCTGGCCGAGGTGATCGAGCGGCTCGAGGTCGCCGCGGCGGAGTAGAACGAGTCGCGCGCGGCAAGCCTATGGGCAGCGCGCGACGGACGAGGGTGGGCCCCCCCCCGTGACCAAGACCGATGCCGGCCGCTTCTTCGAGGACTTTCGCATCGGCGAGGTGCTGCGCCACGCCACGCCCAGGACCGTGACCGAGGGCGATCGGGCGCTCTACACCGCACTCACCGGCTCCCGCTTCGCGCTCCATTCCTCGGACGAATTCGCGCGCGCGCTCGGCCTGCCGCGCGCGCCCATCGACGACCTCCTGGTCTTTCACCTGGTGTTCGGGCGCACGGTCGCCGACGTCTCGCTCAACGCGGTCGCCAACCTGGGCTATGCCGCTTGCATCTTCGGGGTGCCGGTCTACCCGGGCGACACCCTGAGCGCGGAGAGCGAGGTCATCGGCCTGCGCGAAACCTCGAGCGGCAAGACCGGAGTCGTCCACGTCCGCTCGACCGGAACCAACCAGCGCGGCGAGACGGTGCTCGATTACGTCCGCTGGGTCATGGTGAACAAGCGCGACTCCGCCGCGCCCGCGCCCGCGCCGATCGCGCCCGAATTGCCCGAGGCGGCGGCGCCGGAGGACCTGGTGCTGCCCGCGGGGCTGGACCTTGCCGGCTACGACCCCGTGCTCGCCGGCTCCGACCACTTCTTCGACGACTACGCGGTTGGCGAGCGCATCGACCACCTCGACGGCGTGACCATCGAGGAGGCCGAGCACCAGATGGCGACCCGGCTGTACCAGAACACGGCGCGCGTCCACTTCAACCTGCACGCCGCCAAGGACAGCCGCTTTGGCCGGCGCATCGTCTATGGCGGCCACATCATCTCGCTCGCCCGCGCGCTCAGCTTCAACGGCCTGGCCAACGCCTTCCGGTTGGCCGCGATCAACGGCGGCCGCCACGTCGCGCCCAGCTTCGCCGGCGATACGATCTACGCCTGGTCGGAGGTGCTCGGGAAGTTCGACCTGCCGGGGCGCACCGACCTGGGCGCGCTACGCCTGCGCACGGTGGCGGTCAAGGACCGCGCTTGCGCCGACTTCCCGTATCGCGGCCCGGACGGCAAGCCCGACCCGGCCGTGGTCCTCGATCTCGACTATACGGTGCTCGTGCCGCGGCGGTAAAACCAGCGGTCGCCCGGCTCGCGGCGCCATCGCGGGATGCCGTGACCTGCGTCCGATGATGCCGGGCGTGACAAAGAATGAGGCGTCGGGTGCAGGGGGAGGATGCCCGCTGCGCCGTACCCTGGAGGGGCGCGACCCGACGCCTCATGAGCCGTGGCCGGCTCGGCCACGCGGAAAGCCCGCGGTAGAGAGTCCCCCGTACTCCGCGCGGCGGCGTCGAACCTGGCGATACGACGTCGGCCGCGCTCGGAACGGCGGCCCCGTAATAAGGAGCCGCGTCTCCGCTCGGGGGGCCGGACAAACCAACGTCCGGACCTTTCGACGACCGCCTCGGGCGCGGGCGGGAAGACAGGCTTCGCCGCACCGGCCGCTAGGCTCCGAACCGCCGCTCCCGCGCAGGGAGAGAGCGGTGCTCCTCGCCGAAAGGGACGGAGGCGCGCAGGCCCGCCGACCCTACCGAACCGGCGACGGGCGCCCGGCCAAGACCGGAACCCGCCACCGCCGCCGGACCGCGATCCCCGGGAAGGGATCGCCGCCCCCGGGGGGGGCTGCTTCGCGTGGGCGAGCCGGCCGGACCGAAGCCCGACGGACCGACCGCGCTCGCCGGCACCCCGGCGCTTTCGCGTGGCAAGTAAGCGTGGCTCGAATTCCTAACGTGGACAAGTCGAAAGTCTGTAGTGATGCGAATTTTTTGTGTATAAGTTCGCTTTTATTTCACAACCTCTACACATCATCTCCACAGAGTTATCCACATTTCGCGCGCCGGGGGGGGTGTGTCGAAAAGAACCGGCTCAAGGCGCGCGGGCGGCGCAGGTGGGGCGCGCCCGGACTCTTCCCCGTGAAAAGGCGCGCGTTGGCGCCCTGCGCGGGGCGGTGTGTGCCTTGCCGGCGACCGGGTAATTGTCTCAGTTTGAAATTCCGCCGAAACAATACCCGGAACGGCGGCTTTTCAGCGGATCATTTCTGTTTTGCGCCCAACGCCAGACCTTGGCGCAGGGTCACCGGCACAGCCGCACTTGACCCAGAGTCGTCATTAGGCTGGATTTGAGTGGAAGGTTGGAATTCCATTGAGCACTGACCTTTAGATGTCATTTGAAATGACAGTGCCGACACTTCAATCGACAAACCCGACGTTGCTTAATGGATTCAAAAAACCAGTGTAAAAGTTGTCCCATTGCATTGAGGGGGCGATGATGAAGGTATTGATCGTGGGTGCCGGACCGGCGGGTCTGACCACGGCGGTTGAACTGGCGCGCCGGGGCATTGTTAGCGACGTTATTGACCTACGAGAAAGCGGATCTGGCTTATCCCGGGCGGTCGGCATCATGCCCGCAAGCCTCGAAATTTTGAGACCCTCCGGCGTGACAGGCAAATTGCTCGCAGAGGGAATGAAGTTCCGGCTCGTACGTATCTATCGCCATTCGTCTCTCGCTCTGGCTTTACCACTTAAGGGAAGCGGGGCGGATGACGCGTTTATCTTGGGCCTCGCGCAAGATCGCACGGAGACACATTTGCGAGACGTTTTGTCGGAACTTGGCGGCACGGTCCGTTATCGAACCGAGCTGGTCGATCTTCGCCAGGACGCGGAGAAAGTAACGGTAGATTTGCGAGATGGCGCCAAGGCTGAATACGATTATGTGGTTGGCGCCGATGGGGCCCGCGGCACAACGCGCGAATTGCTGAACATCGATTTCCGGGGACATGATCTGCCGGAAACATGGTCCATCGCGGATGTGGACGCCGAAGGCTGGCCCAACACAAACGCCTTCACCATTTGCCAGTTAAGTGGGGGTGATATGGTCGTGGTGGTGCCGCTTGAGCCCAAACGGTTTCGGGTCATTTCCAATACCGAGGATGCGCTCGCCGCCCTCCCGTTGAAATTGAATGTCACCAACATTCGACGCGAGGGCGAGTTCAAAATATCCATTCGCCAAGCCGCCCAATATGGCGTCGGCCGGGTCTTTCTGGTGGGCGATGCCGCCCACTGCCATTCGCCGGTCGGTGGCCGGGGCATGAATCTTGGCATTGCCGATGGCGCCGAGCTGGCACGCCGCATGGTAGAAGGTGGATTGGAAGGCTATAGCGAAGCCCGTCATAAGGTGGGTAAGGAAATCATTGCCGGGAGTGAAGCCGTCCGCAAGGTCATGACCTCACGCAATCCGGTCACGCGGTTCCTCGTTCTTGCGGTTTTGCGAACCGCGTCCTTCATGCCGGCGTTACAACGTCAAATTGTCAAGAAACTCCTATATGGTTGAATTGCGGCTCTGGGTCTTGGCTGTTAGGGGCCAATGATTTCACAACATTGGATGACCGCTCCTGCCCATACCCGGACTCAATCACCGCACCGCAACGACGATCGCTTTCACCCGCTGTGCCGACATTCGAGTACGCTTCGCGCTTTCAGCGCATCGAATTTCAAACCGAGACACTACCGGCGGATGGGGAGTGTCTCGGTTTGCAATCCCGGCGAACCAACGCCCTCGACGTCCGCTTCTTGGGGGGTGACGTCTGCCTTGCGCCCAACGGCGGACATTGGCGCCGGGTCACACGCCGGCGATGAGAATGGCGGCGAACCCACGCTCCACGCTCATTCCGGCAGCCCCGCCTTGCGGAGCCCGTCCCGATAATGTTCGCGGTCTCGGCTTTCCGTGAAGGGGAGGCCTTGCACATGATCGGCGATGGAGAAGTCCGGCTTCAGGCTCAGAACCTCGCCGGCGTGCAGGCTTGCCTTCTCGTCCGATCCGAGTTGCGCATGGCAGCCGGCGATCTCCGCGTGGTGGCCGTAGCGGGGCACATGAACCTGCTTGAAAGCCTCGATCGCCTCCGCATAGCGTCGCCCGACGTATAGGGCGCGGCCCAGCAAGTGCGCCCGTCCGGCGGCGGCGTAGGGGTCCAGGCGCATGGCCCGGCGCGCCCAGTCCACACCTTCAACCGGACGACCAAGCCATGTCAGCAACTCGCTCCGCTGTGCGACAACGCGAGGATCATTCGGGTTCAAGGCCAATGCCTTTTGATGATGGAGTTCGGCCTCTTCCAATCGGGCAACCATCATGCGCACTTCGCACATGATCCAATGACATTCAAAGTTGTTCTCATCGAGCGACAGCGCCTTTTCAACCGCTGCGACGTCTTGGGCAAACAATTCCTCTTTGTTGTCGCCAAAGCCCCGGGCTAGCGCCTGGCCGAGAGTACAAGCTTTCCACGCGTAGGCCTCGGCGAATTCCGGATCGAGTTCGATCGCCTTGTCGAGCAACCGAAGCGCCTCGGCGTTGTCTTCTCTCGTGGCGCGATGATGGTGCATCTTGCCACGGAGAACGTAATCGTAAACCGCCATGTCTTCCGGGCGCTTTCGCTTGACCCGATTGAGATCCGCGCTTGCGAGCCGGCCCGGAATGGCGGCGACGATAGACCGCGTGACTTCGTCTTGAAGGTCAAATATGTCGGTCAGGTCATGGTCGTAGCGCTCGGCCCAGATGTGGTTGCCGCTCGCCGCCTCGACCAGCTGGGCGGTAATACGGAAACGCTTACTAGCCTTACGCACGCTGC
>JACZWN010000208.1 GCA_022572105.1 Pseudomonadota bacterium | reverse complement strand
CCCGCCGCGCCCCTCGATCAGCGCGCGCTCGAGGCGGCCATCCGGCGCTTCCAGCGGGACGCCGGCCTGGGCGAGACCGGCGCGCTCTCGCTGGCGCTGCTCGGCCACTTGATGGACGCGGCGCGCAGGGACTTCGCCGGCGGCGCCACGCCGCGCATCTCCCGGCGCGGAGGCCCGACCGTCGCAACCCAACGATCGTCGATATCGATCCCCCATCTTGGAGATGCGCCCCCTTCAGCGGCGCCGGCTCGTCCGGGCCCGCAGGCGCTTGATCCCCGCCAATAACGCGACCAGCACCAGCGGCGCGCCCCAGAACACCAGGGGATCGAAAAAATAATTGGAAACCTGTTCGAGCATTCGTTTCCTCACGCCACCGGCCGGCGCCGCAGCCGCGGGAAAAAGGCGCCGACCCGGCGCCGGTAACGCAGGTAGTCCTCGCCGAAGATCTTGACCATACGCCGTTCCTCGTAATAGCCGCCGATCAGCATATAGGCCGTATACATGCCGGTATAGACGAGGTTGTTCAGGGACGGGCCGCTGGTCAGCAGGAACAGAAGTCCCGAGACCAGCATCGGATGCCGCACCCATCCATAGACCCCGGTGACCTCCAGGCGGTGCGTGCCGAACAGCTTCTCTTTCGTCTGCCCGCCAGTCCCGCCGAACAGGACCCCTGTGCCGCGCGCCGCCTGCCTCAAGCCCAGAAACTCGAGGTAGTCGCTTTGCAGGAAAGCGACATACAACAAGCCGATGGACAAGAGATGCAGGACCAGGACGACCTGCCAGAGCCAGTCCGGATAGACGATGAGCCAGACGTCGTTGTCGGGGTTTCGCGCCCAGTGCAGCGCCGCGACGCCGTAATAGAGGGCCGCGTAACTGAGGGCGCAATAGGTGATGCGCCAGAAATGGTCGACAAAGAATTGGCCGATCCAGCGCGCCAGCGCGTTCTTGCACGGCTCCTGCGCGCCGACGGAATGCAACAGGCCGAACAGGCCAAAGGCGGCCATCGGTTGCCAATAGTCGCTGAGGAGCGAGAGGAACGACATGGGCGATCGCGCGGGCCGCGGCGGGCAGCGGAACGAGCTAGCCGCCTTGGCCGGCCCGCCGGTCGAGCGGCCGGTTCCAAGGGCGCCCGAAGCCGCGGTCACCGGCCTCCTGAGCCCATCGCGTCACGTGACATCTCCTTTGGCCGGCGAAGGGTCACTTGCCACGGTGCGAAGGCCAGACTCGGAAGGCCAGACTCGGAAGACCAGACTCGACTGCCCTGTCCACGAGGCGGCCGCCCCGCATGCGGGGCGGCTCAGCCGCTGACCTTGCCGGACTTGTAAGCCTCGATCGCCGCCTTCAGGTCCGTGTACTCCCCGCAGCCGAAAAAGCAGATATCGTCCAGCTTCTCCAGGCGCTCCTCGGCTTTCGCCAAGTCGCCGATCCGAAGATACAGCTCGCCCAGATATTCGTTGGCGCCGCGATGTTTCGGATTGATTGCGAGCGCCGTGTTGTATGCGGGCAAGGCCCGGTCGAGATTATTCAGCTTGCGGTGGCTGAAGCCGATGAAGTTCCAGGCATCGGCATTTTCGGGTTCAACGGCCACCACCTTTTGCAGGAGGACGATGGCACGCTCGTAGTTCTCGGCTTTTACCGCCGCCACCCCTTGCTCGAAATCGCCCGTCTTCGCGGGTTTCGTGGACGAACTGGTGGAACCGGCCGCCATGGCCGCCGAAGCGAGGCCGAGGCTCAACACCGCGGCCAGTATGTAGGTCCATCGCATGGCGCTCTCCCTTGCTGTTCCCCGTGAACTGCGCGGCCCCCCTTTCGGATCCCCCATTTGAATAGTGAGTTTGTCATTCTCGTCGCCACTGTCAAGCGCTCGACGGGGCGACCCCGCGCCAGGGTCCGCCGTTGGGCGGGAACGCGGACATGATCCGCTGAAAACCGGTGGAACGGCCGCGGTTGGACACGGGTGCCCGAGCCCAGGATGGTGCCGGCCGAGAGCGCGCGGGTGCGAAGCAGACACGGCACCAGAACGTCCGAAGCTGGGGCTAAACCGGACCTAGCGCGGACATGGCCCAAACTTCGCTTCCTAGCCAATAAGCGACATTCGCGGCACTCCTCGACGGCATGGATTCAGTTGCGGCGCTCAGCTATTCTTCCTTTTCAAGGAGGATTCCGATGGAGCGCCGTCTTGCTGCAGTTTTGGCCGCTGATGTAGTCGGCTACACCCGCCTCATGGGGGCCGACGAGGCGGGCACGCTGGCGCGCCTGAAGGCGTTGCGTGGAGAGGTGATCGACCCCGAAATCGCCGCACACAACGGCCGTCTGGTCAAGCTCATGGGCGACGGCGCGCTGGTGGAATTCGCCAGCGTCGTCGATGCCGTCGCCTGCGCCGTGGCGATCCAGCGCGAGATGGCCGCGCGCGACGAGGACATGCCCGAGGACCGGCGCATCACCTTCCGCATCGGCATCAACCTGGGCGATGTCATCGTGGACGGCGACGACATCTACGGCGACGGCGTCAACATCGCCGCGCGCCTGGAGGGCCTGGCCGAGCCCGGCGGGATCTGCGTGTCCAGAACCGTATTCAACCACGTCAAGGGCAAGGTCGATTTCGGCTTCGACGATTTAGGCGAGCAAGAGGTCAAGAACATCCCGGAGCCGGTGCGGATCTTCAAGGTCCTGCTGGACGCTCCGGCAGCCGAGCACACTGCTGCCCCCGCCCCGGCGGCCAAGCGGTCCTTGCGCTGGCCGCTGGCCGCAGCCGGCCTCGTGGCGCTGGTGATTGTGGCGGGGCTCGCCCTCTGGCAACGGCCCTGGGAGCCGCGCGAGGAACCGGCCTCGGTCGAGGCCATGGCCTTCCCGCTGCCGGACCGGCCCTCGATCGCCGTGCTGCCGTTCATCAACATGTCGGACGACCCGAACCAGGACTATTTCGCAGACGGCATGACCGAGGACCTGATCACTGATCTTTCCAAGCTGTCAGGCTTGTTTGTCATCGCCCGCAACTCGTCCTTCTCCTACAAGGGCCAGCAGGTGAAGGTGCGGCAAGTGGCCGAGGAACTGGGCGTGCGCTACGTGCTGGAGGGCAGCGTGCGGCGTGCCGGCGACCAGGTGCGCATCAACGCCCAGCTGATCGACGCCACCACCGGCGGCCACCTCTGGGCCGAGCGCTACGATGGCACCCTTGCTGACATCTTCGCGCTACAGGACAGGGTGACGGAGAAGATCGTTTCAGCTTTGGCCGTCAAACTGACAATCGAGGACCGGAAGGCGCTCGAAAATTCCGTCCGTCCGTTGAATCTCGATGCCTACGAATACGTGTTGCGTGGCCGCGCGAAACTCGCGCAGGCCAATCGACAGGCGACCATCGAAGCGCGCAAGTTGTTTGAAAAGGCAATCGAGGCCGATCCCAAATACGCACGGGCCTACGTCAATCTCGGTCTGCTGCACTATCACGAATGGCGGTATTGGGGCGTTGACCGCGACCGGAACATGGCTCGTGCTTTGGAGCTTGCGCGCGAGGCGATCACGCTGGCCGATGCATCGGCCGGCGCACACGTTCTGCTTGCGCTAGTGCTCCAGTTTAGGGGCGAGCACGAAGCCGCCGACCGTGAAGCGGATCGGGTGCTCTCGATTAGAGGCCTACAGGCTGAGACGCTCGGAAATTTGGGCGGCTACTTGTGGCGGGCGGTCCGCTACCGTGAAGTCGTCGACATACTGGAGCGCGCCATCCGCCTCGACCCTTTGCATACGCCCGACTGGCTTATGTGGCTTGGCCATTCCTATCTGCGCCTGGAGCTATCCGAGACGGCCACCGCCGTGCTCGAACGAGCTGTCAAGCGGGCGCCCGACTACGTCGCTGTCCACCTCTATCTCGCCATGTCTTACGCAATGCTTGACCGCATGGAAGAGGCGCGAACCCAGATGAACGAGGTACTGCGCATCAATCCCAAGTTCTCGATCGAAGCATATGTGCGGTATGCCGGCCGAAACTTTCGCTACCGTGGTGCGCTGGACAGGGATGCGGAGATAATGGCCCGGATCGGCTTCCCCGCGCAGTCGCGTAAATGAGGTGTGGGCGGTGGAACTAAGCTCAGCCATACGGATGAACGTGTTCCCCTCAAGTTCGCTCACAAAGTTGATTAAATGTCCGCTTCGGCTGAGAGGACTAAACCGCGCTCGCAGTAGTTTGCGGCGCCCGGGCCGGGACCTTCCTCAAAGCACCTGGAAGCCGTGGGCGTAGGGGTCGCGGTCGTCGATGAAGATGGTGTTGAAGCCGGTGATCCGCGCCCAGCCCTCGATCGAGGGCACGATGGCCTCGTGGTTGCCGACCTTGGTCGCGCCCTCGACCCGGCCGCGGAAGAGCGAGCCGATGAGGCTCTCGTGCACGAAGTCGTCGCCGACGTTCAACTCGCCGCGCGCGGCGAGCTGGGCCATGCGCGCCGAGGTGCCGGTGCCGCAGGGGCTGCGGTCGATCGCCTTGTCGCCGTAGAAGACCGCGTTGCGCGCGTCGGCCTCCGGGTCGCGCGGCGCGCCGGTCCAGAGGATATGGCTGACCCCGCGGATGGTCTCGTCCTCCGGATGGACGATCTCGAGCGCCGCGTTGAGGTTGTCCCGCAGGGCCGGCGAGAGGCGCAGGATGTCGCCGGCGGACAGCTCGGCCAGGTCGCGGTAGTTCGCCTGCGCCTCGACGATGGCGTAGAAGTTGCCGCCGTAGGCGATGTCGACGGTGAGCGCGCCCAGGCCCGGGCAGTCGACGGTGACCCCCTCGGCGGCCAGATAGGCGCCGACGTTCTTGATGCGCACGGACTCCACGTGGCCGTCGGTCATGGCGTAGCGCGCCTCGACCGGGCCGGCCGGGGTATCGAGGCGCAGCACCCCGTCCTCGCGCGGCTGCACCAGGCCGCGCTCGAGGGCGAAGGTGACCGTGCCGATGGTGCCGTGGCCGCACATCGGCAGGCAGCCGCTGGTCTCGATGAACAAGACGCCGGTGTCGGCCTCGGGGGTCGTCGGCGGGTACAGGATCGCGCCCGACATCATGTCGTGGCCGCGCGGCTCGAACATCAGCCCGGTGCGGATCCAGTCGTAGCGCGCGAGGAAATCCTGGCGCCGTTCGCTCATGGTCGCGCCTCGAAGCGGCGGCCCGCCGCCGGCGACCAGGCGCACCGGGTTGCCACAGGTGTGCCCGTCGATGCAGAAGAAGGTGTTGGGCCGCAAGGCCCGGTTTTCGTCGCCGTCCCCGCTCATCCGCTCCGGCCTCTGGTTGCCGCCGACTCTAGCCCAATTCCGGCGCCCGTGCCATGGCCGCCCCGGCGGCGTGCCAGCATGCTTAGGCCGTGACAAGCGTCATGTCCATCGGGCACCCTGGCCGCGGCGCGCGCGACAGGGGCCGCCGGGGCTATAATCCAGGCGGTGGCGCGGCGTCGAGGAAATGGGCGATGAGGCAGCGGGCGACGCGGCATGCGGCCAAGGAACCATGAGGGGAGGACCGGAAATTGACCGACGAAGGAATCCTGCGGCCCGGCGCGGTCGCGCTCATCGCCGGGGCCAGCGCCGGGATCGGCGGCAGCCTGCCGGCCGCGCGGGTGGCGGCCTTCGA
>JACZWN010000207.1 GCA_022572105.1 Pseudomonadota bacterium | reverse complement strand
GGTGGGGGGCCCTCCGAGGCCGAGGTGATGCGCGATCTGGCGCTGGCCGCCGGGGTGGCCGCCGGGGTGGCCGAGAAGCGCCTGGTGCTGGAAACCGAATCCCGCTCGACGCTCGAGAACGCGCGCTGTTCGGCGCGGATCATGCGCGCGCGCGGTTGGACCAAGGCGCTGGTGGTCACCGACGCCGTGCACCTGCCGCGGGCGCTGATCGCCTTTCGCGCCCTCGGCATCGAAGCCAAGGGCGCCGCGGTCATGGGCGGCGCGCGCGACGCGCCGGTCTGGACCTGGCCCGTTCACCTGGCGCGCGAGGCCCTCGCGTTCCTCTGGTATGCCGCGCTCATCGCCGCCGGCCGGCACCGGCGCTAGGGCAAATTCGGGCGCTAACCCCAGCGCGGTTGCGTGTCGAGGTCGATGCCGAGCATGGCCTGTACCAAGTGCCGGCGCGGCCCGGCATCGGCCTGCGCCGCCGTGGCCGTTACCGCCGACGTGCTGCGGCGAAATTTGGGTGGCCGCTTCAATCCGGAACGTGTCAAATGGCGGCCATGCGACAAGCGCAAGAACTTCATCGGCGCAAATCCCGGGTCTTGAAGGAGGTCTTCGGGTTCGAGGCCTTCCGGCCCGGCCAGGAAGCGGTCGTGGACGCCTTGCTGGAAAGCCGGAGCATTCTGGCGGTGATGCCCACGGGATCGGGCAAATCCCTTTGCTTTCAGATCCCGGCGCTGGTGCTCGGCGGCCTGACCGTCGTGGTGTCGCCCCTGCTCGCGTTGATGCAGGATCAGATTTCCGCGCTGAGGCTGGCCGGGGTCAAGGCCGAAACCATAAATTCCTCCCGCGACCGCGCGGCCAACGTCGCCACCTGGCGCCGCGTGGCGGGGGGCGAGGTCAACCTTCTCTACCTGTCGCCGGAGCGTCTCATGACGGCGCGGATGTTGGAGGCGCTCGGCCGGCTGCCCGTGACCATGATCGTCGTCGATGAGGCCCATTGTATTTCCCAGTGGGGGCCGTCGTTCCGCCCCGATTACGGCGCGCTTGCCCGGTTGCGCGATCTCTTCCCGCGGGTGCCGCTCGCCGCGTTCACCGCCACGGCGGACGAAATCACCAGGAAGGACATTCTGGACAAGCTGTTCGCCGGCACGGCAGAGGCGTTTTTTCACGGCTTCGACCGGCCGAACATCCGGCTCGCCGTGGCGCTCAAGCGCGACTGGAAGCGGCAGCTGCTATCGTTCGTCGCGGACCACGCCGGCGAGAGCGGCATCGTCTATTGCCTGTCGCGGAAAAAGACCGAGGCGACGGCGGAGCTACTCGTGCGAAACGGCGTCACCGCGCTGCCCTATCACGCCGGCATGGACCAGGCGGATCGTGACGCCAACCAGGATATATTCATGACCCGCGACGGCGTGGTGATGGTGGCCACGATCGCCTTCGGCATGGGCATAGACAAGCCCGACGTCCGCTACGTGCTGCACACCGATCTGCCCGGCAACTTGGAGGCCTACTACCAGGAACTGGGCCGGGCCGGGCGCGACGGGCTGCCGGCGCAAGCCCTCATGCTCTATGGCTTGGACGATATCCGAATGCGCCGCCTGTTTATCGAGCAGTCGGACGCCGAGGACGCGCGCAAACGCAGGGACCATAAACGCCTCGATGCGCTGATCGCCTATTGCGAGGCGCCCGAATGCCGCCGCCTCGCCCTGTTGAGTTATTTCGGCGAGCACATCGATCGCTGCGGCAACTGCGACGTTTGCCTGGAGCCGATCGACGTGAGCGACGGAACCGAGGAAGGGCGCAAGGCGCTTTCCGCGGTTCAGCGCACGGGCCAGCGCTTCGGAGCCGCGCACACCGTCGACGTGCTGCGCGGCGCCGATACCGAGAAAATCCGCAAATTCAAGCACGACCGCCTGCCCACCTTCGGCGTCGGCGCGGACCTGCGCAAGGAGGAGTGGCACTCGATACTCCGTCAACTGGTCGCGGGCGGGTTCCTGCGGCTGGACGTTCAAGGCTACGGGGGGTTGAGCATAACCGGCAAAGGCCATGGCTTGCTCAAGGGGGAGGAAAGCTTTCGCTATCGCAAGGACACGATCCGGCGGACCGGCCGGAAAACCCGCAAGCAAGAGCCGGCGGCGCCCGCGGCGGCGCTCTCGGATTCGGATGCCGCGCTCCTGGAAGGGCTGAAGGACCTGCGCCTGAGCATCGCGCGTGACCGCGGCGTCCCGGCCTACGTCGTCTTCCACGATCGCACGTTGCAGGACATGGTCCGGCGCCGGCCCAAGTCGCTGGACGCCTTCGCCGAGGTCCACGGCGTCGGCGCGGCGAAGCTGCAGAAATTCGCGGCCCCCTTCGTCGATCTGATTTCGGGCCATCCCGACTGAGCGGGCGTTCGGTCCCGGAACGCGCCCGCCCCGGAAATACTTGTCATGGGCGGGACTTTTCTGACAACTCATGGCGCGCGAATTTCGCCAGGGGGGGTGATGCCGACACGGCCGGCCGTATGGACCTCCCGGTTGACGACCCCGGGAGCGGGGGCTTTCGCGGTCCTTTTTGGGCTGCAGGCCTTCATCCGCGCCCTGGTCACCGTGGCGCTGTCGGTGCAGACCATGGAGATCATGGGCAGCGACGAGGGGGTCAGCGCCCTGTTCCTGGTCGGCTCCGTGGCCGCGCTCTCGATCGCCTTCGTCATCCCGCGCCTGGCCGCGTGGATGGGCCGGGCCCGGCTGTGCTCGCTGGCGATCCTGATCGTCGCCGCCTCCGCCGGCCTGTTCATCCTGCGCGAGCCGCCGACCCAGGTCTTGGGCTTCGTGCTGCGCGCCTGCGGCATCGCGGTCCTGTTCGCGGTCCTCAGCATGTACATCATGGATCACGTCCGGCGCGCCGAGCTGGGGCGGTCCGAGCCGCTCAGGATGCTGTCGATCGGCGGCGCCTGGACCCTGGGACCGTTCCTGGGCGTCCAGATCGAGAGCTTCTGGGGCGCTTGGGCGCCGTTCGCGCTCAGCGCCGGCATCGCGTTGGTCATGCTGATCTATTTCTGGATTCTCCGGTTCCGCAACCTGCCGATCGTGGGCTCGGCCGGCCCGCCCCGGATCGAGCGGCCGTTCGCCAACCTGGCCGGCTTTTTCGCCCAGCCGCGCTTGGTCCTGGCCTGGCTGCATGCGCTCGGGCGGGGCATGTTCTGGGTCTGCTTCGTCATCTACACGCCGCTCTACGCGATCGAGACCGGGCTCGGCCGGGAAGTGGGCGGCCTTCTGATCTCGCTCGGGTCGGGCTTCATGCTGCTCATGCCGCTCTGGGGCTGGACCGCGCGCCGCTTCGGCATCCGGCGCGTGAGCCTGATCGGCTTTCCCGTGGCCGCCGCGAGCATGACCGCCGCCGGCTTGCTCTCGGCCTGGCCGTGGTTGAGCGCCCTGTTCCTGGTCTGCAGCGCCTGCGCCATGTCGGCCATCGACGGGTACGGCAACGCCCTGTTCTTTCGCGCCTGCAAGGCGTCCCAGCGCACCGCCATGACCCCGATCTTCTCGGCCCATCGGGACCTGGCCAACATCACCCAAGCGGGCATCTTCGCCGTGCTCTTGATCTTCTTCCCGATCAAGGTGGTCTATCTCACCCTGGGCCTGGTGCTGCTCGGGCTGGCGCTGCTGTCGTTGAAGATCCATCGACGCCTTTAGGGGGCGCCGCCGGGCTGCGGTTCTTCTTTGGCGTCGAATTCGAATCTCGGATAGCGTCGCCGCGGGGCGGGTAGGGGACGGACCGCACCCTGACGGAAAGGACGCGCGCTCGAATGGCCCTACGGCCCCAAGACATCCTCATGGGTCTCGCCGTGCCGCTCATCTGGG
The DNA here is from genome assembly GCA_022572105.1 of Pseudomonadota bacterium. Classification (GTDB taxonomy): domain Bacteria; phylum Pseudomonadota; class Alphaproteobacteria; order Kiloniellales; family J153; genus JACZWN01. Next base: position 1,764 of record JACZWN010000207.1, on the reverse strand, counting down.
GCCTGGGCGTGGTCTTCGCCAAGGCCGCGATCGGGCATTTCCCGCCGGTCCTGCTCATGGCCCTGCGCTTCACCCTGACGGCGCTGATGCTGGTCTGGTTCGTGAAGCCGCCGGTGCGGCTCATGGGTCAGCTGTTCGTCATCGCGCTCATTTCGGCCGCGGTGCAGTACAGCCTCACCTTCAACGGCCTGCGCGGCGTCGACGCCTCGACGGCGGTCTTGGTGCTCCAGCTCGAGGTCCCGTTCCTGATCCTGCTGGGCGCGGTTCTGCTCAAGGAAAAGCCGGGTTGGCGCCGATGGCTGGGCATCGCCATAACCTTCATCGGGGTCGCCTTCATCGCCGGCGAGCCGCGCCTGGGCGGGTCCTGGGACTCGCTCGCGCTGCTGTTCGGCGGCGCCTTCACCTGGGCGCTCGGCCAGATCATGGTGCGCCGCCTGGGCGAGGTCGGCGGCCTCACCACGATTGCCTGGGTGGCGGTCTTCGCGGCGCCGCAGCTGTTCGTCTTCTCGCTGGTGCTGGAGGACGATCATCTCGCGTACCTGAGCGCCGCCGGTTGGGTCGTGTGGGGCACCGTCCTCTACATGGGGATCGTTATGACGGCGCTCGGCTACGGCATGTGGTACAGCTTGGTCGGCCGCTTTCCGCTCAGCCGCGTCGGGCCGTTCCTGCTGCTCATGCCGGTGTTTTCGGTCTTGGGCGGCGTCACCCTGCTCGGCGAGAGCCTGACGCTGCGGGTCGCCATCGGCGGCGCCATCGTGATCGCCGGCGTCGCCGTCATCCTGGTCCGGCGCGCCTCGGCGGCCGAGCTTGGACCCGCACCCGAAGCCGGCGCCCGCCGCTTCGACGCGGAGCGGTAAGGCACCCGCGCCTCAACACCCCAGGCGCTCGGCGAGCTCGAGGAAATCGGCGGCGACGATGTCGAAGGCCGTCGCATCGGGCATCGGTCTGTCGGGCGCGTCGTCGTACTCGGTCGGCCGGTGCACGTAGGCGGTGCGCAGGCCGCAGGCGGCGGCGGCCGCGAGGTCGTCCTCGTGCGCCGCCACCATCAGGCAGCGCTCGGGCGCCAGGCCGAGGAAGTCGGCGGTAAGGTTGTAAGCTTCGGGCTGGGGCTTGTAATGGCGCACCACCTCGGCGCCCAGGATGGCGTCCCAGGCGAGACCGGCGCGCTTGGCCATGTCGACCATGAGCGCGACGTTGCCGTTGGACAGCGTCGCCAGGATGAAATCCCGCTTCAGGCGGTTCAGGCCCGCGACCACGTCGGGCCAGGGGTCCAGGCGGTGCCAGGCCAGGTTCAAGCGCTCCCGGTCGGCCGCGCCCAGGTGGCCCAAGCCGAACTCGGTCAGCACCGGGTCCAGGTTCTCCCGGTGCAGCACATCGAGCTTGACGAAGTCGCGCTCGCCGCCGCGCACGCGTTCCATGGCCGGCTGATAGCGCGCCCGCCAGGCCAGCGCGAAGGCGTTCCAGTCGAGACTGAAGCCGCGCGCGGCGCCGAGCGCGGCCACCTCGCGCGCGATGCCGCCGCGCCAATCGACGACGGTGCCGAAGACATCGAAGGTCAGGGCTTGCACATCCATGTAAGGCCTCCCCCCTTGGCTCCCTGGGCACCGTCGAAAGCAGTGGTGCCCCTGGCGAAAGCACTGGTGCCCCTGGCCGGACTCGAACCAGCACATCCTTGCGGACAACAGATTTTGAGTCTGTCGCGTCTACCAATTCCGCCACAGGGGCACGGGGGCATGCACATGGTCTCGAGGGGCGCATGGGCAC
>JACZWN010000206.1 GCA_022572105.1 Pseudomonadota bacterium | reverse complement strand
ACCGGCCGCCGCTGCAATTCCTCTCCCCAACCCCATCCCGGATACGCGGCAGACCGCGTTTTGCCGTGCCTGCCGGCCCCGGCTGCGGAACAAGGTGCCCACGTCGTCGCCGCTTTGGGAGGGTTTGCGTCCGCGGCGGCCTTCCTTTAAAATCGGGAACGCGAAACCCCGGGACGAGGGCTGGGAAGACGGAAATTTTCGCGGGGCCCGAGGCACAGCCCCCGATCTGGAGGGAATACCCAAACCCATGGACCCCAAGATTTTCACCTTCGAGGAGGCCCAGGCCCTGATCGAAGAAGTGCGCGAAAAGACGGTCTTTGCCAACGAGCGACTGGTGGCGCTCCGTGCCCAGTTGGTCGCGGTCATCTATTTCGGCCACAGCTCGGCGCAGCTCGACGCCAGCGACCGCGGCGTGCTGCGCGAGGTCGTCGCCCTGCAGCGCCAGCGCGGCGGCACGATCCGGGTCGTCGGTCACGCCAGCGCGCACACCGGGGTGGTGGATCAGATCAAGCACCGCCGGGCCAACTTCGAGATGTCGTTGAAGCGGGCCAATACGGTCGCCGCCGGGCTGGTGGCGCTCGGCGCCGCCGGGGACCAGGTGCGCACCGAGGCCAAGGGCGACGCCCAGCCGATCTTTCACGAGTTCATGGCGACCGGCGAGGCCGGCAATCGAAGGGCCGAGATCTTCCTGGAAAACTAGCTCCGCCTAGAAAACTAGCTCCGGCGTCGTTACCAGGGGGCCGCGCTCGCGATCGGCCGTCGGCCGCGGTCGAATGCGCGCCGCTCTCGGCCCCATCCGCGCAGCCGGTCTCGGCCTCAACCGCATAGCGCTCGAAAAGATCATGGAACCGGAATTCCACCGCATCGAAGGGCCGCCGCCTTACGTCTTCGCCGAGGCCGGCTCGCTTGCGGCCCGCGAGCCGCCGCTCGTCGCGGCCGTGGCGTGCGCGCACGCGGGATTGAACGGAGCGGGCCAGGGGCGGAAACTGGCCTCGTGAGCGAATCCCTGAAGATCGCGGTCGCCGGCCTCGGCACCGTCGGGGCGGAGACGGTCCGCCTGATCCACGAGCACGGCGCGCTGATCGCGGCGCGCTGCGGGCGGCCGATCGCGGTCGCGGGCGTGTCCGCGCGCGACCGAAGCAAGGCGCGCCCGGTCGAGGTTTCCAACCTGCCCTGGTTCGACGACGCCGTCGCCATGGCGGCCGATCCCGAAATCGACGTGGTGATCGAGCTGATCGGCGGCGCCGAGGGCGTCGCCAAGGCGGTCATCGAGGCCGCGATCGGCGCGCGCCACCACGTGATCACGGCCAACAAGGCGCTGCTCGCCCACCACGGCACCGGGCTCGCGCGCGCGGCCGAGGCGGCCGGCGTGACGCTCGCCTACGAGGCGGCCGTGGCCGGCGGCATCCCGATCATCAAGGTCTTGCGCGAAGGCCTGGCGGCCAACCGCATCGAGCGCATCTACGGGGTGCTCAACGGCACCTGCAACTACATCCTGACCACCATGCGCGAAACCGGGCGCGACTTCGACGCGGTGCTGGCCGAGGCGCAGCGCCTGGGCTACGCCGAGGCCGACCCCGGTTTCGACATCGACGGCGTCGACACCGCGCACAAGCTGGCCATCCTGACCGCGCTCGCCTTTGGCTGCGAGGTCAATTTCGACGGCGTCCACGTCGAGGGCATCCGCGAGATCTCGTCCCTCGACATCGCCTACGCCGAGGAGCTGGGCTACCGGATCAAGTTGCTCGGCATCGCCGGGCGCGGGGAGGGCGGCGTCGAGCAGCGGGTCCATCCCTGCATGGTCGCCAAGGATTCGCCCATCGCCGCCGTCGAGGGCGTCTTCAACGGGGTCGTCGCCGAGGGCGATTTCGTCGGCACCATCATGGCCGAGGGCCAGGGCGCCGGCGCCGGGCCGACCGCCTCGGCGGTGGTCGCCGATCTGATCGACATCGCCCGCGGCACCTCGCTGCCGACTTTCGCGGTGCCCGCCGTGGACCTGGAGCGGGTGCCCTCGCTGCCCATCGAGCGCCACGTCGGCTGCCAGTACATCCGTCTCATGGTGGTCGACCGGCCCGGCGTCATCGCCGATATCGCGGCGGCGCTACGCGACGAGGCGATCTCGGTCGAGGCCCTGCTCCAGCGCGGCCGCGCGCCCGACGAGGCGGTGCCGGTGATCATCACCACCCACGAGACCGAGGACGCGGCCATGGTAAGGGCGCTCGCCCGCATGGACGCGCTCGACGCGGTGCTCGAACCGCCGCGGCGCATCCGCATCGAGGCGCTGTAAGGGCGGGTTATCCTCATTTTATCCTGTTCACGTTTTGCCGTTTTCTGAACACGTCCAGCGAATATGTTCACGGCAGGCTCCCCATTGATACTGCCGATCGGCCCGATGTACTCACCCACCTCGCGCACATCGCCGTCGATCGGATGAAAGATTGGCTACCGCAGTTCGGACGAACCCGGGCACGCGAATCTCGGCATCGTCAGCCCTCGTTGGCCGGCCGATAGCGGGACCGGGTCTCGGGTTGTTTTATGCGTATTTTATCCATACTTTTATCTTGAAATCGTGCCAATGATGCATATATTATATACATAATCGGGACGAAAGATGGCGCGATTCGATAGCAAGCAGATTCTCAAAGACCTGGAAGAGGCCGGCTGGTCCGTGGCCCGAACCCGCGGCAGCCACGTCCAGCTCAAGCACCCGGACAACCCGCTGCTGGTCACTCTGCCACACCCGAAACGCGACCTGCCGCAAGGCACTGCGGCAGCGATCTACAGAGCCGCCGGGATCATCCCACCTTGGAAGGTGGCCCGGAAAAGAAGAAAAGTTAATTGAGCGCGAAACCCTCGGGGGCCAGTCCCCCACGCAGCGAAAAGGACAAAACCATGACCGACACTTACATCGCGCTGCTGCGCAAGGAGGCGGACAGCGATTATGGCGTCGAGTTTCCCGATCTGCCCGGCTGCGTCACTGCCGGCACCAGCCTCGACGATGCCGCCGCCATGGCGCGCGAGGCCCTGGATTTCCATCTCGAAGGCCTGGCCGTGGAAGGTCAGCCCCGCCCCAAGCCCTCGGCGCTCGCCGATATCCTCGCCAAGGCCGAAAGCAGCGGCGCGCTGCCGGTCCTGGTGCCCGCCGCCAAACCCAAGGGCCGCGCGGCGCGTGTCTCCGTCACCATCGAGGAACACCTGCTCGCGGAGATCGACGCCGAGGCCGGCCCGGGCGGCCGCTCCGGCTTCTTGGCCCAGGCCGCGCGAAATGCCCTGGGCGGTGCGCGGGCTTTGGACAATGTTGCAAAGACGATCGATGAGACCCTCGCTCGGCAGAGCGCCCTTGTGAAAGTGTTGGAGAACATTCCAGTCATCGTAAATATGAAAAAAATTGACACGATGCTGAACGCTTCTGACAGCGCCTTTAAAAATATTTTCGACCAGATCGACGCCGCGCAGGAAAGATATCAGCATCTCTTTGATGATATGGAAGCGATGCGGCGGCGAATGGACGCTCTTCTGGGCAACAAAAATCTCACGGCGCAGGCGCAAAAACTGGCGAAACGTGGGGCGGCCAAGTCCCGCGCGAATCCAGCGCGCAAGGGCCGAGTCACGGCCTGATTCCTGGCCCGCCACCGGAAGCGCTGTAGTCCCGAAACACAGGCCTTTGTGACTCGGCCCGGAGCCTGTAGATTTCGGTCGGCGGGGGGCGCTCGCGCCTTTTCCGCACAAGAACACGGGGGTGGTATGACTTACGAGGGCGAGATGGACCGCAACCTGGCGCTGGAGGCGGTCCGGGTTACCGAGGCGGCGGCGCTGGCGGCCTCGCGCCTCATGGGCCGGGGCGACGAGAAGGCGGCCGACCAGGCGGCGGTCAACGCCATGCGCCGGGCGCTCAACGGTCTGGCCATCGCGGGCACGGTCATGATCGGCGAGGGCGAGCGCGACGAGGCGCCGATGCTCTACATCGGCGAGGAGGTCGGCTCCGGCGGGCCCAAGATCGACATCGCGCTCGACCCGCTCGAGGGCACCACGATCACCGCCAAGGGCGGGCAGAACGCGCTCGCCGTCATCGCCATGGCCCAATCCGGCGGCTTCCTGAACGCCCCCGACACCTACATGAACAAGATCGCCGTCGGCGGCAGCCTGCCCGACGACCTGGTCGACCTCGACGCGGAACCGGCGGACAATCTCGCGAACCTGGCCCGGGCCAGGAAGGTCGCGGTCTCGGACCTGGTCGCCTGCATCCTCGACCGGCCGCGCCACAACGAGCTGATCGCCAAGGTGCGCGAGGCCGGCGCCCGGATCATGCTGATCGGCGACGGCGATGTCTCCGGGGTCATCGCGACCAGCCGGCCGGACAGCGGGGTGGACATCTACATGGGCATCGGCGGCGCGCCCGAGGGCGTGCTGGCGGCGGCCGCGCTCAGGTGCATCGGCGGCCAGTTCCAGGGCCGGCTGGTGTTCCGCAACGACGAGGAGCGCGCGCGCGGCCAGCGCTGGGGCATCACCGACTTCGACCGCAAGTACAGTCTGCACGAGCTGGCCGGCGGGGACGTCATGTTCGCCGCAACCGGGGTCACCGACGGCTCCATGCTCAAAGGCGTGCGGCGCTTCCGCGGCGGCGCGTCGACCCAGTCCATGATCATGCGCTCCAAGTCGGGCACCGTGCGCATCATCGACGCCCAGCACAACTTCGAGCGCAAGCCCTGGCACGACGAGCTGGATGCCTGAGGGACACTGGGGATAAGGACCCGCGCATCGTATGCAGACGGCCGAGCAGATCCCGGCGCCGCGCGCCTGCTTCCTGGGCGTCGAGCGCTCGTTCCTGGGCAAGCGCTGGGAGGAGCGGCTGGGCGATCCGCGCGCCGCGCTGGCGCTGTCCCAGCGCCTCGATCTACCCGAGATCGTCGGCCGCGTCCTGGCCGCGCGCGGGGTCGGCCTGGACGAGGCCGAGCGCTTTCTCGAGCCGCGGCTGCGCGACTACCTGCCCGACCCGTCCCGGCTCAAGGACATGGACGCCGCCGTCGCGCGCCTGGTGGCGGCGGTCACCCGGGGCGAGGGCATCGCGGTCTTCGGCGACTACGACGTCGACGGGGCGACCTCGGCGGCGCTGCTCGTCCGCTTCCTGCGCGCCGCCGGCAACGAGCCGCGGGTCTACGTGCCCGACCGCATCGACGAGGGCTACGGCCCCAACGCCAAGGCCCTGCTCCGGCTCAAGGCCGAGGGCGCGGCGGTGGTGGTCACGGTCGACTGCGGGGTCGCCGCCCACGAGCCCCTCGCGGCGGCGGCCGAGGCCGGGCTCGACGTGATCGTCCTCGACCACCACGCGGCCGAGCTGGAACTGCCGCGCGCGCGCGCGGTGGTCAATCCGAACCGCCTGGACGAGCCGCCGGTGGCCGAGGACCCGCTCAAGCTGGGTCATCTGGCCGCCGTCGGGGTCACCTTCCTGCTGACGGTCGCGCTCAACCGGGCCCTGCGCGATGCCGGCTGGTACGAATCGAGCGGCCGGCCTGAGCCCGACCTGCGGCGCTGGCTCGACCTGGTCGCGCTCGGCACGGTCTGCGACGTGGTGCCGCTGCTCGGCTTGAACCGGGCGCTCGTCGCCCAGG
>JACZWN010000205.1 GCA_022572105.1 Pseudomonadota bacterium | reverse complement strand
GATGGCGGCGCCGTGGCCGACAGCGGCAAGTTCATCGTGATTTGGAAGCGCGTCGATGGGAACTGGCGGCTTCATCGCGACATGATCAACACGAGCCGGCCGGCGGACGCTGGCTAACGGCGCGATCGCGCCTTAGCCACCGGCGCCGACCGAGGACCATGGCATCCAATCGCTGGCTCATCCTGGCGGTGTTGTTCCTGGCCAGGACCGCCATGGGCTTCCAGTTCCAGTCGGTCGCCTCGGTCTCGCCGTTTCTGATCGACGAGTTGGCCATCGACTACACCATGCTCGGCACGCTGATCGGGCTCTACAACTTGCCGGGCATCGTCTTGGCCTTGCCGGGTGGGATGCTCGGCAAGCGTTTCGGCGACAAGCAGGCGGTCCTCGCCGGGCTGGCCATGATGGCCGTGGGCGGGGTCCTGGTCGGTATGGCGGACGACTACGCCACCGCCGTCGTCGGCCGGACCTTGAGCGGCTGCGGCGGCGTCCTGCTCAACATCCTGCTCACCAAGATGACCATGGACTGGTTCGCCCGGCGCGAACTGGTCCTGGCCATGGCCATTCTGGTCAACAGCTGGCCGTTCGGGATCGCCCTGGCGCTGGTCAGCCAGAGCGCCGCCGCGGTCGTGCTCGGCTGGCCGGTCGTGTTCTACGGGACCGCCGTGCTCGCCCTGGTTTCCTTCGCCCTGATCGCGATCGGTTACCGGGCGCCGCCGGACCTGGCGCCCCCAGGCCAGGCGGAACCAGCGCTGGCGCCGGGCCGGCTGTTCGCGCTCGGCCGGGCGGAGCTCGCCGGGGTGACCCTGGCGGCCGCGGCCTGGACCCTGTTCAACGTCGGCCTGATCCTGATCGTGAGCTTCGGCCCGACCTTTCTGACCGCGCGCGGGCTGCCGCTGGAAGAGGCCGCCTGGATGGTCAGCCTGGGCACCTGGCTGGGGATCGGAACCATCCCGCTCGGCGGCTACCTGGCCCAGCGCTGGAGCTGTCCGAATCTGGTAATGGCGGCCTCGCTGACCGCGGCCGTCGCGATCTGCGCGGTCCTGCCCTGGGCCGACTCGCCCTTGCTTCTGTTCGTTGCCTTCGGCGTTCTCGCCTGGGCGCCGGCCGGGCCGATCATGGCGCTGGTGTCCGAGACGCTGCGCGCGGACAATCGGGCCCTGGGGATGGGGCTGTTCTACACTTGGTACTACGCCGGTATGGGCGCGCTGCCGCCGCTCGCCGGATTGGCCCGGGATCTGTCCGGCAGTCCCGCTGCGCCGATCTATTTCGCCAGCGCGATGATGCTGTGCGCGCTCGCCTGCGTGGGCCTGTTCCGCCGGCACCGGCGGGCGGTGGCAGCGGCGTCTGCCTGAAGTGAATTTAGCTCTTTGACCCGGTGTAGAACTCGGGCCAGCGCTTCTCGACGATCTCGCCGTCGCTGCGGAAGGCATGGCAGCTGTCGACGAGCGGCGGTTTGCCCATGCGCGGCCGCTCCTTGCGCTTCTTGGCGAGCGTCGGGTAGAGCGTCTGATAGGCGACCGTGGCGAAGGCCCCCAAGGCCTCGACCAGATGGGTGCAGCCCTCGACCCCGCCGAGGCGCTCGCGGACCTCGGCGCGCCAGCCGCGCTGCATCCGGGCGCCGATCATCTTCTTGAAGTTCGGCGTGATCGCCGGGCAGGCCTGGAACGGCGCGCCGTCGGTCACCGCCTCGATGTCGCGCACGACGAAGTCCTCGTCGATGGTGACGCGCAGCCACATGTCGTGGAGCGGTTCGTCGGCCTCGATCACGCCGCGGAACTCGTTGGGGAAGTCGTAGGTCTTGACGTCGGTCAGGCGCGCGTCGATGTCCCACAGGCCGTCGGCGCGCTGGTAGCCGCGGAATTCCATGGTACGGGTGTGCAGGTGGTCGCGTTCGACGGGGGGCGGGAGGGGCATGGCGGCCTGTCGGTTTGGGGAATCCAGCGGCGCACTATAGTTGGCCGCGGCGGTTCGTCAACATTGGCTGCCCGCGCGGCGGGGGCGGTCTTCAGCTTGGCGCCGGGTCGCTGGCGGCGAGCGCGCCCAGGCCGCCCTCGGCGAGCGGCGTGATCTTGAGCGAGGTGATCTGGTTGCGCTGCCGGCGCAGGATCTCGAACCGGAAACCATGGAACACGAAGGTCTGGCCGGTCTCGGGGATGCGGCGCGCCTCGTAGAGCACCAGGCCGGCGACCGTGGCCGCCTCCTCGTCGGGCAGCTCCCAATCGAACTGCCGGTTGAGATCCCGGATCGTGACCGCGCCGTCGACCACGATGGAGCCGTCCTTTTGCAGCTTGACGCCTTCGATCACGACGTCGTGCTCGTCCTCGATCTCGCCGACGATCTCCTCGAGGATGTCCTCGAGCGTCACGATGCCGAGCACCTCGCCGTATTCGTCGACCACGATGGCGAAATGCTGGCGGCGGGCGCGGAACGCCTGAAGCTGGGACAGGAGGTCGGTGGATTCGGGAATGAACCAGGGCGGGTTGGCGATCGCCAGCACGTCGAGCTCGTCGAGGTTGCCGGGTAGCTCCTGCACGGCGCGCAGCAGCGCCTTGGCATGCAGCACGCCGACGATGTTGTCGGGCTCGTCCTTCCACAGCGGCAGACGGGTGTGCGGGCTCTCGATCGCCGCGCCGACGATCTCGGCCGGCGGCAGGTTGGCGTCGATCGAGCTCACTTGTTTGCGGTGCGTGATGATTTCCGAGACTTCCACGTCCGCCAGGTCGAGGATCGAGCGCAGCATGGCCCGCTCGTGGCGCACCTCCTCGCCCTCGCCGGCGTGCAGGTCGATGGCGCCGCGCAGCTCCTCCTCCGAATGCTCGGAGCTCAAGGTCGCCGACATCTCGATGCCGAACAGCTTGAAGGTGGCGCGCACCAGCACGTGCACGGCGTGGGTGATCGGAAACAGCAGGAAGACGACCACCCGCAGGACCGGCGCCACCTTCAGCGCCAGGCGATCCGCGTGGTGGATCGCGTAGGTCTTCGGCAGGACCTCGGCGAAAACCAAGACCAAGAATGTCATGATGACCATCGCATAGACGACGCCCGCGTCGCCGAACAGGCCGATCAGCACGCCGGTGGCGAGCGCCGAGGCCATGATATTGACCAGGTTGTTGCCCAGCAGGATCGCGCCGATCAGCCGCTCCTTCCGACGCCACAGCGCGTTGACCAGGTCCGCCCTGCGGTCGCCCTGGCGGGCCAGCGTGTGCATTCTCGGGATCGATGCCGCGGTCAACGAGGTCTCCGACCCCGAAAAGAACGCGGACAGCACGAGCAGCGCCAGGATGGCGGCGATGGTAATCAGGATTTCCATTTCCATGGTTGCCGTCTTTTTCTCGAAAAGCTGTCTTGCCTCGGCCGCGCTCCGGCCGGGCCGAGGCGGCCCGCCCGCTCGACTACGCGGCGATCGCGCTCGTCAAAAGGGCCTCCACGTCGGCCGGGTCGACTTGGTCGCTCAGGAAGGCGCGTCCGATACCGCGCGCCAGCACGAAGACGATCCGGCCGTCCTTGACCTTCTTGTCGCGCGCCATGTGCGCGAGCAAGCCCGGCGCGCTCCATACCCGCCCGCCCGTCGCGTCGAGCCCGGTGGATAGACCGACGGCGGCCAGATGGCGGCGCACCCGCGCCGCGTCCTCCGCGGGGCAAAGCCCAAGCCGCGCCGACAGGTCGAACGCCATGACCAGACCGACCGCCACCGCTTCACCGTGCAGGAACTCGCCGCCGTAACCGGTTTCGACCTCGATCGCGTGGCCGAAGGTATGGCCCAGGTTGAGCAGCGCGCGCGTGCCGGCCTCGCGCTCGTCCTCGGCGACGACGGCGGCCTTGACGGCGCAGCCGGTCAACACGGCGTGGCGCCGGGCGTCTCGGTCGCCCTCGATCAGGCTGTTCCCGTGCCCCTCCAGCCAGGTGAAGAAGTCCGGGTCGTAGGCCAGTCCGTACTTGACCACCTCGGCGTAACCGGCGAGCAGTTCGCGCCGGGGCAGGGTCGACAGCACGTCGGTGTCGGCGAGCACCAGGCGCGGCTGGTGAAAGCAGCCGATCAGGTTCTTGCCGTGCTTCGAGTTGATCCCGGTCTTGCCGCCGACCGCGCTGTCCACCTGGGCCAGCAGCGTGGTCGGGATCTGGATGAAATCCACTCCGCGCAGCAGGATCGCCGCCGCAAAGCCCGTCAGGTCGCCGATCACGCCGCCGCCGAGCGCGACCAGCGCGTCGTCCCGCTCGACCCTCATCTCGAGCAGCCGCTCGACCAGGGTCTCGAGTTGCTCGAAGTCCTTGGTCCGCTCGCCGGGCGGCAGGACGACGGTCTCGTAGGCGATGCCCGCCTCGTCGAGCGCGCGTTCGAGCGCCGCCAGATGAAGCCCGGCGACGGTCGTGTCGGTGATCACGAATACCCGCTTCCGACGCAGGACCGGCGCCATGTGCCGGCCGGCCTCGGCGATCAGATCGTCGCCCACCAGGATATCGTAGCTGCGCTCGCCGAGCGCGACGCGTTGGCGTTCGTGGCTGCTCACCTGCCCGCGTCCTCCGCAAGACGCGGTTCCCCCGCCGCCGCCATGGGGTGGGCGGCCAGGTATGCCTCGATCGCCGCGCGCACCCGCTCGACGGTGGCCTCGGGCGGGCCGTCCGCGCTGTCCACGATGACGTCCGCCTGGCCGTAGACCGGGTAGCGTTCGGCGATCAGCTTTTCCAGGATTTCCCTCGGGTTGCCGCGCTTGAGCAACGGGCGGTTGCTGCGCCGCCCGGTTCGCTTGAGCAGCAACTCCAGGTCGGCGCGCAGCCAGACCGTTATGGCGCGCCCGCGAATCTCCGATCTGGTGCGCGGGTCCATGAACGAGCCGCCGCCGGTCGCCAGGACGTGGATCGGCTGGTTCAGCAGGCGGGCGATGACCCGGCGCTCGCCGTCGCGGAACGCGGTCTCGCCGTGGCGCTCGAAGATCTCCTCGATGGAACAGCCCGCCGCCCGCTCGATTTCCGCGTCGGCGTCGACGAAATCGAGCGCCAGCTGCGCCGCCAACCGACGCCCGATACAGCTCTTGCCCGCGCCCATCAGACCGACGAGCACGATCGTTCGCGGGACCTTTGTTAGCCTTGGGGGCATTGGCGTTAGCCTTGGGGGTATTGGCTTGGCAGCCGGCATGACGAGTTCCGGGTTGAAACGCTTTCTTCGTCGCGGCGCCGTCGTGCTGGCGCGGGGGTCGCGGCGCCGTTGCATGGACGCGGGGCGAGCGTATAGACTGCCGCAAATTCGCCACAGTCGAAACCTAGCATATGCACCGCGGTACATTGCAAGTCCCCGCCGATTCGTCGGCGAAGCTGTCACGGGAGGCGTCCCTGGCGGCCCAGGTGTATGGTGCAGCGTCTCGTTCCTTTAGCCTTCGTCAATAAACTCCATGCGAAAATTGAGCTTGGTCTTGATTGTCATCGTTCTCGCCGTGCTGGTCGGCGGCGGCGCGTACCTGGCGACCTGGGAAATCCCGCCGCCCACCACGGCCGTTGAAAAAGTATTACCCGATGAGCGTTTCCCCCGCTGAGTGTCACCGGCTCCGCCGTCTCGTTCCGGCCCTGATCGTCGGTCTGCTGGTTGCGGGTGCCTCGAGCGTTTTGGCGACCGTTCTGGCGACCGGACCGGCGGCGGCCACCGAGCATAGCACGCCGCTACAGCCGCTGCG
>JACZWN010000204.1 GCA_022572105.1 Pseudomonadota bacterium | reverse complement strand
GGCGGCGATAAATCTCCACCGCGTCTTGGACGGCCTCCAGCGCCCCCTTCGTACCGCCTACGCTGGCATGAGCAGTCGACAAGTTGGTAAGCAGCCTAGCTTTCTCCTCATCGTTCTCCGCGGCATCGGCCAAGGTCTGCCAAACCGTGACGCCCAGCGGCCTTAACCCGAGGGGAAGCGTTACGTCGGTGACAACCGATTCCGCATCACGACACCGATCGGGACGTCCCTCGAATGCCGAGACGAGCCAGTCTCTCATGCGATGCTCGCGTGCAGGCCAAGAACGACCTCGGCGTCGTGGCTGAGTCGGCCCAGCCGTTCCAAGCCGCCCGGGACATCGTTTTCGATTGCGGCCCAGAGCCATTCCGGCGCGTTGTTCGGGTCAGACCGGAACACTTCGACGAGCAAAGCCGCGGCCAGAATATCGGGCGCGGGTGCCGGGATCTCGTTGTCGATCAGCCAACTCGTTGTGCCGAGTTTTTCGACAAGGCTTGGCCAATCCGGGATTTGCAAATGGAGTTCGTTCTTGGCCGCGAGCGCGTTCGCCGCTTCCGAGTCCAGCCCGTCACGGATCGCCGCGAAAGCCAGGAGTTGGGACAGGGCATCCGGGCCGAGGCCGGCGCCTTGCGCCGTCCGGCGGAGCCGCACGATCTCCCGCTCGACCAGTGCGGTCACGATCTCCCGGCCCTTGTAGTCCACGAGCGGTGAGTCCGGGTGCAGGGCGCAATAGAGGGCCGCCGCGACGATAAACAGGGCGCGGTCGTTCTCCGGCGCGTGTTCCAGCCAGGCATCGAGCACTTCCATCGAGACGGGCGGCGGGACCGTGTCTTCGGCTTCCGCCGCGCGCTCGAGCGCGGAATGGAAAACACTCCAGGCGGCCTCCCCCATTAGCGGTCCCAGCGGGACCGGCGCCCAGTCGATCATCGCGTCCGCGTTGGTGTCGAGGGCCAGTTGGCGCCAGACATCGGGTTCGCGGCGGCTCAGAAAAAGCACCCGCAACCGGCTGGCACCGCTTTCCTCCACACGCGCCAATCCGGTGAACAGGGAGTCCAGTCCCCCGGGAAGCTCCTCGGGGTAGTCGACGATCAGGAGGGTGCCGGACTTGGCCGCGAAATAGGCGTTGTCATGGCGCAGATCGGGAAAGCCGGCGGCCCAACCGTCCTTGCGCAGTTCCATCGCCAGTTCGGCGGCGAGGCGCGTCTTGCCCACGCCGCCTTCGCCGGTCACGAACTTCGCCGAAATGGGCAGGTCCGAATACGCCCACGCCTTGAGCGCCGTCATCTCGGCGTCGCGCCCGGCGAAATCGGAGATGGCCGTGCGCCATTGCAGCAACGAGAACACGTCCGGGTTGGCCTGCAATTGGCGCCACGGCACGGGCAGATCCGTCGGCGTCGCCTGCCCTTCGCGGTCTGGCTCCGCCGACGCCTTCACCCCGGTAACGACGATACCCGAGACCGCGGGGCCGACGCTGATCGGAAACAGCTCGATATTTATGAAGTTAAACACGCGACTGTTGCTTCTTCCCGCTTGGTTGCGCGCGGAAGTTTAGCAGACCCGGCGCAGTCCTGGCAGCCTTCCCGCGCTCACACGTCGAACTCCAGCCCCATCGCCCGGTAGCGGGCCGGGTCTTCGAGCCAGTTCTCGCGCACCTTGACGAACAGGAAGAGGTGCACCTTGCGCCCGAGCATCGCCTCCAGGTCGCGCTGGGCGGCCTCGCGCACCGCCTTGATGGTGCGCCCGCCCTTGCCCAGGCAGATCCCTTTATGGCCGGCGCGCGCCACGGTGATGACCTGCTCGATGCGCGCGCTGCCGTCCTCGAAGTCCTGCCAGCCCTCGGTCTCCACGGTGAGCGCGTAGGGCAGCTCCTGGTGCAGGTTGAGGAACAGCTTCTCGCGCGTCACCTCGGCGGCGAGCAGGCGCTCGGGCAGGTCCGTGAGCTGGTCCTCGGGATAGTGCCAGGGCCCCTCGGGCATGCGCCCGGCCAGGTGGCGGCGCAGGTCGTCGACGCCGTCGCCGTTCAAGGCCGAGATCATGAAGACGCGCGAGAACACCCCCTCGGCCTCGAAGCGGGCGGCCAGCTCCAAGAGCTTGGCGCGCGCGATCAGGTCGATCTTGTTGAGCGCCAGCATCGCCGTGCGGCCACGCTTCCTGAGGCCGTCGACGATCAGGCGGGTATCGGGATCGACGGCGCGGCGCGCCGCGTCGTAGAGCAGCACCACCTCGTCGGCGTCCTGGGCGCCGGACCAGGCGGCCGCGACCATGGCCCGCTCCAGGCGCCGCTTGGGCGTGAAGATGCCCGGCGTGTCGACGAAGACGATCTGGCTGGCACCGGCAATCGCGATGGCGCGGATGCGGCTGCGCGTGGTCTGGACCTTGTGGGTGACGATCGAGATCTTGGCCCCGACCAGGCGGTTGAGCAGGGTCGATTTGCCCGAATTCGGCGCGCCCAGGAGCGCCACGAAGCCGCAGCGCGGGCTCGCCTCGGCCACGCCGCCCTCAGTCATCCTGGCATCCTGGATCTTAAGCGTTCCGACTCCGACAATTCGTTCCCCGATAGGCGGGAAAAATAGATTCACCACAGAGGCACAGAGGCACAGAGAACCAGAAAGAATCACCACGAAGGCACGAAGACACAAAGTTGCAAAGAGGAATTTCGCGCGCGAAGCGCGCAACCAAAAAGTTCTTAGTGTCTTTGTGTCTTCGTGGTTTTTTTGGTTTCTCCTCTCGTGTCTCTGTGCCTCTGTGGTGAGTCTTTGTCTTCGTGTCTTTGTGGTGAAAATTTGACAGCCGAGGCAAGGAACCTTTCACGACACTAGGCTTGGTCCCTGACCCGCGCCAGCAGGCGCTCGGCGGCGGCCCGTTCGGCCAGGCGCTTGGAGCGGCCCTCGCCTTGGGCGGGCTCGTGCCCCGCGACGCTGGCCTCGATCGTGAAGTGCGGCTCGTGCGCCGGTCCCTCGCGGCCCACCTCGCGGTAGCGGGGCAGCGCCAGGCCGCGCTTTTGCGCCCATTCCTGCAAGCCGGTCTTGGCGTCCTGGGGCGGCTTGGACGCGGACTCGATGCGCGCCGTCCAAAACGATTCGATGAGGCCGCGCGCGGCATCCAGCCCGCCGTCCAGATAGAGCGCGCCGATGACCGCCTCGCAGGCGTTGGCCAAGAGCGCCGGGTTTCGCCGCTCGCCCGCCGCCTCCTCGCCCTTGGCCAGACGCAGGTGGCGCTCGAGCCCGAGCTCGCCGGCCACCTCGGCGAGGGTCTCGCGGCGCACCAGATCGGCGTGGCGCACGGCGAGCGCGCCCTCCGCCTCGCCCGGAAAGCGGGCCAGCAAAAGGTCGGCCACGATCAGGCCGAGCACCCGGTCGCCGAGAAACTCCAGGCGCTCGTAGCTGTCGTCCCGCGCGCCCCGATGCTTCGCGGCGCTCGGATGGGTGAGCGCCCGAACCAGCAGCTCGGGCCGTGCGAAGCGATGACCCAGGCGCTCGGCCAGCGGAGCCGGATCCTCTGCCGGCCCGTTGTCCGCGCGCCGCGCCGCGCCGGGGCCGCTATTCGACGCCATCGAAGATGCGGCTGAATCGGATCGCGCCCGGCCACTTCCACACTTCGAACCACCCGGCGCTGTCGTCGTGCGAGAAGAACAGAAACTCGGCGCGCCCGATCAGGTTCCGGAACGGCACGAAACCGACCGCGTAGGTGACGCGGCTGTCCTGGCTGCTGTCCCGGTTGTCGCCCATCATGAAGAAGTGTCCGGGCGGCACCTCGTAGAGCGGCGTGTTGTCCAGATCCTCGTCGTCGCTCACCTCCCAGATCCGGTGCTCGACCCCATTGGGCAGGGTCTCGATGTATTCGGTCACCCGTTGGACGTAGCCGCCGTAGCTGGCCAACCGCACGGTGCCCACCTTGCGGCGCTCGACCGGCTCGCCGTTGATGTGAAGGATGCCGCGGGTAACCTGAATCGTGTCGCCCGGCAGGCCGACGACGCGCTTGATATAGTCGGTCCTGTTGTCCTTGGGCAGCTTGAAGACCACGACGTCGCCGCGCTCGGGCTCGCTCGCCAGGATGCGCTCCCCGATGATCGGCAGGCCCCACGGTAGGGAGTACCGGCTGTAGCCATAGGAGAACTTGGAGACGAAGAGATAGTCGCCGATCAAAAGGGTCGGCTTCATGGAGCCGGACGGGATGTTGAAGGGTTCGTAAGCGAAGACCCGGATGACGAACGCGATGAGCACCGCGTAGATTACCGTGCGAACGGTTTCACCGAGGGCACTTGGCTTCTTTTTCGGCATTAAAATATCCACCTAACGAATTGAATTATCTTTGCTTTCTCAAAAAGCGGCCTGAACTCCCCGCCGGCCGCGGAACCACGGCCCCGCGCGCCCTCCTCCTCGTTGTGCAAGAAACCCCAATCCGGCGTCACGGTTGCGCGTTCGGCCGGGCGGAGATGATCACGATCGCCTGCGCCAAGGGATAGTCGTCCGTCAGGGTCACGTCAATCTGGGCGGTCATGCCGTCTGGCGTGATTTCCTTCAGGCGCCGCGCCGCGCCGCGGGTCAGCTCCATGGTCGGCTTGCCGCTCGGCAGGTTGACCACGCCCAGGTCGCGCCAATGAACGCCGCGGCGCGGCACCCCCGTGCCGAGCGCCTTGGCGCAGGCCTCCTTGGCGGCGAAGCGCTTGGCGTAGCTGGCGGCCCGGGTGGCGCGCCGGTCCGACTTGCGCTGCTCGGTCTCGGTAAAGACCCGCGCCGTGAAGCGCGCGCCGAAGCGCTCGAGGGTCTTCTCGATCCGGCGGATGTCGATCAGGTCGTTGCCGAGGCCGATAATCATCGCGAATGCACGAGCGTTCAGGCGCTCCGCGCGCCGCCGGCCTCGGCGCGCGCCTGGTCCATCAGGCTGCGCATGCGCTTGATCGAGCTGTCCAGGCCGCAGAAGATCGCCTCGCCGACCAAGAAGTGACCGATGTTCAGTTCCATGACCTCGGGAACCGCGGCCACCGGTCCCACGGTGTCGAAGGTCAGGCCGTGGCCGGCGTGGCATTCGAGGCCCAGCTGCCCGGCCATCTCGGCCGCCGAGACGATGCGCGCCAGCTCCGTCTTGGTCCGCGTCCCGCCGCGGTCCGCGAAGAAGGCGGCGCAATACGCGCCGGTATGGAGCTCGACCACCGGGACGCCCAGCTCCTTGGCCGCCTCGAGCTGGGCCCGGTCGGGATCGATGAACAGCGAGACGCGGATGCCCGCCTCCGACAGCCGCTCGCAATAGGGCCGCAGTTCGTCCAGCCCGCCGGCCGCGTCCAGGCCACCCTCGGTCGTGACTTCCTGGCGCTTCTCGGGAACGATGCAGCCGGCGTGCGGCCGGTGGCGCAGCGCGATTTGCAGCATTTCCTCGGTCGCCGCCATTTCCAGGTTGAGCGGCAGATCGATGCCCTCGGACAGGCGCGAGATATCGTCGTCGGAGATATGACGGCGGTCCTCGCGCAGATGCGCGGTGATTCCGTCGGCGCCGGCGGCCGCGGCCTGGCGCGCGGCACGTACCGGGTCCGGATGGCCGCCGCCGCGGGCGTTGCGGATGGTCGCCACGTGATCGATGTTCACGCCCAAGCGCAGGTATTCCATGGTCATGATCCCTCCGACTCGTTCTTATACCAAGGAGCGTTGATAATGACCCATAGAGACGGCTTCCCAAGGCTTTCGGCCAGGAGCGCGTGGCGCGGCGATGCAAGGCATAGCAAG
>JACZWN010000025.1 GCA_022572105.1 Pseudomonadota bacterium | reverse complement strand
GGGCAGGCGCCCGCGCTCCTCCAGGTCGCCGATGCTCGTGCTGGACCGAGAGGGGCGCCTGTTGCTCGCCGTGGGCTCGCCCGGCGGCAGCCGCATCATCGGCTACGTCGCCCAGGCCCTCATCGCCGCGCTCGACTGGAACCTCGACCCCCAGGCCGCCGTCGCCCTGCCCCACGCGGTCAACCGCAACGGCCCGACCGACCTGGAGGAGGGCACGCCGCTCGCCGCGCTCAAGCCCGCCCTCGAAGCCCTCGGCCACGAGGTCCGCATCCGCGCCATGACCAGCGGCCTGCACGCCATCGCGGTCACGGCCGACGGCCTCGAAGGCGCCGCCGACCCGCGCCGCGAGGGCGTGGCGATTGGGGATTAGCTCCCCCCGCCACGCAATCGCCGCGCCGCTGCCCTGTTGTCGCCACCCTTGGGCGGCCTACTCCTGGCTGACCTTCGCGCCCCCGTCTTGTGGGGGCCCCACGACGACAACAGGAGTTGGACATGCGCGGTTTGCGATTTTTTGCCCTTCCAGCCTTGACGCTGCTCGCCGGGCTCACGCTCGCGCCGGCGGCGGCGCCGGCCGAGGCCTCGTTCCTGGCCCAACCCTTCGGCGGGCAACCGGTCAACGTCAGCGTCGCCTTCAACACCCAGATACCGCTGCCGGACCTGAGCGAGGCGACGCTCGCCGCGGCGCAGAGGGCGGGGCGCGAGTACCTCTACCGCCTGGGGCACGAGGAATGCGCGCTGCTCAAGGCAGTGATCGCCAAGACCTGCCGCCTGACCAACCTCAACGTCAACACCCAGATCCAGCAGCAGCGCCACAACGCCGCCCAGCCGATGCTCCACATCAACGGCAACGCCACCTTCACCATCAGCCTGAAGGACGACGAGCCGGGCGGCGGTTGAGGCGCGGCGCCCCGCTCCTGCGTCACCGATACGCCGCCGATGCCGATCTGCTAGAGTCCCGGGTCCTAGGGGGGAAGGACGAGAGAGGACGAGCCATGGAACTCTACGACGTCATGCGCACCACCTTCGCGGCCCGGGACTACACCGGCGATCCGCTGCCCGACGCGGTGCTCCACGACATCCTCGAGAACGCGCGCTTCGCGCCGAGCGGCGGCAACCGCCAGGGCAACCGCGTGATCGTGGTCCGGGACCCGGAGACCCGCGGCCGGCTCGGCCAGCTCGTGGAGCCCGCGGCCAAGCGCTACGCCGCCCAGGTCCAGGCCGGGGAGAGCCCCTGGAACACCATCGTCCCGACCAAGGTCACGCCCGAGGAGATCGCGGCGACCGCCGCGCCCGCCGGGCTGACCGAGCCGTGCGCAAAGGCGTCGGTGGTGCTGGTTTTCGTCCTCGACCTGAAGCTGGTCGCCTCGATGGACCAGGACCTGGACCGTGTCGGCGTGATCAGCGGGGCGTCGATCTATCCCTTCGTGTGGAACGTGCTGATGGCCGCCCGCCAGGCGGGATTCGGCGGCACCATCACGACGCTGGCCATCGCCGAGGAGCCCAAGATCCAGGCCCTGCTCAACATCCCGCCCGAGTTCGCGGTCTGCGCGGTGGTGCCGCTGGGGCGGCCGGTCAAGCAGCTCACCAAGCTGCGCCGCCGCTCGGTCGCGGAGATCGCGACCCGCGAGCGCTTCGACGGCGCGGCGTTCACCCTAGACTAGGAGCCATGGCGGGCTAAAGCCGCCCGCGCCAGACCAGCGCGGCCAGCACATAGAGCGCGACCGCGAGCCCCACGACGACGGTGAAGCCGAACTCGATGGCCAGCAGGGTGGCGAGCACCGCGCTGACCACCGAGGCGCAGCCGTTGATGCCCCAGGCCCAGGGCACCAGCGCCGGCGCCTCGCGGCTTACGCGCGCGAGCGCCAGGGGGAACGGCATGCCCATGCAGAAGGCGAGCGGCGCGATGGCGGCGAGCGCCAGCGGCAGCTTGGCCTCGAGCGGCAGGGTGATCAGGAACGCCGTCACCGGCGTGAGGACCGCCAGGTAAAAGAGCGCGATGACGGCGATGGCGGCGACCGCGGCCTCCAGCGCCGAGACGCGCCCGCGGGCCGCCGGGTCCTCGGGCAGGCGCGCGGCCAGGCGCGGGCTCAACCCCGCGCCCAGGCCGGCGAACACCAGGAAGGCGGCGAGCACCACGGCCACGGCGTAGAGCGGATGGCCGAGGAACAGGGTCAAGCGCTGGATGAAGGCGATCTCGACGAACAGGAAGGCCAGGCCGAGCGCCAGGAAATAGGCCGCGACCCGGGCGCGCCCGCGCGCCGGCGCGCCGCGCCGGCGATGCCAGACGGCGAGCGGCGCCAGGATCAAGAGCGCGCTCAAGACCAGCGCCTGAACCAGCGTCGCGAGCAGGATCAAGTGGCCCCACGCGATCAGCGGCATGGCGCCCTGGCGGCTCAGCGCGAGGAGCTCGGGCAGGGCGCGCCACTTGAGGAAATCGAAGAAGTACGGCCGGTCGTCGCTGGCCGGGCGCAGGTCGAACTTGTAGTCCGCCATGAACGCCGCCCGGCCGGGGCCGAGCAGCGCCACGGCGCCGTCGTAGAGATAGGGCGCGTCGAGCACGTTGAAGCGGTTGGCCTCGGCGCGCGCCAGGCCCGGCGCGTAGGCGAGATCGAAGGCGCGCTCGCGCGCGAAGCGGCGCGCGGTCGCGATCTCGGCCGCGGTGAAATCGCCGCGCTTGACCAGCAGGATCGCGGTGTTGAAGCCGCGCAGCAGCACCAGGCGCCGGCCGGGCCGGGCGGCCTCCATGCGCTCCAGCGCCGCGATCGCGGTGGCGAACAGCTTGAGCGGCGCGCGCGGCGGCACCTCGATCGGCACGCTGACCGCCAACAGGCCGCCGCGGCCGAGGCGCCCCAGATAGCCCACGAAGGCCTCGACCGTGGCGCCGTAGGTCGCCTGCAAGGCGCCGAAGCCGCCGGCCGCCGCCGCGCCCAGGGGCAGCCGGATGAGATCGTAGCCCGAGCCGGCGAACGCCAGGGCGCCGCGCGCGTCGGTCAGGTAGACCGTGGTGCGCGCCGGGTCGTAGACCTTGCCGGAAAACCCGGCGAAGCGGCCTTGCAGCAGCGCGATCACCCCGGGGTTGGGCTCGGCGACCTCGACCCGGCCGGCGCCGTGAGCGCGGGCCAGCAGCACCTCGGCGCCGCCGCCCGCCCCCAGGACCAGCACCGAGGGGTTTTCGAGCAGGTGATAGGGCAGCGCTTGGACCGTGAAATCGAGATAGGCGACGGAGCGCGGGTCGCCGTCGAAGCGGGTGATCGCGGTCATGGCGTCGGCGTCGGTGAACAGGCCGAGCTGTTCGGGCACCGCCGCCGGGGCGTTCAGGCTCAGGCCCGGGGCGTGGCGGAACGGCACCCGCGGGCTGCGCACCACCGTGAGCCGGCCGAGCGGGCTGGAACTCTCGTGGATGACCTCGGCGCCGGGCGCGTTGAGCGCGGTGCTGAGCCCCTTGTACTCGGACAGGCGCGGCGCGAAGGTCGATCCCGGAATCAGCCACGCAACCAGCAACCCGGACAGCGCCGCCAGCAGCGCGTGCCCGCGGCGACGGCTGTGCCCGGACCCCAGTTCGGCAATGCCCGCCGCGGCGAAGCCGAGTGCGATGAGCAGTTTCAGCGCCGCCGAGGGCGGCAGCAGGAACAGCACCCCGATCACCCCGGCCGCGCCCAGCCCCGCGCCCACCAGGTCGTAGCGGTAGACCCGCCCCACTTGGTCCCCGAAGCGCATGAAGGCCAGTCCGACGCAGTTGGCGGCGCAGAAGAACGGCACCATGAGCACCAGGTAGGTCCACAGCAGCAGGATCCCCCGGGCCGGGTCCCAGGCCAGCTCGAAGGGATTGACGATGAAGTTGCGCGCGAGCGCGTAACCGAAGGCCGCGGTCACGCCGAAGATGACCGCGTTGGCCTGCCAGGCCTTGAGGAAGCGATCGAGCAGCCAAGCCCGGGCGAGCGCCAGGAAAGTCCCGCTGGCGCCGAAGCCGAGCAGGGCGATGGAGATGATCATGTAGGCGAAGTGATGCCACTGGCCGATCGAGTACAGCCGCATCAACAGGATCTCGTAGCCGATGGCGCCGGCCGAGACCAGCGAGATCGCGACCAAGGGCATGGTCAGCGCCGCCCGGTCAGCGCCGCCCGGTCAGCGGCACGAACCTGACCGGCAGCAGCTGGCGGGTGCGCAGGGTCCCGTCCTTGGCCTTGGTGATCAGGACCAGTTGCTGGACCCGGTAGGGCTCGCCCACGGGGATCACCATGCGCCCGCCCGGCTTGAGCTGCGCGACGAGCGGCGGCGGCACGTGACCGGCGGCGGCGGTGACCACGATCCCGTCGAAGGGCCCCTGCTCCGGCCAGCCGTGGTAGCCGTCGCCGACCCGGGCCGAGACCGCGCCGTAGCCGAGCCGCCCGAAGCGCGCGGCCGCTTGCGCGCCCAGTTCGGGCACGATCTCGATGGAGTAGACCTCGAGCCCGAGCTCGGCGAGCACCGCCGCCTGATAGCCCGAGCCGGTGCCGACCTCGAGCACCTTGTCGCCGCGGGCCGGCTCCAGGAGGTCGGTCATCAGCGCCACGATGTAGGGCTGGGAGATGGTCTGGCCGTAGCCGATCGGCAGCGGCCGGTCCTCGTAGGCGCTTGCACGCAGCGCCTCGGGCACGAACTCGTGGCGCGCGACCCGGCCCATGGCGGCGATCACGGCGGGCGAGATGGCCGGCGCCAGGGCGGCGGCATAGCCGGCCCCGGCGTGCGCCTGAATGACCTCGAGCATCGCGGCCCGGCGCCCGGCGTGGATGGCCGCCTCGTCGCCGCGCGCGGGCGAAACCGCGAGGAGCGCGCAAAACGCGACCGGGACGGCGCGCCACGGCGCCCGGTTCTTGCCCATGACGGCGTCCTTCCCGAGCTTTCTAAAAAAAACCTTATGGAGCGCCACGAGGAGCGTCGGGGAAGCTTAGCACGGAACGGGCGCGCGCGGGCCGAACCCCGCGCGACGGCTCACCGTTGCCCCCGGTCCACCGGCAGGATCAGGCGGAAGCTGGTTCCTTCCGAGGTCGAGCGCTCGAGCTGGACATCGCCGCCGTGGGCGCGCATCAGCTCGCGGGCGATGGCCAGGCCGAGGCCGGTCCCGCCCGGGTGCGACGAGCCGGCAAACGGCTTGAACAGGTGCGCGCGCGCGCGCGGCGAGAGTCCGGGGCCGTTGTCGGTCACGTCGATGACGAAGCAGTCGTCATCGCGCCGCGCGGCGATCTCGACCTTGGTGGCGCCGGCCTGGACGGCGTTCTGGCCCAGGTTGCTGAGCACCCGGTGCAGCTGCTCGCGGTCGGCGGAAACCTCGAAGTTTTCCTCGATCAGGCTATGCCACCTCGCCTGGCCGTTGAGTTGCTCCGGCAGGGAGGCGCCGACCTCCCGCACCAGTTCGCCCAGGTCGAAGCGGCTGAGATCGACCGCCGGGGCGCCCTCGCTGGTGAAGTTCAGTGTCTGGGCGCAGAGGTTGACCGCGCGGTCGATGGCGCTGAGCAGGGTCGGCGCGGTCCGGCGCACCTCCGGGTCCTCGCTCTCGACCAAGCGGTCCGACACCAGGCGCGCGGTGGCCAGGATGTTGCGCAGGTCGTGGCTGATCTTGGTGATGCCGGCGCCGAGGGCGGCCAGGCGCGCGCGTTGCCGCAAGGCGCCGCGCAAGCCCTCCTGCATCTCGGCCAGCTCGCGCTGGGCGACACCGACCTCGTCGCTGCGCGCCGAGGGCTTGATGATGCGCGAGGCGTCCTCGGGATCGTCGCGGAACCGGGCCATGGACTCGGTGATGCGGCGCATGGGCCGGACCATGAGCAGGTGCAGGCTCAAATAGACCAGGGCCGCGGTGAAGAGCGAAATGACCAGCGACAGCGCCAGGATGCGCTCCGAATAGCCGAGCATCTGGCGCCGCAGCGGCGCCTCCTCCAGGACCACCTCGACCAGGGTCTTGCGGTCCTTGGGCGATACGCCGACGACCCGTAGGATGCGGCCGCCGTCGTCCATGAGCGTCATGAAGGCATCGCCGATCAGACCGAAGAAGCTGGCCTCGCGCAGGTCATAGCTGGCGTCGACCGGGCCCGGGGTGGTCACCATCAGCATCAGCTTGCCGGCGCCCGGCCGGGTCAGGCCGACCGAATAGGCGCCCACGTGGTCGAGCAGCTCGCGCTTCAGGTCCTCGCCGATCATCTGGTCCGGCGTCGCCTCCAGCGCCAGGATCGCCAGGTGCGCGGCGGCCAGGCGTTCCTCGAGATAGACCAGCCGGAAACGGCCGATCGAAGGCGCGTAGATCAGCACCTCGGCCAACATCACGAAGGCAATGGTCAACAACAGGAGCCGCGCCGACAGGCTCTCGGCCAGCGGCGGCAGCCTGAGCTTCTTGCCGGTCATGGGCGAATTCTAGCACGGCTGCGGCGGAAATGCCGCAATCCGCGTTCCGGGTGAAATTTTCCGGTTCGTGCGGGGCCGCACGCGGCATCCCGGAAAGAAAGTTAGCGCGCCGCTGCCGACCAAGGGAGAGGGGAGGGTTCGGAAGGCAGCGGACGCGCCAGCACCTCGGCAAACGAAATCGGCTCTAAATCGAGCTAATTCGTCGCACAGGGGTTGCAGGGGTTGCAGGGATTCTTAGCCGCGCAGGGATTGCACGGGTTGCACAGAATCTTTACCGCGCACGGATTGCACGGATTGCAAGGATTGCAGGCGCTCGCCGCACAGGGGTTACAGGCCCCGCAAGTCTTGGGTGCACAGGGATTGCACCCGGCGACGATCTGAATCGAGGTACCCGCGGCCTTGGACACGGCGGTCGGCAAGGCAATGGCGCCGGTCGCCAGAGTCACGACGCTGAGTGCAATAACGGTCTTCTTTATCATATTACGCCTCCAAACAAAGAATCCAAGCCGGGGCATCCGGCCACTGTCGCCCCGGAGCCTACGGGATCGCTTATGACCCCGTCCCACGGCGCAGGAGCTTGCGTCCCGGAATAATGACCCCTCGGGGCGGCAATCTCGATTCACGTTCCTGGGATTTGGTTCAAATTTCCGTGAAAGCCCCCGGGGGGAACCGGGGGGAGAGCCGGAAGCCCGGCCCGGAAATCCGGCTTATCCGAGGCGCAGGAGCAGGCGAACCAGGCGCTTGGTGCGCTCGGAGAACATCTTTTCCGCGTAAAAACTGGCCGCGGCCCGCTTGCTGGCCTCGCCCAGCGTCGGGTAGGGGGCGATCGTCCCGGCCATGGCCGAGAGTCCGATTCGGCGCGAGATGGCCAGAATCCAGGGCTGGATCGACTCGCCGGCGTGGGCGCCCAGAATGGACGCCCCCAGGATCCGGCCGCGCGGGGTCGCGACGACCTTGACCAAGCCGTCGGTGCGGCGCTCGGCCCGGGCCCGGTCGTTCTCCGCGAAGGGCCAGCGCAGGACCCGGATGCGGCCGTGGGTGCGCCGCGCCGCCTCTTCGCTCAGGCCGACGTGGGCGAGTTCCGGATCCGTGTAGGTAACCCAGGGCACGGCGCGGGTCTCGACCTTGGCGGGCACCCGGAACAGGGCGTTCTTGATCACGACCGAGGCGTGATGGCCGGCCATGTGGGTGAACTGATAGCCGCCGACCACGTCGCCGGCGGCATAGACACGCCGGTTGGTCGTGCGCAGGCGGGCGTCGACCTTGACGCCGCCCCGGTCGAATTCGATGCCGGCGGCCTGGAGATCCAGATCGTCCACGGCCGGACGGCGGCCCGCGACGATCAGCAGTGTCGAGCCGCTCAGCCGCTGCGTTTCGCCGTCCCGCTCGACCGTGACCGCGACCGCCCTGTTCGATCCCTCGACGCCCGATCCCTCGACGCCGGATCCCTCGACGCTGGCCACCCGGGCGCCCTCCAGGATTTCCACGCCGTCTTCGCGCAGCTTGGTGCGCAGGATGTCGACCAGCTCGGGATCGTCCTTGGGCAGGATCGAAGCCATTTCCAGGAGGCTGACCCGCGCGCCCAGCCGGCGGAAGGCCTGGCCCAGCTCGCAGCCGATCGGTCCGCCGCCGACGACGATCAGGTGGCCGGGCAGCTCGCTCAGGTCGAAGACCGTCTCGTTGGTCAGATAGGGCAGGGCGTCGAGACCGGGTATGGGCGGCACCATGGGCAGCGAGCCGGTGGCGACGACGAAGCGCCGGGCGCGGATCCGCGTATCCCCGGCCTCGACCTCGCGCGGCCCCGTGAAGCGGGCGCCGGCGCGCACCACGGTGACCCCCATGGCCTCGAAGCGCTCGACCGAATCCTGCGGTGCGATGGACTCGATCACGCCGCGCACGTGGTCGTGCACGGCCTGGAAGTCGATCTCGGGCGCGGCGCCGCCTACTCCCATGCGGCGCGCGCGCCTGTGCGCGTTGGCCGCCTTGGCGGCGGCGAGCAGCGCCTTGGACGGCACGCAGCCGTAGTTGAGGCAGTCGCCACCCATCCGGCCGCGCTCGACGAGCACCGTCCGCGCGCCCATTTGGGATGCGCCGGCGGCGATCGACAGGCCGGCCGACCCGGCGCCGATGACGCAGATGTCCGCGTTGATGAATTTGGTCATCGAGGGAGTTTCCCGTCGCCTCGTGCCCCGACGGCGCACGCGCCCGGCTCAACCGGGCGCGGCTCGGCGCCCCTTGATCTTCTTATAGGCCACGGGCAGCAGTGCCAAGACGGCGAGCGCGAGCAAGGGAAACAGAACCGCCGGTTTGATGAGGATACTGAGATCCAGATCCGCGCCCGCGTCCAGGATCGCACCCAGGCCGTTGCCCAGGCTGGCGTATACCAGCGACCCGGGAATGATCCCCACGAAGGTCGCAACGGCATAGCTTCGAAGCGGCATGCCGAGGAATGCGGGCACCAGGTTGATCAGCCAGAACGGAAAGATTGGAATCAGCCGAAGGGTCAGGAGATAGTTGAACGCGTTCTCCCGGAACCCCGCCTCCATGCGTTCGAGCGCCGAGCCCGCCTTGGCGCGCAACAGTTCACCGACCGCCGTGCGCGCGGCGAGGAACACGATGATCGCCCCCAAAGTCCCACCGATCACGGCGCAGCTCGCGGCCACCAGCGAACCGAAGAAGAACCCCGCGGTGACCGTGAGAACCCCTCCGAGGGGGATCGAAAACGCGGTTAGGGCCATATAGAGCAGGGTGTAAAGGATGATGGCGAGCACGCCGAATTCTTCCACCCCGCCCTTCAGCCAATTCCGGTGCTCCCGCAGCATCTCGAGATCGAAGTAGCGGTCGAGGCCGAGCACAAAGAACAGGACCAGCCCGGTCACCAGCACCCCGGCGGGAAGCAACCGGCCGAGGTGGCGGCTTTTGGGCGTGGCGCTCTGTGCCGGTTCATTCATCATGCGGTTCTGGCGTCATGCGGTTTGGGCGCTGGCCTCGGCGATCGACCGGCCGGGCCCCGCCGGCGCCGGCCGGCCATGGTCCGGACCAAAATCTCCCAAGCCACAAGGTCCAGGGCGCCCCCGACTGCCCGTCCCTGCGGCCGAGGATGCCCCACTCGCCCGGATATGTAGCATCGGAGCCGGGCGACAGCCAGTCACCAAGGCGTGAAACCCCCGTGAAGTCGTTGTTTCGCCGGCCCGCCGCGTCGTTGACAGAGCGGGTGGCTGCCCTTATACAGCCTCGGCAAATTCGATCCATCCGGACAATGGAGTTCATGCAGTGAAGCGCACTTTTCAGCCCGGTGTGCTGGTCCGTAAGCGTCGCCACGGATTCCGGGCCCGCAAGGCAACGGTGGGCGGGCGCAGAGTCCTCGCCCGGCGCCGTGCCAAGGGACGCAAGCGCCTGTCCGCGTAAACCGGCGATGATGCCGATCATCGGGCGCCTCAAGACGCGACCCGATTTCCTCAAGGTGGCCGCCGAGGGCGCGAAGTGGGTGACTCCCGGTCTGATACTCCAAGCCCGCCGGCGTCCGCCGCCCGCGGCCGCGGGTACTGGAAAGGCCGCCGCCCGGAAACCAATTGAAGAGGACGAAGTTCGGGTCGGTTTCACGGTCAGCCGAAAGGTCGGCAACGCGACCAGGCGCAACCGGGCCCGGCGCCGGCTGCGGGCGGTCGCCACGGAGGTGCTTCCCGAACTCGGCCGGCCCGGCTGCGACTACGTGTTGATCGGGCGTGCGCGGACCCTCGATCGCCCCTATGCGGAGCTGGTCGAGGACCTGCGCCAAGCGCTCGGGCGGGTCGGAGGGAAGCAAGGGCGCGGCCGGCGCCCGGGAAGCTCCGGCAGGCAGAGTTAGAGCAGAGTTAGATAGGTAGATAAGGGACCCATGAGGTTAGGGAGCCATATTCTGATCGGTCTGGTCTGGGCGTATCGGCTCGTGCTTTCGCCCGTCTTGCCCGTGAGCTGCCGGTATCATCCGACCTGTTCCAATTACGCGTGCCAGGCGCTCGCCCGGCACGGCGCGTGGCGCGGTGCCGGGCTGGCGTTGGCGCGGATCCTGCGCTGCCATCCGTGGCGCGCCGGCGGCTACGACCCGGTGCCCGAACGCTTCGACCTGCCCCTTCCGGGCGCGTTGCACGGCCTGCGCCTGCCGGGCGGCGGGCCGGGCCAGGGATCGCGCCTCGGGCGCGGCGGGTCCTAAAGCGCGCGCTCCCGGGCACCCGAGGCGGACATGGAACAGCGCAACCTGGTTCTGGCGATCGTCCTGTCGATCTTAATCCTGCTGACGTTCCAGTTCTTCATAGCGGAGCCCCCGGTGCCGCCCGACCAGCAGGAACAGGCGCAGACGCCGGGGTTCGCCCCGCCGACGGGCGCGGTGCCGGAGGGCGCACCGATCCCGCTCGGCGATATAGAAACCGGGACCGCCGTGCCGCCGAGCGAGATGGACCGCGGTGAAATCCTCACCCAGGTTCCCAGGGTCGCCATCCAGACGCCGACCCTGAGCGGATCGATCTCGCTCGTCGGCGGTCGAATCGACGATCTGGTCCTGACGCGTTATCGCGAGACTCTGGAAGAAGACAGCGACCAGATCGCCCTGCTATCGCCGCCCGGGACCACCAACCCGTACTTCGCCGGCTTCGGCTGGACGGCGGGCCGGGGCGATATCAACCCGCCGGGCGCCGATACCGTCTGGCAGGCGAACGGCGAGATCCTGACCGTGCATCGTCCCGTGACCCTGAGCTGGGACAACGGCCGCGGCTTGCGTTTCGAGCAGGTCTACGAGGTCGACGAGAACTACATGTTTACCGTCACCCAGCGGGTCGCGAACATGAGCGAGCAAAAGGTGAGCCTGCAGCCCTACGGGTTCATCTCGCGTACCGGCACGCCGGACATCCTCGGCTTCTACATCCTGCACGAGGGCCCGCTCGGCGTCTTCGACGACAAGCTCAAGGAGGTCGATTACAGCGACCTCCAGGATGACGGGCCGGTGCAAACGAAAACCACCGGCGGCTGGCTGGGCATCACCGACAAGTATTGGCTTGTCGCTTTAGTGCCCGATCAGGACAAGCCGGTCGAGACGCGCTTCGTGCACAGCGCCAGCGGCGGCGACGACAAATACCAGGCCGACTACCTCTACGAAGGGATCGTGATCCTGCCCGGGGTCACGGCCGAAAGCAGGAGCCGGCTGTTCGCCGGCGCCAAGGTCGTCACCGTGCTCGACGACTACCGCGACAACCACGGCATCGCTCTCTTCGACCGCGCGGTCGATTTCGGCTGGTTCTATTTCCTGACCAAGCCGCTGTTCTATGCCCTGCACTACATCAACCAGCGCCTCGGCAACTTCGGCGTGGCGATCCTGATCCTGACCGTGGGCATCAAGCTGTTGTTCTTCCCGCTCGCCAACAAGTCCTACGTCTCCATGGCCAAGATGCGCAAGCTGCAGCCGGAGATGTTGGTGCTGCGCGAGCGCTTCAAGGACGACAAGCAGCGGCTCAATCAGGAGATGATGGGGCTGTACAAGCGCGAAGGCACCAATCCCGCCTCCGGCTGTCTGCCCGTCGTGATCCAGATCCCGGTGTTCTTCGCGCTCTACAAGGTCATGTTCGTCACCATCGAGATGCGCCACGCCCCCTTCTTCGGCTGGATCCAGGACCTCTCGGCACCGGACCCGAGCTCGTTCTTGAACGGTTTCGGCCTGCTGCCCTGGGAGGTGCCGCCGCTCGGCCCCTTCGAGCTCATCAATCTCGGGGTCTGGCCGATCCTCATGGGACTCTCCATGTTCGTCCAGCAGCGCCTGAACCCGCAGCCGCCGGACCCGGTCCAGGCCAAGATCTTCCTGTTCATGCC
Source organism: Pseudomonadota bacterium (assembly GCA_022572105.1). Taxonomy (GTDB): domain Bacteria; phylum Pseudomonadota; class Alphaproteobacteria; order Kiloniellales; family J153; genus JACZWN01. The sequence continues at coordinate 10,543 of JACZWN010000025.1, read as the reverse complement.
GATCATGTTCACCTTCCTGCTGGCCCGTTTCCCGGCCGGCCTGGTGATCTATTGGACCTGGAACAACCTGCTCTCCGTCACCCAGCAGTACGTGATCATGAAGCGGGCCGGCGCGCCGATCGGCCGAAAAGCCACCCAGCAAGCCAGCCAGAAAGCCAGCCAGAAAGCCAGCCAGCCAGCCAGCCAGCCAGCCGGACAAAAAGGCGGCACGAAGGCCGGTGGGAAGGCCGGTCAGAAAGCCGGTCAGAAGGCCGGTCAGAAGGCCGGTCAGACGGCCGGTCAGACGGCCGGTGAGAAAACCGGTCAGAAAGCGGGCAAAAAAACCGGCCGGAAAGGCGGCCGGAAAGGCGGCAAAAAGACCGACCAGAAAGCCGGAAAGACCCGGGCCCCCCGCCGCTAAGGCCAGAACGACCATGCCGGCCGATCCCCCCGACGCCGCGAGCCCCAAAGGAAACAGCGGTCCGGGCGACGGCGTCCCGACGCTCGAGGAGATCGAGGCCGGCCGGCATTTGTTCGCGCAGGACTGCGGGTTCCTGGGCGCGGCCGTAGGGACCGACCGGCTGCCGCAGACGGGTCTGCCCGAGGTCGCCTTCGCGGGCCGCTCCAACGTCGGCAAGTCGAGCCTCGTCAACGCGCTCACCGGGCGCCGGACGTTGGCCCGCATCTCGCATACGCCGGGGCGCACGCAGCAGATCAATTTCTTCGACCTGGGCGGCCGGCTGATCCTGGTCGATCTGCCGGGCTACGGCTACGCGCGCGCCGCCAAGGCCGATATCCGCCGCTGGAGCGCGTTGACGCGCCGCTACCTCAGGGGCCGGCCGGAGCTCGCCCGGGTCTGTCTGCTGATCGATTCGCGCCATGGGGCCAAGGACAGCGACCGCGAGATCATGGCCGAGCTCGACCGGGCCGCGGTGTCCTACCAGGCGGTGCTCACCAAGGCCGACAAGATGAAACCGCAAGCCCTCGCCGCCGTCCGCCGCGCGACCGAGCGGGAGCTCGCCGCCCATCCGGCCGCGCATCCCGAGTGCCCGGTCACCAGCGCCCGCACCGGCCTGGGGATCGCCGAGCTGCGCGCCGCGCTGGCCATGCTGGCGGCCCCGGCGCGGGGCGGCTAATACCAAGGAGCGTTGTCCGATCTGGTTGGTGCCGGTTTCACGTTGCTGCAAAAGGCTTTAGACTGGGCGCCATGACCCCGCGAAGTTTTTCCGACACCAAGCACTGGCTGCGCACCGCCCGGACCATCACCGAGGCGCTGCCGTTCATGCGCCGCTACGCCGGGCGCGCCTTCGTCATCAAGTTCGGCGGCCACGCCATGGGCGACCCCGAGCTCGCGCGGCTGTTCGCCAGCGACATCGTGCTGCTCAAGCAGGTCGGCATCCACCCGGTCGTGGTGCACGGCGGCGGCCCGCAGATCGGCCGGATGCTCGATCGCCTCAAGATCAAGAGCGAGTTCGTCGACGGCCTGCGCGTGACCGACGCCGAGACCGTCGAAATCGTCGAGATGGTGCTGTCCGGGACCATCAACAAGCGCATCGTCAGCGCCATAAACGCCGCCGGCGGCGCGGCCATCGGCGTCTCGGGCAAGGACGGCGACCTGATCCAGGCGTCCAAGCTGCGCCGGACCTCGCGGGACGAGAAGTCCAACGTCGAGAAGATCCTCGACCTCGGCTTCGTCGGCGAGCCGCAGCAGATCAATCCGCGGATCCTGACCGCGCTCGAGCAGTCGGGCTTGATCCCGGTGATCGCGCCCATCGGCGTGGGCGCCGGCGGCGAGACCTACAACATCAACGCCGACACCGTGGCCGGCGCCATCGCCGGGGCGCTCGGCGCCTCGCGCCTGCTTCTGCTCACCGATGTCATCGGCGTGCTCGACAAAGCGGGCGAACTGATTTCCGATCTGACGGTCGAACGGATCCGCGAGCTGCGCGCGGAGGGCACGATCACCGGCGGCATGATTCCGAAGCTGGAGACCTGCACCAAGGCGGTGGAGGACGGCGTCGACGCGGCGGTCATCCTGGACGGCCGCGTGCCCCATTCCATGCTGCTCGAGATCTTCACCGACCGGGGCATCGGCACCCTGATCCGGCGCGGCTAAGGAAAAATCGGGGAAAGAAAATACGGGGACAGTATACTATTTTTTACCCTTAGCGCGCCGTACCGGACAACATGGTTCTGTAAAAAAATAGTATGCTGTCCCCGTATTTTCTTTCCCGGGTTTTTCTGTCCCCGGAAATGGTCCCTGTTTTTCGCTACCCGGCCAGGCTCTGGAAGAAGTCGAGCTGCCAGTCCATCTCCTCGGGGCTCAGCGGATAGTCGGTGCCGGAGCGCGGATTGAGCACCTGCGACGGGACGATGCTGCCGAGGCGCAGCTGCAACTGGCTGGCGAAGCGCATGGTGCAGCCGGCCTTCCAGGCCAGCGCGGTGACGCCCTTGGCGCTGTGCGCCGAGAGGATGTGATCGATGAGCGAAAGCGGCAGGTCGGCGCGCAGCGCGAGTCCGTGGCGCACCAGGTCGCGGTTGCCGCCGTTCAGCGCCCGGACCAAGGCCTCGTCCGTGAGCTCACCGTTCTCGAACAGCTGTCTGGCGCGCTGCTCCGGGGTTTCGCCGGCAAGCGCGGGATCTTCCTCGTCTTCATCGTCCTCGAGCCGGCGCTTCACTTCCTCCGCCACCGCGCGCTTGGTTTTCTTATCCAGGTCCTTGCGCGCCTCGAGGATGTCGAGCAGGGATGCGGCGACGAAGCTGGCCAGCTTGCGCACCGTCTTGCGCGAAAGCCGCGGGCGCCGGACCAGCGGCTCGTGCCACGCGCTGATCTCCATGGCCGCATCCAAGAGGCCGTCGAGGGTATCCTCGCGGATCTGCGCGCTGGCGTTTTCCAAGAGCGCCGCGATCGCGCCTTCGTCCTCGGTCGCGACGATCGCGTCGGTCACCTGCTCGCCCACGCCCTGGCGGCGCGAAATGGCGCTCAGCTTGCCCGAGGCGTTACCGCCCTCGATAATTTCCAGGAGGTCCTGGTCGCTGAGCAGAGGCGAGAACTCGAGCACCGGGCAAGCGACCACCTCCTCGGCGTCGCGGGCCAGGCGCTGGATGACGTGGCTCGGCGCCGAGGCCACGTCCTTGAGGGCCTCGGCCACGATCTGGCGCACGCGCGTCGCCTGATCCTGGGCCAGGGCTTCGATCACCTCGACCAGGTACTGATGCGCCTGGGCCTGTGCGTCGGCGTCGAGTTCGGGCAGGAGATCCCGGATCTTGTTGGCGAGATGGTGGCGCACCGCCTCGTTGTCGTCGCGCGCCAGGACGAGGTCGGCCTGGCGCGGCGTCTTGAGGTTGGCGGCGATCCGGCAACGCACCTCGGCCGAATCGTCCTCGGCCAGGAAATAGAGGATTTCCGGCCGCAAGTCCTGGCGCTCGGCCAGGCCCGCGCGCACCTCCGGATCGTCGTCTCGCGCCAGGCGCTTGGATTCCTGGTAGCTGAGTCCGTCGTCCCGGACCGGCGTCCTGGTCTTGAACAGCCTCATCGCGCGTCCTCCGGCTTTGCGGCGAGCGAGAGCTCCAAGTCACCCTTGCCGCGGCGTTTGACCCGGTACATCGCCTGGTCCGCACGTTCGATCAGTTCCTGCAAGCTTTCCTTTCCCTCCGGGTCGCAGGCGGCGATGCCGACGGACAGGCCGAGGGGCGTGTCCGGGCCGCCCGAATAGGCCTCCAGCTCGCGCCCCGCGCGCAGCAACTCGCGGCCCTTGTACTCGGCGGCGGCCGGCGTGATGTCCTCGATGAACAGCGCGAACTCATCGCCGCCGAGGCGCGCGACCAAGTCGCGGCCGCGGGTCTGCTCGCGCAGGATGCGGGCGGCCAGGGTCAAGGCCAGATCTCCCTGCTGGTGGCCGTGGCGGTCGTTGACCGGCTTGAAGTTGTCCAGGTCGATGAACAGGAGCGCCGCGCCGCCGCGCCGGTCGGGCCGCTGGCTGTAACGCTTCTCCAGCTCCTCCATGAAGCTGCGCCGGTTGAGCAGGCCGGTGAGCGAATCCGTGGCCGACAGCTCCTCCAGCTCCTCCTGGCGCGCCAGCTGCCGGTTCGCCAGGCCGACCTGGGCCGCGATCTCGTTCAACAGATAGCGGTCCTCCACGCTCCAAGGGCGCGAGACGCCCTCGCGCCAGACGCAGAGCACGCCGTTGCGGTCATCCTCGAAGCGCGTGGCCTTGGCGAACAGGGCGCCAACCTTCGTGGCGACCTCCAGTTCGTCGTCGGAGCCTTCCACCGCGACTTGCCGAAGGGCGGGAGCGAGCAGCTCCTCGGGCGGCAGGACGCCTGCCTGGGCGGCGCAAGTGAGGTCTCCCGAGCGCTCGGCGCGGTAAATGCACGCGCCGGCCGCCGGCAGCGCCGGGACCAGCGCGCCCGCGGCCGCGGTCAGCATCCGGGTCGGCTCCATCTCGTCGCGCACGATGCCAAGGACGTAGGAGAGCAAGCGCTCGCGATGCCGGTCGCCGGCGAGCTCGGCGGCCTGCGTGCGTTCCTGGGTGATGTTGCGGCACAGGCCCCGGGTCCCGCACCACTCGCCGTCTGGACCGGTCAGCGGCAAGCCGGTCAGAAGCAGGCAGGCCGCCTCTCCGTCGGCGGCGCGCAGCCAGATCTCCACATCCTGGATCGGAGTCCGGGTGGTGAAGGGCGAGTCCTGCACCGCGGTCTGATCGATCTGGAGGTAGAGCGTCGGCGCGCCGACCAACTCGGCCGCCGAGTAGCCGAGCGCGCCCCGGGTCGAGACGAAGGTGAACCGGCCCTCGGCATCGGTCTCCCAGGCGAAGTCGCAGGCCGCCTCGACCAGGTCCTTGTAGCGTTGCCGGGACTCGATGAGCGCCGAGCGCAGGCTGCGCTCGAGGGTCACGTCACGCCCGAGCAGGAGCGCCGCGGTGCCGTCGCACCAGGGCAGGACGGCCACGTCGAAGGCCAGCCCGACCGTCTTGGCGTCGTCCCCGGGCGGGAGCAGCAGGGGATTGACTTGGGCCGCGCGCCCGGCGAGCGCCGCACCGATGGCGTCGCGCAGCTCCGCGCAGCCGCCGCGCGTCAAGAGCGCGGCAATGGGCTCGGCGGTGGGGTTGGCGCCGAGCACCATGTTGTTTTGCCCGACCAGCAGCACCGCCCCGGGAAAGCGCTCGAACGAGCCGCCGGGCAAGAACAGGCCGAGATCGGCCGCCTGGCCGACGGCGCGCTCGTAGTCCTGCTTGGAGGCGTGCGTGGCGGGGAGTCTAGCCATGGCGATCCCAAATCCGGCCCGATGGTTGCGTACGATAGCCCGCGCGATATTGCCCTGATTCGCCTTAAGATGCGCTTAACCCCTGGTGTATTTGGCAAGGGCATAAGGAGTTTTGGCCGGTTTGACTGGCGTGGCGCGGTGATCCGCGTCGGCCTTCCGTGGCGCCCGCCCGGGGGTCGGGCGTTGACAGCCGGCGCCACCTTCCCGCATCTTGACGGGGGCCATCCGCGCCGACACCCAACCTCCAATACGCAAAAAGGGATTCCATGACCGCCGAAGCGCTGCAGAACATCATCGACGAAGCCTGGGAAAACCGGGACCGGCTCTCGCCTACCACCGGCGGCGAGGTGTCCGAGGCCGTCGAGGCCGCCCTCGACGGGCTCGATTCCGGAACCTACCGGGTCGCCGAGAAGGTGGACGGCGCCTGGCAGGTGCGCCAATGGTTGAAAAAGGCGGTGCTCCTGTCGTTTCGGCTCAGGGACACGGCCACCATCCCCGGCGGTCCCGGCGAAGCTAGCGCGTGGTGGGACAAGGTCGACTCCAAGTTCGCCGGCTGGGGCGAGAACAGGTTCAAGGCCGCCGGCTTCCGCGCCGTGCCCCATTGCACGGTGCGCCATTCGGCCTACATCGGCCCGGGCGTCGTGCTCATGCCGTGCTTCGTCAACGTCGGCGCCTATGTCGACAGCGGCACCATGATCGACACCTGGGCCACCGTCGGCTCCTGCGCCCAGATCGGCAAGAACTGTCACATCTCCGGCGGCACCGGGATCGGCGGCGTGCTCGAGCCGCTCCAGGCCGGTCCGGTGATCATCGAGGATAACTGCTTCATCGGCGCGCGCTCCGAGGTCGCCGAGGGCGTGATCGTCGAGACCGGCGCGGTGCTCTCCATGGGCGTCTACATCGGCGCCTCGACCAAAATCATCGACCGCGCCACTGGCGAGATCTTCACCGGACGGGTGCCCGCCTATTCGGTGGTGGTGCCGGGCAACCTGCCGGGCAAGCCGCTGCCCGACGGGACCATGGGGCCGGGGCTCTACTGCGCGGTCATCGTGAAAAGGGTCGACGCGCGGACCCGCGCCAAGACCTCGATCAACGAGCTGCTGCGCGATTGAGTGCGCGGCGCATAGGCTAATACCAAGGAGCGCCGATAATGACCGGCAAGCCGGACCCTGACGCGCTCGACCCGGTCGACCTCGCCCAACGGCTGATCCGCTGCCCCAGCGTGACGCCCGAGGAGGGCGGCGCGCTCGACCTGCTGGAGCGGGTGCTGAGCGGGCTCGGCTTCACCTGCCACCGGCTGGCGTTCCGCGAACCGGGCGCGGCCGAGGTCGAGAACCTATACGCCCGGCTGGGCGCGGCCGGACCCAACTTCTGCTACGCCGGCCACACCGACGTGGTGCCCGTGGGCGACGCCAAGGCTTGGAGCGTGGACCCCTTCGCGGCCGAGATCGTGGACGGCGCCCTCTATGGCCGCGGCGCGGCCGACATGAAGGGATCGATCGCCGCCTTCCTGGCCGCGCTTGCCGGCTTCCTCGAGCGCCGGGGCGGCGCCTTTGGCGGCTCCATCAGCCTCCTGATCACCGGCGACGAGGAGGCCGTGGCGATCAACGGCACGCGCAAGGTGCTGGCCTGGCTCAAGGAGCGCGGCGAGAAGCTCGACGTCTGCCTGATCGGCGAGCCGACCAGCAACGAAACGCTCGCCGACATGGTCAAGATCGGGCGCCGCGGCAGCCTCAACGGCAGACTCACCGCCTTCGGCACCCAGGGCCATACCGCCTACCCGCAGCTGGCCGACAACCCGCTGCACCATCTGGTGCGCATGCTCGACGCGGTCACCGCCGAGCCGCTCGATGCGGGCAACGCGCACTTTCAGCCCTCGAGCCTGCAGTTGACCAGCATCGACGTCGGCAACGGCGTGAGCAACGTGATCCCGGCCGAGGCGCGCGCCGCCTTCAACGTGCGCTTCAACGACCTGCACAGCGGCGCCGGGATTGAGGCCTGGCTGCGCGCGCGCTTCGACGCCGCGCTCGACGCCTCGCGCGGCGCGCGCTACGAGCTCGAGATCCGGGTTTCGGGCGAGTCCTTCCTGTGTCCGCCGGGGCCGTTCAGCGAGCTCGTCCGCGGCGCGGTCGAACGCACCCTGGGCCGGACGCCGGAACTGGGCACGACCGGGGGCACCTCGGATGCCCGCTTCATCAAGGACCACTGCCCGATCGCCGAGTTGGGGTTGCTCAACGCGACCGCCCACAAGGTCGACGAGCACGTCAGCCTCGCCGACCTGCGCGATCTCGGCGCCGTCTACGGGGCGGTCCTCGACGCTTACTTCCCGGCTTGATGCCGAGCTTCCGGGACATCGTTTACGGCATCTGCGGCGCCTGGCGCCTGGCGCGCCGGGACCCTGGCGCCATGACCTATTTCGAGCGCACGGTCGAGGGCTTCTGGAAATCCTTCTTCGCCGCGGTCATCGTCGCCCCGGGCTACGCGCTGATCCTCCTTTTCGATCTGTCCCACGTCGAAATCGAGGCCGGCGCGCTCAGGATCTTCCTGGTCCAGTCGTGCGCCTTCGTGATCGGCTGGACCGCCTTCCCGGTCGCGGTCCACCACGTCTGCCAGGTGATCGACAAGAAAGAGGCCTTTATCGGCTACGTCGTCGCCTTCAACTGGGGCAAGGTGATTCAGATCGCGGTCTTCCTGCCGGCCATCGGGCTCATCGCCACGGGCATCCTGTCCGAGGAGACGGGCTTGTTCGTGCGCTGGATCGTTTCGTTGCTCATACTGGGTTACATGTGGCTGATCGCCCGCACCGCGCTCGGCGTGAGCGCCATGGGCGCCGTGGGCTTCGTGGTGCTGGATCTGGTCATCGACCTGATCATCCACGCCGTCACGCTCGGCATGATCCGTTAGGCGGATAGGGCCAGAGGAGGCGGCTAGACGGGGCGGCCCCGGCAGACCCAGGCGGTCGCGGCGAAGGAGCGCGGCCCGTCGGGATCGCCCGCCTCGTAGGCCGCGCGCAAGTGCGATTGCAGCGCCGCGCGCCGCGCCTCCGGCAGCCCGGCAATGTAGCTTCCGGCCGGCCCGGTCTTGCCCTCGGCCAGACCGGCGAAGTCGATGAACGGGCCGGCCAGGCGGCGGCTCCAGCGGCCCATGAACCGTTCGTAGCTCTCGGCATCGCCAGCGAACATGGATGACGCGCTCGACGCCTCGGACATGGCTCTCCCCCCTGTTCCACAGCTCCGTGCGCTCAATACCTCACCCCGATCAGGTACAGTCCATCGGCCGGCGCGGTCGGGCCGGCGGCCCTGCGGTCGCGTGCCGCCAAGGCGCGCTCCATATCGGCGCGGCTCCACTTGCCCTCGCCGGCCAGCCTGAGGCTGCCGGCCATGTTGCGCACCTGATGGTGCAGGAACGAGCGCGCGCGCGCCTCGATCCGGATCTCGTCGCCGTCGCGGCTCACCTCGAGCGCGTCGAGGGTCTTGACCGGCGACTTGGCCTGGCACCCGCCGGCGCGGAAGGAGGTGAAGTCGTGCTTGCCGAGAAGCGCCCGGGCCGCTTCGTGCATGGCCCCGGCGTCGAGCGGCACGGGCACGAACCAGGCGCGGCCCCGGTCCAGCGCCAGCGGCGCGCGCCGGTTGACGATGCGGTAGCGGTAGGCGCGCTCGGTCGCGGAGAAGCGGGCGTGGAAGTCGTCGGCCACCGCCTCGGCCGCGAGCACGGCCACGGCCGCGGGCCTGAGGTGGAAGTTGAGCGCGTCGCGCAGGGTGTCCGCGCCGGTCTCCTCGTCCAGGTCGATATGGGCGGCCAGGTCGAAAATCCAGAACGACTTGCCACACTTCGGCGGCCCCCAGATCACCACGAGACCGGCACGCGGGATCAGGCCCTTGACCAAGTAGGGCGGCACGGTCGAGAGCGCGATATGGTCGAAGCGGGTGAGCGGGAAACGCCGTTGCGGCTCGATCACCTCGCCGGCGTACTGATCGCAATCCTTGGGCTTGATCTCGGGCAAGGCGTGGGTCTCGGTCATGTCGCCGCCTCCGCTTGTAGGGCATCGTTCCAGTCGCCGAACTGCTCGGATGGGAACCGCACCACGACGCGGCGCCCCTGCGCCTGGTACGCTTTGGCGGCGCGTTCGGCGGCCTCTTTCACTTCAGAGTCCACCGCGATTGAGCCGCCGAAGTCGGGACTCCAGGCCATTCGCAGACCTCGCACTCCCTCGTCTAGCCGTGCGGTGAAGTCAGGGGCTTCGTCAAGGATGGTTCCATATTCGGCCTCCGGGTGCGGGCCTGACATCACCTGTAGCATTATGGCGGCGTCGCGCACCGAGCGAGACATCGGCCCCATGCAGGAGAAGTTTACGGGATGCCAGCTTGTAGGCTCGACGTGCCAGCGAGGGACTCGCCCCTGTGTTGCCTTGATGCCGAAGATGCCGCAGAAGGCGCTCGGAATGCGAATGGAGCCTCCACCGTCGCTGCCCTGCGCGATGGCGCTGATGCCAGCAGCTACCGACGCTCCTGCGCCGCCGCTCGAACCGCCGCTTACCCTCTCGGTGTTCCAGGGATTGCGGCAGTCGTCGCCTAGCTTGTTCTCTGTCGTGCCCGACATGCCGAACTCTGGCGTGTTCGTCTTGCCGAGGATAATCGCGCCTGACTCTTTGATTCGCTGCACGGCAAGCTGGTCCCGGTCTGGAATCCAGTCCTTGTAAATCAAAGAACCTTTGGTGGTTCGGACACCTTCGGTTGGTTCAAGGTCTTTTATTGATGTCGGAATGCCGTGCAGAGGGCCAAGTTTCTCGCCCTGCATCACCGCCTTCTCCGCCTGCCGAGCGGCCTCCATAGCCTGGTCGGCGGTCACCGTGAGGAAGGCGTTGAGTTTGGGGTTCATGTCATCTATGCGACGGAGGCTAATCTCCGTCAGCTCCACAGGGGATAGCTCCTTTTGGGCTATCAGCTCTCGCAGTTTGTAGGCCGGAGTAAACGCAAGCTCTGTCTCTCTCGTCATTGTCGATACTTCCCTGTTCAGACTGGTGCAAGGATAGCACAGCCTGCCCTGCACAACCAGATGCTAGCCCTGGGAATCAGGAATCGCGGTGCAGGAAAATTCGAGATGCTTACAGGTACTTGATCGTCTCCATCATACGAAAACCCGAACTGTGCGCCCTCACTTGACCCATGTTGTCTCGGACCTCGAAGGTGGCCGTCTTCTGGATCGTGTCGATAACTACCCGGCCAAACGAGGTGCTTGCGTCGATTTGGTCTCGCGTGAGGCTAGTAACGATTCCAGTCCTCGTAAGAGGTTCTCCTC
>JACZWN010000024.1 GCA_022572105.1 Pseudomonadota bacterium | reverse complement strand
CCGTCGCGCCGTCCCGGCAGAACAGATCGTTGAAGTCGGTGTGCTTCGATTCTGAATCACTGAGATCCTTGAAGTCGGGGATAGCGACCTCGATGTCGCCGATCGCTTCAGCGGCAGCACGCGCGGCCTCGACGCCTGGGCGCGCGCGGCCGGCGCCAGCCCGCGGACGCTCGCGCGCCTGTTCGCGAAGGAGACCGGCCTCACCTTCCGCGCCTGGCGCCAACGGGCGCGGCTGCTCCACGCGCTGGTCGAGCTGGCGGCGCGAAAGCCCGTGACCTCGGTCGCCTTCGAGGCTGGCTACGACAGCCCCAGCGCCTTCATCGCCGCCTTCAAGCGCGAGTTCGGCACCACCCCGGCGCGCTATTTCCGGGACCAGGCAGGCGCTTAGACGCCGTCCAGGCCCGGACCTTGCGTGGCCCGGTGCACCGACGCATTCACCGGTGGAGCCGATCGTCAGCCTCGCTCATCCAGAGTGTAACGACACGCATTCTAGCCGCGCCGCCGCGCGAGTTCGGCCACCGCGGCTTCGGCCAGAAAGCCCGAGCGGTTGTCGGCCACGGCGTCGATCGCCTCGATCAGATTCTCGTCCAGTGTCACGTTGATGCGTTTGGCGCGTCCGGGCAGGATGACCGGCACCAGGGTGAGACAGACTAGGTTGACCTCGGGGTCGTACTCGATTCCGGCTATCGGCGTGGGATTCGGGATCGGATCGCCATCGCGAGCCATCCAGGCGATGTGGCCGGTCAAGGCCTCGCCACCCTGGGCGACCGCCTCCTCGGGCGTGGCGCCAGTGCTGACACAGCCGGGGAAGTCGGGAAAGACGATCCCGTAGCTGCCATCGCCATCCCGGTCGACGATGGCGGGGTAGTAACGCTGCATGGCTGCTCTCCCTTGCGTCGGGCGGTTAGCGGAGCTTGACTCCGCTCTGCCGCTCGATGCTTTTTAGTGTTCCGATCGAGAAGTCCTTGCGCGGATGCGGCACGGTCACCTTGCCGGGCTTCGTCGAATGCTTGTAATGGACGTGCGAACCGGTCTGTCCAACCTTATGCCAACCCGCGGCTTGAAGCCGTTTGATGATCGTCTGGCTGGTGATCGGCATCGTGGCATCCCAACACTATGTGTAATATACACACTTTTTCCGTCGGCTTCAAGGCAAAGTGTGTATAGTGTGTATTTTTAACGTCTCGCCCACGCGTTGCCGAGCCGGTTCGGCATGCCGTTACCACGGCCGGGCGGGCGCTTAGGCATCGTCCGCGCCGGCACCCTCGGCCTCAATCTCGGCCAACAGGAAATCACGGAAGGCCCGGACGTTGGGCCGCTCGAAAGCCTTGGGCGGGGCGACCAGGTAGTAGGCGTTGTCGCGGTCAAGGTCGACGTCGAAGGGCTTGACTAGGCGCCTGGCCGCCAGGTCTTCGCGGATCAGGTTTTCCGAAGTCAGCGCCACCCCCTGGCCGGCGACGGCCGCCTGATGCACGACGCTGGGATCGTCGATGATCGGGCCGCGCCGCGCTTCGACCTCGTGGGCGCCGGCGACCGCCAGCCATTGCGCCCATTCCACGTAGTCGTGCTCGTGCAACAGGGTGTGATGGCGCAAATCCGCGGGCGCGCACAGCGGATGGGGCCCTTCGAGCAACGCCGGACTGCACACGGGGACCAGGCCGGCGCGCATCAAATAGACCGCCTCCAGCCCCGGCCAGGCGCCGCCGCCCCAGCGCACCGCCGCATCCACCTCGTCGCGCGCAAAGTCGACCAAATGGATCGAGTGGTGCAGGCGCAGGTCGATGTCCGGGTGCGCCGCCCAGAACCGCCCCAGGCGCTGCGCCAGCCACTTGACGCCGAAGGTCGGGGTCAGGCTCAGCGTGAGCGTCCGGCCTTCGGGCGCGCCGCGCAGGCGCTCCGCCGCCTCGGCGATGGCGTCGAGGGCCTCGCCGGCGACCCGCTGGAGCGCCCGGCCCGCCTCGGTCAGCGCCAGCTTGCGCGTCATGCGCCGGAACAGGGACACGCCCAGGTCCTGCTCCAGCAGCTTGACCTGATGGCTGATGGCGGCCTGGGTCACGTGGAGCTCCTCGGCGGCCTTGGTGAAGCTCAGGTGGCGGGCCCCGGCTTCGAAGGCGCGGAGCGCGTTGAGCGGCGGCAGACGGCGGGCCATGAAGCGCCTCCTATGAATAAATATTTCTAATCCATCATATGAAAATTGATCGTTTGTCGTCAAGGGCGAATATGCCTATTTCCAACGCAACACAACTGAATAACGCGGGTTTAAGCCATCCAACCGGCGTTTTATGGACAAGGAGCATCTATCATGAATATCTGGTTCAACGCGATTGCCCGGGCCGGCGGCATCGAGGTCGCGCCCGAGCAGAGAATCTTCCCGCCGCGTCAACCCAAGGCGCGTCGAAACCGCACGACCCCCGGGCTCGCGCGGCGGGTCGTGGCGGATATCGCCGGCGGCGCGCGGCTTCGCAGCATCGAGACCGGCGTCTCGCGCCTGGTCGAGGGGTTCCGCGCCGCGCGCAGACACCGCGCCGCGATCGGTGAGCTGAGCGCCCTCAACGACCACGCGCTCAAGGACATCGGCCTGCACCGGAGCGAGATCCGTTCGGTGGTCCATGAGATGACCCGCGCCGCCGCGCCGGCACAACGCACAACGCCCGCTTCGAAAGCGCCCGCTCGGCGGCCGCGTCCGGCCGGAGCCTTCCTTAGCGCCCAACCCTGCGAGCAGCCGTGCTGAGTCCGGCCTACGCGCCGGTACCGAGCCAGTCGTCGAGGAAGCGCTCCAGCCAGGACCCCAGCGGCGCGTCGAAGCGCTCGGCATCCGCCAGTTGGCGCGCGCGCGGGTGGGCGTTCGGGTACTCCAACATGTGGCCCGCCTCTTTCATCCAGCGGGTCATGACCGGCACCGTGACCTCGGGGTGAAACTGCAGGCCGTAGGCGTTGCGTCCGTAGCGGTACGCCTGGTTGGGGAACACCGGGCCCGTGGCCAGGAGCTCCGCGCCCGCCGGAACCGTGAAGCCCTCGTGGTGCCAGTGGTAGACGTGGCTGACCCCGTCGAGGAAGCCGTCCGCCCCCGCGGCCGTTTCGATGGGCACGTAGCCGATCTCGTAGAGCGACTCCGGGTGCGGATCGACCCGGGCGCCGAGCACCCGCGCCAGCATCTGCCCGCCCAGGCAGAGCCCCAGGAACGGCTTGCCCGTCTCCAGCCAGCGCTCGATCCAGTCCAGCTCGGTCCGCAGGTACGGCTTGGTCGCGTCGTCGTTGGCGCTCTCCGCCCCGCCATAGACGATGGCGCCGACGTCCCCGGGTCCCGGCTCCGGCAGGGTCTCGCCCTTGCCCGGGCAGCGCCACTCGATCCGGTAGCCGAGCTCGGTCAGGATGCGCGAGGCGCGGTCGTCGCGCCGGCCGACCGGATGGTCGATCAGGATGACGGTCCCGCTCATGCCGCCGCCCCCGCGCGCCGCCGCGCCGCGAGGAAATGCTCCATGTGGAAGCGCGCCTGGGCCGGCTCGTAGATGTAGCCGCGCCCGACCGGACAGGCCCGGCGCGCGCCGCAGGCCCGCTCCATGCAATCGATCCCGGCCGGCGCCGAAATATGGCCGGTGCAGGCGGCGACGTCGTAGCCGGATTCGGTGAAGGCCCCCACGGGACAGGCGGACAGGCACGGCCGCTCGGCACAGGTGTCGCAGGGCCGCGGCCGCTGGTCCCGCGGCGCCAGGTCGACGGCCTCGGCGAAGGCGAGCGCGGCGCGATAGGCGTGCCACAGGCCGTAGTCGGGATGGATCAGGATGCCGAGCGGTGATTCGGCGACCGCTTCGGCGCGCTTGGCCCAGGCGATGAACGGCAGGTAGGGTGGACCGCCGAAGGGAAACAGCGCCTCGGCGCCCAGCTCGGCCGCAACCGCGCCGATGACCCGCTCCGACCAGCGGTCGAGCGAATCGGGCGCGCTGTCGTGCTCGGGGCTGGCCGCGAACGCCCGCCACATCTCCGGGCCCGCGTTGCCGACCATTACCAGCGCCCGCGTCGGCCGGCCGTCGGCGAGCGGCGGCACGCCATCGTCCGCGCGCGGCCGGAAGCCGCCGCGCAGGATCAGGCCGTGGGCGCCGAGCGCCGCCGCGAGGGTCGCGATCTCCATGACCCTAGGCGATTAGCGCAGCCGGCCGCCCAGGTCCAGGGCAAAGGAGTCCAAGCCGCTCACGTCGACGGCCGGCCGGCCGCCAGGTCGTAGTCGCGGAACACCTCGGCGACGCGGATCCGGTAGTCCTGGAAGATGCCCCGGCGGCCTTCGTCCTGGGCGTCCTTGTGGTTGGGAGCCCGGTACCAGGCCTCGACCGCCTCGCGGTCGCGCCAGAACGACAGCGAGACGTACTTGTTCTCCGTGGTCAGGCTCTGGAAGCGCTCGATCGACACGAAGCCGTCGGCCTCGTCGAGCTCCGCGCGCAGCGCCGCCGCCAGGTCGAGGTAGCGCCCGCCTTGCTCCGGATCGAGGGTAACCTCGAATATCACCGCGATCATTCCCGCCTCCCGCTTTCCTTGCGCACGTGCAGATACCCTCTGTGCGCTCCCGGCGCGCAGGAATCAAGCGGCTTGGCGCGCGATCTCCTCCTTGCGGCGCCGGACGTAGGCATCCAGCGCCTCGGCCACGGCCGGGTCGAGCGGCGGTTGCTCGTAGGCCTCGAGCAGGGATTTCCAGATCGCGGTCGCGCGCTGGGTCGCGGTCTCGGCGCCGGCCTCCTGCCAGGTCTCGAAGTTGCGCCAGTCCGCCAGCATGGGCTGATAGAAGGCGGTCTCGTAGCGCGCCAGGGTGTGGGCCGCACCGAAGAAGTGCCCGCCCGGGCCGACCTTGCGGATCGCGTCCAGGCCGAGGGTCTCCTCGGTGACCTCGATAGGGTTCAGTACCTCGGCTATCATCTGCAGAATTTCGGCGTCGAGGATAAATTTTTCGAAGGATGCGGTGAGCCCGCCCTCCATACAGCCGGCCGCGCGCGGCCGTTCCCCGAGCCTGGTTCCGGCGCGCAACGGGCCGAGCCCGGCTACGGGCCGCCGGAACGAGCCATAGCGGGCCAAAGTGAAGTGTCTCAATACGGGCGGCGAGGAAGTGTCCTCCAGCCGACCCGAAATAGTCTCTAAGGACAGCAACGGCCCAGGGAACGGCCCAGCGAAGGATCGGCCGGCGGATACGACCCGGTCGGCAGAGGCCGGACGGGTCGGTTCCCCGTTACCCGCCGACGCCGTGGAACGACATGACGTAGCGCAGCACGCCGTCCCAGGAATTGGCCCGGCAGGCGTGGATTGCGCCCTCGAAGCCCAGGCTATCTATGAGCGACACCGCAAGCGTTTCCTGATGGCTCCGCTTTTCCAGCCCGCCGTTTCCATCCGTCAATTCGACCCGTGTCATGGCTCGGTTCCCTGTTCGGCCGGGACTACCTGTGTCCGCCCGCGCACCGGCGCCGGACCCCCTTGGGCCCGCCGTCCTCCGGTCTCGCGGTCGGACGTCGAGCACGGCTCGACCCACCGACCGTCGTGGATCAATCCTAACGCATCCGGGTTGCCGCATGCTTAACCCCAGGCCGGATAAGGGGTTCGGCCCCGGGAGACCGCTTTCGGCCAAACGCCATCGATGTTACACAAGCCGCTTGGTTCAACCGACACGCCGGTCCCGCCGATGGCCGAGCCGCGCCCGTTTCCGCTCATCCCCGGAACCCTGAGCCTGGCGCAGTTGCGCGCCCTGTGGCGTGCGCCGCGCCCGGTCGCGCTCGACCCGGGTTGCCACGCCGCGATCGAGGCCTCGGCGGAGACCGTGGCCGCGGTCCTGCGCGAAGGGCGCAGCGTCTACGGCATCAACACCGGGTTCGGCAGCCTCGCCCGGACCACCATCGAGCCCGACCAGGTCACGGAGCTGCAACGCCGCCTGGTGCTGTCCCACTGCACCGGCGTCGGCGCGCCGCTCGCCGAGCGCGTTACGCGCCTGGTCCTGCTGCTCAAGGTGAACGCGCTGGCCCGCGGCTATTCCGGCATCCGCCTTCAAGTGATCGAGGCCCTGCTCGCCCTGCTCAACGCGGGCGCCATCCCGGCCATCCCCTCGAAGGGCTCGGTCGGCGCCTCGGGGGACCTGGCGCCGCTCGCTCATCTGGCGGCGGTGCTGCTCGGCGAGGGCGAGGTGCTGCTCGCGGGACAGCCGGTGACGGCCCGCGAGGCGCTCGCCCACGCCGGACTCGAGCCCATCGACCTCGGCGCCAAGGAAGGCCTGGCGCTCCTGAACGGGACCCAGGTCTCCACCGCGCTCGCGCTCGACGGCCTGTTCGCCGGGCTCGACGTCTTCGCCGCGGCGCTCGCCGCCGGCGCCATGAGCGTGGACGCGGCCTTGGGCAGCGACGTGCCCTTCGACGCGCGCATCCACGAGGCCCGCGGCCAGCCCGGGCAGCGGGCCGTCGCCGGCGTGCTCGCCGGGCTCCTGGCCGACAGCGGCATACGGGCCTCGCACCTGGAGTGCGACCGGGTCCAGGATCCCTATTCGCTACGCTGCCAGCCGCAGGTGATGGGCGCCGCGCTCGACGTGCTCGGCGCCGCCGCCGCCATGATCGAGCGCGAGGCCAACGCCGTCTCGGACAACCCGCTGGTGTTCCCGGAATCGGGCGACATCCTTTCCGGCGGCAACTTCCACGGCGAGCCGGTCGCCATGGCCGCCGACATGATCGCGATCGCGCTCTGCGAGGTCGGCGCGCTCTCCGAGCGCCGCGTCGCGCTGCTCACCGACGCCCACCAGAGCGCCCTGCCCGCTTTCCTGGTGGCCGAGCCAGGCTTGAACTCAGGCTTCATGAACGCCCAGGTCACCGCCGCCGCGCTGGCCAGCGAGAACAAGGGCCTCGCCCACCCGGCCAGCGTGGACAGCCTGCCGACCTCGGCCAATCAGGAGGACCACGTCTCGATGTCCGCCTATGCGGCGCGGCGCCTGGGCGAGATTGCCTGGAACTGCAGTCATATCGTCGCTATCGAGCTCCTGGCGGCGGCCCAGGGTATCGACCTGCGCCGACCGTTGGAGACCAGCCCGCGCCTCCGTGAGATTCTGAGCGGGGTGCGCGCGCGCGCCGAGTTTCTCGGCCGCGACCGGCCCCTGGCGCCGGACATCTCGGCGGTCCGGGAGCTGGTCGCCTCCGGCTGGTTCGCCGAGGCGCTCGATGCCGGCGAAGAGATCCCCCTGCTGGCGCAAATTGATTTATAGACTTTCGACAGTAACCGCGCTAATCTTCGCCTGCTTTGGAGGTGACTGGGCTATAAAAAATACCAGTTGGAGTAAGAAACAACGCCGCAGTGTAAGGAATCGCGGCGCATAACAAGTTGTTTGTCTTGGAAAAACCAGGGACGGTCAAATTGGAGCAGATCGACGACAAAAAGACCCCTGCGCACATGAACGGGGGCGAAGACTTCATCCTGGACGACTCCATCGGTCACCTGATTCGCCGCGCCCATCAAAGGGCTTCGGCAACGTTCATGACCATTCTGGCGGACCATCACTTCACGCCGACGCAATTCTTCGCCATGGCGCGGCTGCGCGAGCGCGGTCAGCTGTCCCAAAACCGTCTCGGGCGATTGACGGCGATGGACCCGGCGACGATCCAGGGCGTCACTCGGCGGCTCCACGACCGTGGTTATATCGAGCGCGCACCGGATCCGAACGACCGGCGCCGGATGGTGCTGAAGCTATCGGTGGAGGGGCATACGATGGTGGAACGCCTGCTCGACGGGATCGATGAGGTGAGCGGACAGATCCTCGCCCCGCTGGCGCCCGACGAACGGGACCAGTTTCGCAGCCTTTTGAAGCGGATCGTGTAGCGCGGATCGCGGTGCCCAGCAGGGGTGCCTGCCCGCGGGGCCCAAGGGTGCTTGCCCGCGAGGCAATGTGCGGTCGTCGCGCGTAGGCGTCTGCGCGGGCCGACGTGATTCGAAATTCCGTAAACGATCGCCGGACCGCGCCTAATAGCCAGACCGCGCTCGTTGGTATCAGTCCTCGACGCGCCAGGTGTGGCCGCCGCGCAGAAGGGCGTTGAGGTCGCCTTGGGCGCCCCCCTCGGCCGCGCGCGTCACGGCATCCGCCACGCGCTCCGCGACCTGGCGGTCGTAACTAGGCGCGGGGTCGCAGTACAACACGCCGAGCGCGACCGGGTGCGTGGGCGGCTCCAGCGCGGCCAGCATGGCGGCGAGCGCGCGGTTGGCTTCGTCGTGAACCAAAACGTCGGCCTCGGTCATGCCGCCCTCGCCGAGGGGCACGACCTCGAGCTCCAGCGCTCCGGGCTTGAGGCGCAGGCCCTTGTCCCGCTCCCGGCCGAAAATGAGCGGCGCGCCGTGCTCCACGTGGATCTGGGCGTCGGCCGCCACCGAGCGCTCGGTGAAGGCGCCGAACACGCCGTCGTTATAGACGATGCAGTTCTGGAAGATCTCGACGAAGGAGGCGCCCCGGTTGGCGTACGCCCGTTTGAGGACGGCCGGCAGATGCTGTTGCAGGGTATCCACCGAGCGGGCGACGAAGCGCGCCCCGGAGCCGAGCGCGAAGGCCGCCGCCGAGACCGGCGATTCGAGCGAACCCATCGGCGTCGAGGGCGAGCGCGTGCCGCGCCGGGAGGTCGGCGAGTACTGACCCTTGGTCAGGCCGTAAATCTCGTTGTTGAACAGCAGGATCTGCAAATCGACGTTGCGCCTGAGCGCGTGCAGGAGATGGTTGCCGCCGATCGAAAGCCCATCGCCGTCGCCGCACACCACCCAGACGTCCAGGTCCGGATTGGCCAGCTTGATGCCCGTGGCGATGGCCGGCGCGCGGCCGTGGATGCCGTGAAAGCCATAGGTGGCGAGGTAGTACGGAAAGCGTGCCGCGCAGCCGATGCCGGAGACGAAAACCGTCTTCTCCGGCACCGCCCGGACCTCCGCGAGCGTGCGCTCGACCGCCTTGAGAATGGCGTAGTCGCCGCAGCCCGGGCACCAGCGGACTTCCTGATCGGAGGCGTAATCCTTGGGGCTCGGCGCCGCCAAGGGAACCGCGACGTTCATGTCAACTCTCCAGTCGGGCGCGGATCGCCGCTTCGATCTCGGCGATCATGAAGGGCTTGCCGGACACCTTGCTGAGGCCTTCGGCCGGCACCAGATACTCGCTGCGCAGCAGGGTCAGCAACTGACCGGCGTTCATTTCGGGAACCAGGACCCGGTCGAAGCGGCCGAGCAGCTCGCCCAGGTTTCGCGGCAGCGGCCAGATGTGACGCAGGTGCACGTGGGAGACCGCGACGCCTTCGTTCAGCAGGGTGCTGACCGCGCGGCTGATCGGGCCGTAGGTCGAGCCCCAGCCGACCACCACCAAGGAACCCCTGTCGGCGCCGAGCTCGACCGTCTGCTCCGGGATATCGTTGGCGATGCCGGCGATCTTGGCGGCGCGTAACTCGGTCATGCGCTGGTGATTTTCCGGGTCGGAGGAGATATTGCCGCTATCGGCGTCCCGCTCCAACCCGCCGATGCGGTGCTCGAGCCCCGGCGTGCCCGGAATCGCCCAGGGCCGCGCCAGCGTCGCCTCGTCGCGCGCGAACGGGTGGAAGCCGTCCGGGTTCTTGTGAAACTCGACCGGGAAGCGCGGCAGGGCGTTCGCGTCCGGCAGGTTCCAGGGCTCCGAGGCGTTGGCGATGTAATTGTCGCTGAGCAGGATCACCGGGGTCATGAACTTGGTCGCCAGGCGCACGGAGGCGATCGCCGCCTCATAGCAATCGGCCGGCGAGCGGGCGGCGAGCACGACGAGCGCGCTGTCGCCGTGGCGCCCGAACACCGCCTGATAGAGGTCGGCCTGTTCGGTCTTGGTCGGCATCCCGGTCGAGGGCCCGGCGCGCTGCGAGTTGACCACGACCAGCGGGAGCTCGGTGGCGATGGCGAGATCGATGCCCTCGGTCTTGAGCGACATGCCCGGCCCGGAGCTCGAGGTGATACCGATGGCGCCGGCGTAAGAGGCCCCGATCGCGGCGCAGACCGCGGCGATCTCGTCCTCGGCCTGAAAGGTCGTGACGCCATAGTCCTTGAGCCCGGCCAAGGCGTGCAGGATGCCCGAGGCCGGCGTGATCGGATAGGAACAGAACACCAGCTTGAGCTCGGCGAGCGCGGCGCCGGCGACCAGGCCCCAGGCCAAGGCGTCGGTGCCGGTCACGTTGCGGTACAGGCCGGGCGCGATCTCGGCCGGTCGGACGATGAAGGCGCTGGATGCCCCGGACATCTCGGTGGTCTCGCCAAAGGCGTGCCCGGCATTGAGCGCGGCGATGTTGCCGGCCGCGACCTCGGGGCGCGACCGGAACTTCTGGTCGAGCCAATCGACGGTCGTCTGACGGTCGCGGTCGAACAGCCAGTAGGTGAGGCCGAGCGCCCACATGTTCTTGCAGCGCAGGGCCTCCTTCTTGGACAGCCCCGAGTCCTTGACCGCGTCCAAGGTCCGCTGCGACATGTCGATCTCGACGAAGCGGTAGCCGGACAGACTGCCGTCGTCACGCGGGTCCTCGTCGTATCCGGCCTTGCGCAGGTTCCTATCGGTGAAGGCGCCCGCGTCCACGATGACCAAGCCGCCGCTGCGCACGTCGTCCAGGTTGACCTTGAGCGCCGCCGGGTTCATGGCGATCAGCAGGTCCACCATGTCTCCGGCGGTCTTGATGACGCGCGCGCCGAAGTTGATCTGGTAGGCGGAGACCCCGAAGGTCGTCCCCGCCGGCGCGCGAATCTCGGCAGGAAAATCCGGGAAGGTCGCGAGGTCGTTGCCAGCCAACGCCGCGGCGAGGGTGAACCGGCCGCCGGTCAACTGCATTCCATCCCCGGAATCGCCGGCGAAGCGGACGACGGCGGATTCCAACTCCTGTCGCGCCGAATGGGCGCTCTCCAGCGCCCCGGATAGTTCCATGTTCTCAAGTCCTCCGTGGGACGGTTCGCGAACTTGCGGCCCGGAAACCGCCCGACGAAACCGGCCGGGAGACCTCGTGCCGAACGGGGGGTGTCGGCACGGCGGCCATGCCTGCGCTACAAATCGCTTACTGCCACCAGGTATATGTTTACTACACCGCAGAAGTAAACGAATCATCCCCGAAAAAATAACGGTTATGCGATTTTTCGGATTTTCGAGTATTCCAGCTTTTTTCAGCGTGGCGAGTCACGTGTTCGTGACCGTGCCGGCGTCCCGGTCGAGCACGGCGAGCATATCCGCGATCCGGACCAATTTGCGCCGCGGCGCACCCTCGGGCGCGGCGGCCGCCTCGGCGGCGTCGATGCGCTGCCAGTCCGCGAACGAGACCCAGCGCAGCTGCCGTTCCGTCAACAGGCTCTCCAGCGCGGCGCGCCCGGCTTTGCGCCCTTGGGTCCCGGCTTCACGCCCTTGGGTAATGTCGGACCGGATCTGCTCGGCCGCCAGGTCGCCATCGCCCTTGTTGGTGCCGATCACCCCGCTCGGTCCGCGCTTGGCCCAGCCGACCACGTAGAGGCCGTCCGCCACCCGCCCGTCCCGGCTCTCGAAGGTTCCCGCCCGTCCGGCGCTGGGCACGCCGTCGAGGGAATCCATACGGTAGCCGACCGCGAACACCACCACGCCGCAGGGGATCTCGAAGGTCTCGCCCGTGCCCACGGCCCGGTCGTCCTCGAGACGGGTGCGCTCCAGGCGCAGGCCCTCGCAGCGTGCCGCGCCGGAAATCGCCGCCGGTTGGGCGAAGAACACGAAGTGCACGCGCTTGTGCTTGGCCGGCTCCGGCGCCGAGGGGAACGCGCGCAGGGTCGCGAGGTTCTTCTCGCGCTGGCGCCGGTCGCGGTCCGACATCTCGCCGGCAACCGCCGCGGGCAACTGCGCCGGGTCGACGAGGGCGGCGCAGTCCTCGAGCTCGCCCATCTCGCCCAGTTCCTTGTTGGTGAACTTCGCCTGCGCCGGCCCGCGCCGGCCGATGATGTAGACGTCGCGGATCGGCGCGGCGTGAATGGCCTGGGCGGCGTGATCGGCCAAATCGCTGGCCGCCATCTCGGCCGGGGTCTTGACCAGCACCCGGGTGACGTCGATGGCCACGTTGCCGTTGCCGATGACGCAGACGGCCGGGGTGTTCAGGTCGGGATCGAGATCGCGGAAATCCGGGTGGCCGTTGTACCAGCCGACGAAGGCGGCCGCGCCGTAGACACCGGCGAGATCGGCGCCGGGGATCGCCAGCTTCCGGTCGAGCGGCATACCGGTGGCCAGGACGACCGCGTCGTAGCGCTCGCGCAGCTCCGCCACCGAGAGGTCGCGGCCGACCTTGATATTGCCGTAGTAACGTACCTGGGGCTGCTCGGCGGTGCGCGCGAAGGCCCGCCAAACCCCCTTGGTGCTCTGGTGGTCGGGCGCCACGCCGCCCCGGATCAGGCCGAAGGGCGTGGGCAGGGCGTCGATGATGTCGATTTCGGCCTCGACGCCTGACTTCAGGACCGCGGCAGCGGTATAGAATCCGCCCGGGCCGGCACCGACGATGGCGATGCTGACCGGACGAACAGATTCCGATGCTGTGGGACCGGCGCTCAACGGGCCCCCACGAAGATACCCGCCGAAACCATGGGGGCTTGTTTAGTCTATCGGACCGGGCATGGCAACGCACGCGACACGGTCCCTGCGCGCGCGGCGCTCACCCGGTCGGGCCCGCGTGCCGTCCTCCGCGTCGCCTATCAGTCCGGCACGCACCTTAACCAACGGGTAGCGTAGAGGCGCTAGCCTGGCACCCTGAACGCGGCGAGGCCAAGCGCACCTCCACGGCCGGAGAGGGCTCCGCAAGTTCTCGAAGAACCGTTGGATTCGAGGGCTTTGTCGCGTATCAGATATGATTTGTCGCGCGCGATGGAGCCGGTTCCGGTGGCATCGGTACGACAGTGGCGCAGAGCGCGGGCCTGGGGCGCAAAGCGTGGGCCTGGGGCGCGTGGTGCTTTTTTGCGAGGGTACGGTCATGTCGGAAACGGACGATCTCGATCTGCGATCGCTCGACGACGACGAGCTCGCGCTGCAGATGCACGACGACCTCTACGACGGCCTCAAGGACGAGATCGAGGAGAGCGTCAACATCCTGCTCGAGCGCGGCTGGACGCCCTACGACGTCCTGACCAAGGCCCTGGTCGAGGGCATGCGCATCGTCGGCATCGACTTCCGCGACGGCATCCTCTTCGTCCCCGAGGTCCTGCTGGCCGCCAACGCCATGAAGGCCGGCATGAAGATCCTGCGCCCGCTGTTGGCCGAGACCGGGGCGCCGAGCGTCGGCAAGATGGTCGTCGGGACGGTCAAGGGCGACATCCACGACATCGGCAAGAACCTGGTCGCCATGATGATGGAGGGCGCCGGCTTCGAGGTCATCAACATCGGCATCAACAACCCGGTCGAGAACTACCTGGAGGCGATCGAGGAGCACAAGCCGGACATCCTCGGCATGTCGGCGCTGTTGACCACGACCATGCCTTACATGAAGGTCGTGATCGACACGCTGAAGGCGAAGGGCATCCGCGACGACTTTATCGTGCTGGTCGGCGGCGCGCCCTTGAACGAGGCCTTCGCCGAGGCGATCGGGGCCGACGCCTACTGCCGCGACGCGGCGGTCACGGTGGAGATCGCCCAGGACCTCATGCAACGCAAGCACAACATTCGCGGCGGCGGCACGGACAGCAGCGCCGCCTAATACCTGCGTGTCGGCGGGCTTGGCAAAACCCGCCGGACTCTTAAAGAGCTTGCAGAGTGATCCTGGCCCGGCCATTTGTGGCCGGGCCGGATCGGGAACGCTCTAGCTTAGCGCGCCGGCCTCGAGCCCGGAGCGGCCGGGAAGGCGGGGCGGCGCCACTCCAGCGCAAAATTTGGTTTGACAGGGGCCGCTTTATTTGAGAGGGGCCGCTCACCAAGATATGTTCCGCCCACGGGCTCGGTGCGCGATTGGACCACTGGGTGTCGCGCCCCGGCCAGCCGAAGGCGGTGCGAAGGGCGCTAATGCGGCAAACTCGGGCGCCGGGGTGGGCCTCGGACAGGGCACCACGGGCGGCGCGCGGTAGCGGATACGAGGGAATTTCGATCCCATGACGCAGACAATCCTCAGCTCACAGAGCAAGGAGGTGGTGATCGGCTTCGATCGTCCCTTCTGCGTGATCGGCGAGCGCATCAACCCGACCGGGCGCAAGCGGCTGGCCGCCGAGATGGCGGCCGGCGACTACAGCCGGGTCGAGGCCGACGCCATCGCCCAGGTCGAGGCCGGGGCCCACATGCTCGACGTCAACGCCGGCATACCGCTGGCCGACGAGCCGGCGATCCTGGCCGCGACCATCGAGCTCGTGCAGTCCCTGGTCGAGGTCCCGCTGTCGATCGATTCCTCGGTCATCGAGGCGCTCGAGCGCGGCCTCGAGGCCTACCGGGGCAAGCCGCTGGTCAACTCGGTGACCGGCGAGGAGGAACGTCTGGAGGCCGTGCTGCCGCTGATCAAGAAGTACGGCGCCGCGGTGGTCGCGATCTCGAACGACGAAACCGGGATCTCCGAGGACCCGGACGTGCGCTTCGAGATCGCCAAGAAGATCGTCCACCGGGCCTCCGATTACGGCATCCCGGCCTCGGACGTGGTGGTCGACCCTCTGGTCATGCCGATCGGCGCGCTCGGCTCGGCCGGTGCGGCGGCGATCAGGCTCATCGGCCGACTGCGCGCCGAACTCGGCGTCAACACCATCTGCGGGGCGTCCAACGTCTCCTTCGGCCTGCCCAACCGGCACGCGCTCAACGGCACCTTCCTGGCCATGGCGGCGGGCGCCGGCATGACCTCGGCGATCATGAACCCGCTGCACGCCGAGGAGATGACCGCGATCATGGCCGCCGACGTCATGAACGGCGTGGACGTCAACTGCGCCCGCTGGCTCAAGAAATTCAGGGGGCCCACCCCGGCCACGATCCAGGACGGAGGAGACGAGCGCCCGCGCCGCGAACGCCGCCGCCACCGGGGCTAGCCGGGCCGGTGGCCGAGGACTTCCTGGTCGTCTTCACGCCTTCGGGACGGCGCGGCCGTTTCGTGGCCGGCACGCCGGTCTTGACGGCGGCGCGCAGCCTCGGCGTGGACATCGATTCGGTGTGCGGCGGACGCGGCCTCTGCGGCCGCTGCCAGGTGCGCCTCGGCCTCGGCGAGTTCGCCAAGCACGGCATCGTCAGCCGCGCCGAAAACCTCTCCGAGATCAACGAGGTCGAACTCCGCTACGACCGCAAGAGGGGCGTCCGGCCGGGTCAGCGCCTGTCGTGCCAGGCCCGGGTCCTCGGCGATCTGGTGATCGACGTCCCGCCCGACAGCCAGGTGCACAAGCAGGTCGTGCGCAAGCGCGCCGAGGCGCGCGCCATCGAGATCGACCCGGTGATTCGGCTGCACTACCTCGAGGTCGACCAGCCCGACATGGACAACCCCTCCGGCGACCTGGAGCGGGTCATGAAGGCGCTCGACGAGCAATGGGGCCTACAGGGCCTCGAATGCGACCTCCGGGTGCTGCAGATCCTGCAACGGGTGCTGCGCGCGGGCGAATGGAAGATCACCGTGGCGGTCCACCGCGGCCAGGCGCTCACAACCGCCTGGCCTGGCTTCCACGACAAGGCCTACGGCCTCGCCGTCGACGTCGGCTCGACCACGCTGGCCGCGCACCTCTGCGATCTGTCGAGCGGCGCGGTCATGGCCTCCGCCGGGGTCATGAACCCGCAGATCCGCTTCGGCGAAGACCTGATGAGCCGCGTCTCCTACGTCATGATGAACCCGGGCGGCGACAAGGAGATGACCGTGGCGGTGCGCGCGGCGCTCGACGCGCTGTTCAAGGAGGTCGCCGCCGAGGCCGGCGTGGACAAGGACGATATCCTGAACGCCACCTTCGTCGGCAACCCGATCATGCACCACCTGCTGCTCGGCATCGATCCGACCGAGCTGGGCGGCGCCCCCTTCGCGCTCGCCGCCAACACGAGCATGACCCTATGGGCGAGCGAGCTCGATCTCACCGAGGTCAACGCCAACGCGCGGGTCTACATCCTGCCGTGCATCGCCGGGCACGTCGGCGCCGACACCGCCGGCGTGATCCTCTCGGAGAGCCCGCAGCTGTCCGAGGAGATCATGCTGATCGTCGACGTCGGCACCAACGCCGAGATCGTGCTCGGCAACAAGGACCGGCTGCTCGCCTGCTCCTCGCCGACCGGGCCCGCCTTCGAGGGCGCGCAGATCTCCGGCGGGCAGCGCGCCGCGCCGGGCGCCATCGAGCGCGTGCGCATCGACCCCGAAACCCTCGAGCCCCGCTTCCGGGTGATCGGCTGCGAACTGTGGTCGGACGAGGAGGGCTACGCCGAGGCGACCGCCAAGACCGGGGTCACGGGCATCTGCGGCTCGGGCATCATCGACGTCATGGCCGAGATGTTTCTGGCCGGGGTGCTCGCGGCCGACGGCACCATCGACGGCGCCATGGCGGCCAAGAGCCCGCGCGTCCAGGCCGACGGCCGGACCTTCTCCTACCTGCTGTACAGCGGCACGCCGGAGGTCCGCATCACCCAGACCGACGTGCGCGCCATCCAGCTCGCCAAGGCCGCGCTCTACGCCGGCGCCCGCCTGCTCATGGACCGCCTGGGGATCGAGAGCGTGCAGCGCATCGTCCTCGCCGGCGCCTTCGGCAGCCACATCGACGTGAAGAACGCGATGGTGCTCGGCATGATCCCGGACTGCGACCTGGCCAAGGTCGGCTCGGCCGGCAACGCGGCGGGCACCGGCGCGCGCATCGCGCTGCTCAATCAGCAGGCCCGGGACGAGATCGAACGGATCATCAAGCGCGTCGAGAAGATCGAGACCGCGGTCGAGCCGAGGTTCCAGGAGCACTTCGTCGCCGCCATGGGCATCCCGCACTCCGAGGCGCAGTTCCCCAACCTGGCCGCCGTCGTGGCGCTGCCGGAGCGCCCGGCCCTGGCTTCGGCGCGGCCGGGCGCGCCGAACGAGACCAACCGGCGCCGGCGAAAGCGGCGCGCCTGAACCCGAGGCGCTTCAGCCGGACAGGCCAGCCGGCCGGAAAGGAGTGGATCATGGAAACCGTCAGCTTCACGCGCATGGAAGACGGCACGCGCGAGGAATACGCCTTCCTTGGGCAGATCTGGAACGCGCACCACCACGCGGCCCTGGCGGACAACGCGCTCGGCCTGCTGAAGCGCCTCGAGGGGCCCAAGCTCGGCTACCAGATCGACCGCTACCGGCACTCCCTGCAGTGCGCGACCCGGGCGCTGCGCGACGAAGCCGACGAGGAGAGCGTGGTCTGCGCCCTGCTCCACGACATCGGCGACAGCTTCGCGCCCGACAACCACAGCGAATTCGCCGCAGCCATCCTGCGCCCCTACGTGAGCGAGGCGAACCACTGGATCGTCAAGCACCACGGGGTGTTCCAGGGCTACTATTTCTGGCACCACGCCGGGCGCGACCGTGACGCGCGCGAGCGCTACCGCGGCCATCCCCAGTTCGAGGCCTGCGCCAACTTCTGCGCGCGCTGGGACCAGACCTCCTTCGACCCGGACTACGACACCCTGCCGATCGAGCACTTCGAGCCCATGGTGCGCCGCCTCTTCGCGCGCGAACCGCGCGGGTACGACTGATCGATGGCTCGATTGAGTGCCGTTGTGATGTCTCGATAGCCTGTCGGCCCGCCCCGGAATTGGACCGTCGGCCGGAAACGCGGTATCACGAGCGGCGGACGAAAAGATACAAGGGGGGAATACGGCGGTCATGGGCGAGGACATCCGATTGACGGCGGCGGACGGCTTCGAGCTCGGCGCCTACCGGGCGCGGCCGGACGGCGCCGTAAAAGGCGGCGTGGTCGTGGTCCAGGAGATCTTCGGCATCAACGTGCACATCCGCTCGGTCTGCGACCGCTACGCCGAGGCGGGCTACCTGGCGGTGGCGCCGGCGATCTACGACCGCATCGAGCCCGACGTGCAAATCGGCTACGAGCCCGACGACATCGCGCGCGGCCGCGACATCCGCGCCAAGGCCGACATGGCCAACGTGATCGCGGACGTGGCCGCCGCCGCCGATGCCGCCGCCGAGGGCGGCAAGGTCGGCATCGTCGGCTACTGCTGGGGCGGCCTGATCGTCTACCTCGCGGCCTGCCGGCTGGGCGACAAGCTCGCCTGCGCCTCGGGCTATTACGGCGGCGGCATCGTCTCGTATCTGGACGAGAAGCCGGCCGTGCCGCTCATGCTGCACTTCGGCTCGCTGGACGCCTCAATCCCGCTCTCCGAGGTGGAGCGGATCGACGAGGCGTACCCGGAAGTGGCGGTCCACGTCTACGGGGGCGCCGACCACGGCTTCAACTGCGACCGGCGCTCGCAGTACAACGCCGAAGCCGCCGCGCAGGCCCGGGAGCGCACCCTAGGCCTTTTCGCCGAGCACCTGGGATAATACCAACCGCCCTTGTTATTAGGGCCCGCCCGCGGCGGCGGGCGCGATCGTCTCGACCGGCTCGAAGTTGGCCGGCGGACCGCGCTCCTTGCGCGGCGTGCGGCCGAAGAAGTCGCGATAGCACTTGGAGAAGTGCGAGGCCGAGACGAAGCCGCAGGCCAAGGCCACGTCGATGATCGACATATTGGTCTGCACCAGCAGCAGGCGCGCCTTGTTGAGGCGCAGCTCCAAATAGTAGCGCGCCGGCGAGCGGTTCAGGTACTTGCGGAACAGGCGCTCGAGCTGGCGCGTCGAGAGCCCGGCGTTGCCGGCCAGCTCGGTGCGGCTCAGCGGCTCCTCGAGGTCGTCCTCCATCATCTCGACGACCTTGAGCAGCTTGGGGTGGCGCACGCCGAGCCGGGCCGGCAGCGACATCCGCTGGTGGTCGTGATGGTCGCGGATGCGCTCGTGCATGAACTGGTCGGCGACGCCGGCGGCCAGCTCGTGGCCGTGTTGGCGTGCGATGACGTTGAGCATCAGGTCGATGGCCGCCGTGCCGCCGGAACAGGTGAAACGGTTGCGGTCGATCTCGAACAGCTCGCTGGTTACCTCGATGTCCGGGAAATCCTCGATGAAGCCGGCCAGATTCTCCCAATGGATCGTGCAGCGGTAGCCGTTGAGCAACCCGGCGCGCGCCAGGATGTGGCTGCCCGTGCACAGCGCCCCGATATCGGCGCCCTTGCGCGCCATGCGGCGCAGCCAGGAAAAGGCCGCCTTCTCGTTGAAGCGCTGCACGTCGGTGCCGCTGCACACGACGATCGTGTCGAGGTCGCCGGCCTTTTGGAGGTCGCCTTCCGGGCACAGCTCGATGCCGTTGGAGGCGCGCACCGGCCGGCCGTCGACCGAGAACAGGCTCCACCGATAGAGTTGCCGGCCGCTCGTCCGATTGGCCAGGCGTAGCGTCTCGACCGCCGCGGTGAAAGCGATCATGGAGAAACTGGGGATCAGCATCAGCCCGATCCGCTGCGGCAGCTCCCGTGGCGCACCACCGAACATCGCCCGCCGGTCTCCTCGGTTGACCCTTCGTTTCGACTCCGGCCGGGGACTTTGGCACGAATTGCGCCATGTCGCGAACAGAAAAGTTCCCGCCGTGAACGCGCAAGCCCGCGGCACCGCCCGGCGCTCCTCCGTGGCCCGGCGGCCGGACCCGGAAATCCACGGAATTCAGGCGATTCCGCCTTGCAAACGAGCGGCTTGAAGATAGGGTCCTATACCAAGGGGGCTCCCGTAACATGATGCCGCGCTACTCGATCTTCAGCCTGCTCCGCAACGCGCTCAGTTACCACGAGGACTGGCCCGAAGCCTGGCGCAGCCCGGAGCCCAAGCCGTCTTATGAGGTGGTCATCGTCGGCGGCGGCGGGCACGGCCTGGCGACCGCCTACTATCTGGCCAAGGAACACGGCATCACCGACGTCGCGGTGATCGAGCGCGGCTGGCTGGGCGGCGGCAACACGGGGCGCAACACGACGATCGTGCGCTCCAACTACCTGTGGGACGAGAGCGCGGCGCTTTACGAGTTCGCCCTCAAGATCTGGGAAGGCCTGTCCCAGGAGCTGAACTACAACGTCATGTTCAGCCAGCGCGGCGTGCTCAACCTGGCGCACAACCAGCACGACCTGCGCGAGCTGTCGCGCCGGATCAACGCCAACCGCCTGAACGACGTGGATTCGGAGTTCCTGACCCCGGCCCAGGTCAAGCGGATGGTCCCCTTGATCGACCTGCGCGCGGGCGGGCGCTATCCGGTGCTCGGCGCCACGCTGCAGCGGCGCGGCGGCACCGGCCGGCACGACGCGCTCGCCTGGGGCTACGCGCGCGGCGCCGACGCGCGCGGCGTCGACATCATCCAGGAATGCGCCGTCGACGGCTTCCGGATCCAGAACGGCCGGGTCGCGGGGGTCGAGACCGCCAAGGGCTTCATCGGCGCCGATAAAGTGGCGATCGCGGTCGCCGGGCACTCCAGCGTCATGGCGAGCCTGGCCGGCTTTCGCCTGCCGGTCACCTCCGTGCCGCTCCAGGCGCTGGTCTCCGAGCCGGTCAAGCCGGCCATCGACACGGTGATCATGTCGAACGCGGTGCACGCTTACATCAGCCAGTCGGACCGGGGCGAGTTCGTGATCGGCGCCGGCGCCGATAAGTACGTCGGCTATGGCCAGCGCGGCAGCCTGCCGGTCTCCGAGGAGACGCTGACCGCGGTCTGCGAGCTGTTCCCCTGCTTGCGGCGCATGCGCATGATGCGCCAGTGGGGCGGCATCGTCGATATCTGCCCCGACGCCAGCCCGATCATCGGCAAGACCCCGGTGGACGGCCTTTACATCAACTGCGGCTGGGGCACCGGCGGCTTCAAGTCGACGCCCGGCTCGGGCTGGGTCTACGCCCACACCATCGCCAAGGACGAGCCCCACGAGCTCAACGCGCCCTTCTCGCTCGATCGCTTCCGCACCGGATACCTGATCAACGAGCAGGGCGCGGCGGCGGTAGCGCATTAAGGAGAGTCGCGCGGATGCTGCTCATCCCCTGCCCCTATTGCGGCCCGCGCAGCGAGGAGGAGTTCTCCTACGGCAACGAGGCCCACGTCCCCCGCCCCAAGGAGCCCGAGAAGCTGAACGACGCCGAATGGGCCGAGTTCGTGTTCATTCGCTCGAACGTCAAGGGCGTGTTCCTCGAACGCTGGGTCCACAGCCACGGCTGCCGGCGCTGGTTCAACGTCGCGCGCGACACGGTCTCCTACGAAATCCTCGCCGTCTACGAGACGGGCGCCAAGCCGCCCAAGCTCGAGATGCGCCGCGCGGTCTGATACCAAGGAGCGCTGATAATGACCCAGCGCTTCCGCCTGGCCGAGGGCGGCCTGATCGACCGGACCCAGCCGATCGGCTTCCGCTTCAACGATACGCCGTATGAGGGCTATACCGGCGATACCCTGGCCTCGGCGCTGCTCGCCAACGGCGTGCACCTGGTCGGACGCAGCTTCAAGTACCACCGCCCGCGCGGCGTCTTCTCCGCCGGCGCGGAGGAGCCGAACGCACTGCTGCAGCTCGGCGAGGGCGCGCGCAGCGATCCCAACATGCGCGCCACCCAGGTCGAGCTGATCGAGGGCCTGACCGCCAAATCCCAGAACTGCTGGCCCGGCGTCGGCTTCGACGTGAGCGCGCCCCTCGACAAGCTGTCGCGCTTTCTTCCCGCCGGCTTCTACTACAAGACCTTCATGTGGCCGGCTTCCCTGTGGATGAAGTACGAGTACGTCATCCGCCACGCCGCCGGCCTCGGCAAGGCGCCGAGAGAGCGCGACCCGGACCATTACGACAAGACCTACGCGCACTGCGACGTGCTGGTGGTCGGCGCCGGGCCGGCCGGCCTGGCCGCGGCGCTCGCCGCCGCCGAGACCGGCGCCGCGATGGCGGCCGACCGCATCGATTTCGTCGATGAAGATGATGCAGGGCGCGTTCTTCTTGCCCTGTTCGAACATGTCGCGCACCCGGCTGGCGCCGACGCCGACGAACATCTCGACAAAGTCGGAACCGGAGATGGTGAAGAACGGCACATTGGCCTCGCCGGCGATGGCGCGGGCCAGCAGGGTCTTGCCGGTGCCGGGCGGCCCGATCAACAGCAAGCCCTTGGGGATCTTGCCGCCGAGGCGTTGGAATTTCTGCGGATTCTTGAGGAATTCGACGACTTCCTCGAGTTCCTCCTTGGCTTCGTCGATGCCGGCGACGTCCTCGAAGGTGACGCGACTGTGCTTCTCGTTCAGCAGCTTGGCGCGCGACTTGCCGAAGCCCATGGCCTTGCCGCCCCCCGACTGCATCTGGCGCATGAAAAAGATCCATACGCCGATGAGCAGCAGGAACGGGAACCACGAAATGAGAATGCCGAACAGCGACGGCATGCCCTCGTCGTCGGGCGCCGCGCTGATGCGGATGCCGCGCTCGGTGAGGCGGCTGACGAGCGTCGGGTCGTCGGGCGTATAGGTGCTGAACGGTCGGCCGTCTCTGTAGTGGCCGGTGATCTTGTTGCCCTGGATGGTCACGTCGCGCACCTGGCCCTGGTCGACCTCGGCGAGGAACTCGGTAAACGCGAGGTCGGCCTCCGGGCCGCGCTCCGACGATCCCTGGAACAGGTTGAACAGGGCGATCAGCAGGAGCCCGATGATCACCCACAGCGCGAGATTGCGACCGAAATTGTTCACTGCCTCACGACCTCATATTGACCCGGCGAACGCCACCCGCCGGCGCGGTGTTTGCAAAACCCTTTTTTTCGCCGCGCGACGCGCCCGGTCGTTGCCGGCGCCCGCCATTTTATCCCCCGCCGTCGACAATGGCAAAGCCGGGGCGTCCCAAAGGCTGCGCAGGACGAAAAGCCGCGGCGAATGCAGGACTCGCGCCGCTGAACGCGC
This sequence comes from Pseudomonadota bacterium, assembly GCA_022572105.1. Classification (GTDB taxonomy): domain Bacteria; phylum Pseudomonadota; class Alphaproteobacteria; order Kiloniellales; family J153; genus JACZWN01. The sequence continues at coordinate 69 of JACZWN010000024.1, read as the reverse complement.
CGCCCCTCACGTAATCTAAGTGGGGAACCGCGACGATCCCGTCAAGGTCGAAAACCGCGGGCAGGCTGG
>JACZWN010000203.1 GCA_022572105.1 Pseudomonadota bacterium | reverse complement strand
GGCCCTGGGCGGTGAGCGTGAGCACGCCGCAGAAGCGGTGGGAGCTGCGCCCGCTGGAGCAGGCCAGCGTGCAGGTGCGCGGCGAACGCCGGGCCGAGCCGATCGAGCCGGACGGCGTCGATACGACCTTCAAGCCGGGGTTCCGCCGCCAGGCGGAGGCGGTGGTGGAGGCGGCCCAGGGCCGGCCCAGCGATGCGGGGTCGCTGGACGACGCGGTGGAGACGATGCGGCTGATCGCAGCGATCTTCGGCGTCGATTAGCCGAGAGGCCTCATGGACAGCAAAACGCCGGCGCGCCAGGGGGCTGGCTGGCCGCGTTCCGGAGTGGTGTCACACCGCCGAGATCGTGTAATAACCCCGCAAGGCGCGCTAAGACCTGTCCCGATGTCAGAGCCTGCCTGCCCCCAAGTTTAGGAGCCGTAGCGCCAATGCCGGTCCCAAAGCACCTCGATCCGCGCCGCTACTATCGCCGGGCGCGCCAGTTCTATTTCGCGTCGCGCTACGACCCGGCGGCAACGGCTGCGGCCGAGCGAGCCAAGTTCGAGGCAGCCGGACTGGATGTGGAGGCCGCGCGGGCGCGGTTGGACGAGGTGCTGCTGGAACTCTCCGGCAAGCGGTTCGACCACGTCACCGGCACCGATTCAGTGCATTGGCTGCTGCTGGCCGCGCTCAGCCTGACGCCCTGGGGCCGGAAGGTGCGCCGCGTGCTGGAGATCGGCACCTTCCGCGGCAAGACGACCCGGATCCTGCACGATCTCTTTCCCGAGGCCAAGATCGTGACTTGCGATCTGCCGGAGAGCGATCCCATCATGAACAGCAGTTACGGGCGGGAGGGTCCGGCGATTCGGGCACACCACCTTGCCAAGCGCACGCAGAATCTCGACAACTCTCGCATCCGCTTCGTTGAGGCCAACTCGTTCTTCCTGCCTAGCCTGACGCCCGGCCCCTACGACCTTATCTGGGTCGATGGCGGCCACCTCTATCCCGAGATCGCCTGGGACCTCTGCAACGCCTGGCATGCCGCCGCCGAGGATGGGGTGATCCTCTGCGATGACGTGTATCTCGACCCTCAAGGTGGCGATCGCATCTACGACTCACCGGATTCTGGTGAGGTGCTCCGTTACATCGAGGCCAGGACCGACGCCGAACTGACTTTCTTCTTGAAGCGCGAGAACCCGCACTGGTCGGCCGATCCGGTTAGGCGGAAGTATGTCGCCGTGCTGCGCAAGCGTCGTGAGGGGTAGTGTTGGTGAAGATCCGTAGCCTTTTCTCACCGACTGCCTACGAGCAGAAGATGTTGGGTTGGCTTGCCTGCCGCCTCCGCCCCTATCTGGCTCGCACGCATCTGATCTGGGGTAATCCCGAGAGGATATCCATCGGGCGCAACGTGATGCTGGTCGATACCTTGCTGAACTGCCGCTCGGGACGGATCACCATAGAGGATGATGTCTTTTTCGGCCATGGCGTAATGCTGCTGACCGGCAAGCACGACATGACTATACGCGGCATCGGGCGGCACGCCGCGGTGCCCGACGCCGGCCACGACATCATCATCCGCCGTGGCGCCTGGATCGCCAGTGGCGCCATCGTGATTGGGCCGTGCGAGATCGGCGAGCATGCCGTGGTCGGCGCCGGAGCCGTGGTTACCGGCAAGGTTCCGGCCAGCACGCTCTACGCAGGCAATCCGGCGGGGGCGATTCGCAAGATCGACCTCGCCGACGGTTAGCGGGTTCGGAGGGCTCGGAAGCGCAGAAGGCAGTTCGACCTGCCTGCAGACGACTCACGCAGTCCATGCAGCGTCGACCGCGTCGCCGACAGGCAGGTGTGCACATCTACAGATATCATCCGAGACGTCACGCCTCAGGGGCGCGCCGTGCTTTGAAGCGCCGGCTCATACCAAAGGTCCTTAGTAATGACTCATAGAGACGGCTTCCCAAGGCTTTCGGCCAGGAGCGCATGGTGCGGCGATGCGGGGCATCGCAAGCCATGCGGGACGCCGTCCGAAAGCCTTGGGAAGCCGCCGTTCCGGTCGCGCGGGCGAACCGCCGGAGGGCGTCGGAAAGCCTTGACGATGCCCCGCATCGCCCGCGGCCTCCCTCCTGCCCGGCGGATCGCCGGCGCGATCTCTATGGGTCATTACTAAGGACCTTTGGTATCACGCCATGGCCCTGGGTGCGGACGTCCTTTCCCTCGTACTTCTGGCGGCAGTGCTGCACGCCACCTGGAACGCGCTGATCAAGGCCGGCGGCGACCGGCTGGTGATGACCACCACGATCATGTTCGTGCCCATTGCGCCCAGCCTCCTGGCGCTTTTCGTCCTGCCGGCCATGGCGCCCGCGGCCTGGCCGTTCGTGATTCTCTCGGCGATCGTCCACTGGGTCTACTTCGGCGTCCTGCTCGGCGCCTATCGTTACGGCGACCTGAGCCAGGTCTATCCCATCGCCCGCGGCAGCGCGCCGGCGTTGGTGGCGGTCGAGGCCTGGATCTTCGCCGGCGAGGCGCTCACCGCCTTGGAGATGGCCGGGGTGCTGGTCGTCTCGGCCGGAATCGTCAGCCTGGCCTGGCGCCCGCGCGGTGGCGCTGGGCGCACGCACGAGCCCAAGGCGATCGCCTTGGCGCTGCTGACCGCGCTGACCATCGCCATCTACCTCCTGGTTGACGGCATGGGCGGGCGCCGCGCGGGTAGCCCGTTGACCTATGTTTGCTGGCTGTTCGTGCTCCAGGGCGTGCCGCTCGTCGCCTTCGCCCTGTGGCGCCGGCGCGGGCGCATCGCGGAGTCGTTCCGGCCGCATCTGCTGCGCGGCGGCTTGGGCGGCCTGATCGCCGGGATCTCCTACAGCATCGCGATCTGGGCCATGAGCGTGGCCCCGCTCGCCCACGTGGTGGCGGTGCGCGAGACCAGCGTCGTGTTCGGCGCGGCCATCGGCGCGCTGGTGCTCAAGGAGCCCTTCGGCCGCTATCGGATCGCCGCCTCGGCGGTGATCGCGGGCGGCGCAGTACTGCTCAACGTCGGCGGCTGAGCCGGTCTAACTTTCGGTCATGTCGCCGAACTCGCCGGGCGGGTTGCCGCGCGGCGCGAAGACCGCCCGGTCGCGCAGCTCCCGGTAATCGCCGAGCGCCCAGTGCACGGACGGGAAGGCGATCTCGGCCCAGGGGATCTCGGCCCAGGTAAATAGCCCGATCTCGGCCGACTCGGGCCCGGCCGAGACCTCGGGCGAGAGCAGCTTGGCCCGGTAGATGAGCTGGATCTGGCTGATCCGCGGGATCGCGTAGACGGCCAGCAACTGGTCGATTTCCAGCCGGGCGCGCGCCTCCTCCCAGGCTTCGCGCTTGGCGCCCTCGGCCGCGCTCTCGTGCAGCTCCAGAAAGCCCGCGGGCAGCGTCCAGAAGCCCTTGCGCGGCGGGATGGCGCGGCGGCACAGCAGGATGCGGTCCTCCCAGGAGGCGACCGAGCCGACCACGATCCGGGGGTTCTCGTAGTGGATGAAGCCGCAGTCGCGGCATACCAGCCGGGGCAGGGTGTCGCCCTCGGGGATCTCGCGCAGGAAACGCTCCGCGCGACCGGACCCGCCGGCCCTGGAACCGGATTCGGTCATGATCCCAATCTGAACCAGACGCCGGCATCCGGCAAGGCGCGGGCGGCGCGTTCTAATACCAAGGAGCGTTGATACCGACGATCCTTGATCCAACGATCCTTGATAGTGATCCCCCATTTCATGGGCGCAAATCGGCCCGCTCCGGCGCGAGCGTCTCCCAGAAGCGCACCGGCGCACCGGCGGGGTCGCCCAAAAGCTCGGCCTCGCGCATGACCACGCGGCCGCGGATCACGGTCGCCACCGGCCAGCCGGTGACGCGGCGTCCTTCGAAGGGCGACCAGCCGCACTTGGAGGCCAGCCAGTCGGCGGTGATCTCGCGCTTGGCCTGCAAGTCGACGATCGAGAGGTCGGCGTCATAGCCGACCGCGATGCGGCCCTTGCCGGCGATGCCGTAGATGCGCGCCGGGCCGGCGCTGGTCAGATCCACCAGGCGCTCCAAGGTGAGCCGTCCGGCGTTCACGTGGTCCATCAAGAGCGGCAGCAGGGTCTGCACCCCGGGCATGCCGGAGGGCGAGGTCGGATAGGGCTTGGCCTTCTCCTCCAGACTATGGGGCGCGTGGTCGGAGCCGATCACGTCGACGACGCCCTGGGCGACCGCCCGCCACAGCGCCTCGCGGTGGCGCGCCGCGCGGATCGGCGGGTTCATCTGGGCGCGCGTGCCCAGGCGGTCGTAGCACTCGGGCGCGGCCAAGGTCAGGTGCTGGGGCGTGACCTCGACCGTGGCCAGGTCCTTGTTGGCCGCCAGGAGCGGGATCTCCTCGGCGGTGGTGACGTGCAGGACGTGCACCCGGCGCCCGGCGCGGCGCGCCAGCGCCATGAGGCGCTCGGTGGCCAGGCGCGCCGTCTCCTCGTCGCGCCACTCGGGATGGAACGCGACCGCCGCCCCCTGGCGCGCGATCTCGAGCCGTTCCCGCAGGCGGTCCTCGTCCTCGGCGTGCACCGCGACCCGGCGCCGGCCGCTCTTGAGCACCTCGAGCAGTGTCTCGTCGTCCTCGACCAGCAGGCTGCCGGTCGAGGAGCCCATGAAGATCTTGACCCCGCAACAGCCGGGCAAAAGCTCGAGCCGGGCGAGCTCGGCCGCGTTCTCCGCCGCCGCGCCCATGAAGAAGGCGTGGTCGACCCAGGCGCGGCCCTTGGCGCGCGCCAGCTTGTCGTCCAGGGCCTCGGCGCTCAACGTCGAGGGCGAGGTGTTGGGCATCTCGAACACCGCGGCGATGCCACCGAGCGCCGCCGCCGCGGTGCCGGTGGCCAGGTCTTCCTTGTACTCGTGGCCCGGCTCGCGGAAGTGGACCTGGGTGTCGATCGCGCCGGGCAGCACGTGCAGGCCGCCGGCGTCGAAGACCTCGGCGGCCGCGGCGCCGTCGAGCGCGCCGATGGCGGCGATGCGGCCCGCGGTTACGGCGACGTCGGCCGGCGCGATCCCGCTGGGCGTGGCCACGGTGCCGCCCTTGACGATCAGGTCATAGCGCTCGGGCATCATGGTGCCGGGCTCGAAGGGGGTGGGCATCGAAGGGGGTGGGCGACCGGGCGCTGTGCGGCGGGCTTGCTCATGGCCGCGACTTGTAGCGCGAAACCGGCCACCCCGTGTAGGATAAATGCCCCGTGTAGGACAAATTCAGGCGCCGTGGCGCCCGGCTTTACAACGCGTGCCCGAAACGTTTACCACTCCGGACGAGCGGAGACCGCCGTCCCCCGACCACCACCCCGACCGCCACCACCCGACCGCCGCCCCATGACCGCCGACTCGCCGCCGCAGAACATCCTGGTGATCAAGCTCTCGGCGCTCGGTGATTTCATTCTGTCGATCGGCGCGTTCCAGGCGATCCGCGCGCACCATCCCCAGGCCCGGATCGCGCTGCTTACCACCAAGCCCTTCGCGCGCCTGGCCGAGGCGTCGGGCTGCTTCGACGAGGTCTGGATCGACGAGCGGCCGCCGGTCCGGCGGCCGGGCCGATGGCTCGCGCTCGGGCGGCGCTTGCGCCGGGCGGGTTTCGACCGGGTCTACGACCTGCAGCGCTCCGACCGCACCGCCGGCTATTTTTATCTCGCCGGCCGGCCGCAATGGGTCGGCACCGTGGCCGGCTGCTCGCACCGCTACCGGTTGCCGCCGGAGCCGCTGCCCCACGTCGCCCTGCGCGAGGCCGACCAGCTGGCGAGCGCCGGGGTTGCGCCGATCGAGGCGCCCGACCTCTCGTTCCTGGAGGCGGACGTCGGCCGCTTCGATCTCACATCGCCCTGCGCGCTTCTGG
>JACZWN010000023.1 GCA_022572105.1 Pseudomonadota bacterium | reverse complement strand
GCGACTGGCGCCCGGGCGAGCCGCTGTTCTTCGGCCGCATCGACGGCCGGCCGGTCACCGTGCAAATCGACCGGCGCGGGCCGTTCTTGCGCCTGAGCCACGGCGGCGCCGAGGTCGAGGCCCTGGTGCTGCGTCCCAGGGTGGCGGAACTGGCGGCGCGTATGCCGGCCAAGCAGGCGCCCGATCTGTCGCGCTACCTGCTCTCGCCCATGCCCGGGCTGTTGGTCAAGGTCGTGGTGGCGGCCGGCCAGGAGGTCAAGGCCGGCGAGGTGCTGGCCGTGGTCGAGGCGATGAAGATGGAGAACGTGCTGCGCGCCGAGCGCGACGGCGTGGTCGCCCGGCTCCACGCCGAGCCGGGCGCCAGCCTGGCGGTCGACCAGGCGATTCTCGAGTTCGTGTAACGGCGCGGGTCCGCGCCGCGCAGGTGGAGACGCGCGATGGAACAACTCGAGCGGCCGGACGAGACGCTCTGGGACGAGCGGCGCCTGTGGTTCGAGGAGCGCGAAGCCACGTGCGGGCGCGCCGGCGCCCAGGCGCCCAGCGAGCAGGCTTGCGCGCTCATGATCGACCTGCAGGCCGCGTTCTGCGCCGGCGCCTGGAGCGCCGTCATCGTGCTCGCCGCGGCCATCGTCGACGCCCAGGCGCCCGCCGGTGCCGACCGCCACGCCGACGTGCCCGGGGTCGAGCGCAAGACCCTGCGCTGGCTGCGCGGCCTGCGCAACCGCCTGGTCCACGAAGACCCGGGCAATCCCGCGATCACCATCGAGGACCACTGGCTGAACCGGGACACCTGGGCGCGCTGGGCCCGGCGCGCGGTCGCGGCGGCGCTCGATGCGCTCTACCCGGCGCCCGGCCGGATTTAAGAGCCGATCCGCCCATGCCGGAGCAAAGCGTCAAGCGCGTGCGCGTGGTCATCTCGGGCCGGGTCCAGGGGGTCTGGTTCCGCGGCTGGACGGTCGACGAGGCGACCGCCCGGGGCTTGAGCGGCTGGGTGCGCAACTGCCGCGACGGCACGGTCGAGGCGGTCTTAGAGGGCGTGCCGGAGGCGGTCGATGCCATGGTCGAGGCCTGCCGGACCGGGCCGCCGGCGGCGCGCGTTCACCATGTCGAGCCGTTTGCCCACGACGACCCCGTCGCGCCCGGCTTTCACAGCCGGCCGACGGCGTGAGGCGGCGGGTATCCGGAACCCCTCCGCCTTCAGGGGTCGATGATATTTCGATAATTCCGGAAGATTAGTTGACACGGCGGGCAACCCGCACTAGATTGCCCCTCATGGAGCCTAAGCACGCAGCCCGCTGCCTCGAGAAGCTCGGCAACGCGACGCGCCTGGAGATCTTCCGCCTCCTGGTCCGCGCCGGCCCGGCCGGCCTTGCCGTCGGCGAGATCCAGGAGCACCTGGACATCCCCGGCTCGACGCTCTCGCACCACATCTCGCACCTGGTCAACGCGGGGCTGGTGCATCAGCAACGAGAGGGGCGGGTACTGCGCTGTACGCCGAACTTCACCCTCATCGATGAGGTGATCCGCTTCCTGACCGAGGAGTGCTGCGTGGGCGTCGCCGAGGCCGAGAAAGCCCGCGCGGCCGGCTAGGCGCAGCCGGGGCGGCATGGGAATCGACAAGTATTGGGTTGGATAAGACTTCGATGATTCCAGAACTATTGAACTTTTTGCGGTGGAAGGGGCCTGTGCCGCGATGACCGATTTTGCGCTCACCATGCGCGGCGCGGTCCGGCGCATCGACCGGGTCTGGCTGGCGATCGCCGCCGTGTTCCTGGTGCTTCTCGCATTCCTGCCCGAGCAGGCGCTGGCCAGTGCCAGCTTCGCCCTCGATGCCTTCGTCTGGATCCTGCCGTTCCTGCTCGCCTCGGTGCTGCTCGCCGCCTGGCTCAAGGCGGCCGGCGCCGACCGGGTGATCGGCGCCACCGTGTCGCGCTCGCCGGTTCGGGCGGTGGTGGTGTTCGCCGCGGCGGGGGCGTTGTCGCCGTTCTGCTCCTGCGGCGTGGTGCCGCTGATCGCGGCGCTGCTGGCCGCGGGCGTACCCTTGCCGGCGGTGATGGCGTTCTGGGTCGCCTCGCCGCTCATGGACCCGGAGATGTTCGTCCTGATGTGGGCCATGCTCGGCCTCGAGTTCACCCTCGCCAAGACGCTGGCCGCCTTCGGGCTCGGTTTGGCCGGCGGCTTCGCGACCCTGGCGGCGCAGCGCGCCGGGCTCTTCGCCGCCCCGCTGCGCGCGATTTCGACCTGCGGCAGCGGCTGCGGTACCGGCAACACCTACGGCACCGACGGCCTGGTGCCGATGGAACTGCGCTGGGCGTTCTGGCGTGATGCGACGCGGCGCGCGGTCTTCACCGCCGAGGCGCGCGACATCGGCTTGTTCCTGGCCAAGTGGTTGCTGTTCGCCTTCACCATCGAGAGCCTGATGGTGCGCTGGCTGCCACCCGAGACGATCGTCTCGTACCTGGGCGGCGAGAACGTCTATGCGATCCCGCTCGCCGTCGCCATCGGCGTCCCGGCCTACTTGAACGGCTTCGCCGCGGTCCCCTTGATCGGCGAGCTCATGTCCATGGGCATGGCGCCGGGCGCCGCGCTCGCCTTCCTGGTCGCCGGTGGCGTGACCAGCCTGCCCGCGGCCATGGCGGTCTTCGCCCTGGTGCGGGCGCCGGTCTTCCTCTGGTACCTGGCGGTCGCGCTTCTGGGCTCGCTCGCCATCGGCTTCGCCTATCAGGGCTGGTTGGCGATGTAGTGCGGCGGGGTCTCTGATTCGCTTCGGCCCTCGACGGCTGCCCCAAACACCTCCTCGAACGCGCTCCTGAGCGCCATGTCGACGTCTTCCATGGCGACCGGCAGGCCGAGGTCGACCAGCGAGGTGACGCCGGCCTCGCGGATGCCGCAGGGCACGATGCCGTCGAAATGCGACAGGTCCGGCTCCACGTTGAGCGCGACGCCGTGATAGCTGACCCAGCGGCGGATGCGCACGCCGATGGCGGCGATCTTGTCCTCGCGCCGGTCCATGTCGTTGGGGCCGCCGCGGTCGACCCAGATGCCGACCCGGCCCGCGCGCCGCTCGCCGGTCACGTTGAAGCGCGCCAGCGTGGCGATCAGCCAGTCCTCCAGGTCGCGCACGAAGCCGCGCACGTCGCAGCCGCGGTTTTTCAGGTCGAGCATGACGTAGGCGACCCGCTGGCCGGGGCCATGGTAGGTGTACTGGCCGCCGCGGCCGCTGCGGTAGACCGGCAAGCGCCCGGGGTCCAGAAGGTCCTGGGCGCGCGCACTCGTGCCGGCGGTGTAAAGCGGCGGGTGCTCGAGCAGCCAGACCATCTCCGGCGCCGTGCCGGCGCGGATCTCCGCGACCCGCGCTTCCATGCGCACGAGCGCGTCCGGATAGGCGACCGGCCGGTCGTCGAAGCGCCATTCGAGGTCCGTCATCGCGTCTCCATGAGCACAGCCCGGCCGCCCGATCCCCCGGCTTGCGGTGGCCCGGCTCGTGATTGCACGGCTTGCGATTGCCCGGGCGGTCTGGTAAGTCCCAGCGGCACCATAGGCGAACAATAGGACAGGTCCGGGGCGGGCGCCAGAACATGCGGTCAGCGAGCGAGTCGGAGGACGCGTCGGCGTCGCGCCAAGCGCCGGAGAAATGTGACGCGTGAAGCCCGAGCCCGAATGACCCTGTCGAGGCCCGCCGGTTCCCGCCGCGGGCCTTCATTGATACAGGAACGAGGCGATGGCCGAGAATCTGCGCGAAGCCGCCCTGGCGTATCACCGCTATCCCAAGCCCGGCAAGCTGGAGGTCGTGGCGACCAAGCCGCTGGCCAACCAGCACGACTTGGCGCTCGCCTATTCGCCGGGCGTGGCCGCGGCCTGCGACGCGATCGTCGAGGACCCGGCCGAGGCCTCGCACCTGACCGCCCGGGCCAACCTGGTCGCCGTGATCACCAACGGCACCGCGGTGCTGGGTCTCGGCGCCATCGGCCCGCTCGCCGCCAAGCCGGTCATGGAAGGCAAGGCGGTGCTGTTCAAGAAGTTCGCCGGCATCGACGTTTTCGACATCGAGCTCGACGAGCGCGATCCGGACAAGCTAGTCGACATCGTCGCCGCCCTGGAGCCGACCTTCGGCGCCATCAACCTCGAGGACATCAAGGCGCCCGAATGCTTCGAGATCGAGGGGCGCCTGCGCGAGCGCATGTCCATCCCGGTGTTCCACGACGACCAGCACGGCACGGCGATCATCGTGGGCGCGGCGATCTACAACGGCCTGCGTTTGGTCGGCAAGGACCTGGGCGAGGTCAAGCTGGTGACCTCGGGTGCGGGCGCGGCCGCGCTCGCCTGCCTCGACCTCCTGCTGTCGCTCGGCGTCAAGCGCGAGAACGTCTGGGCGACCGATATCGCCGGCGTGGTCTACGAGGGCCGCGCCGAGGAGATGGACCCCTGGAAGGCGCGCTACGCCCAGAAAACCGACGCGCGCAAGCTGGCCGAGGTGATCGAGGGCGCCGACGTCTTCCTCGGGCTGTCGGCGCCCGGCGTGCTCAAGCCCGAGATGGTCGCGCGCATGGCCGACAAGCCGATCATCCTGGCGCTCGCCAACCCGGACCCCGAGATCCTGCCCGAGGCGGCGCTGGCCGCGCGCTCGGACGCGATCATCGCGACCGGCCGCTCGGACTATCCGAACCAGGTCAACAACGTGCTCTGCTTCCCGTTCATATTTCGCGGCGCCCTCGACGTCGGCGCGACGACGATCAACGAGGAGATGAAGCTCGCCTGCGTCAAGGCGCTCGCGGATCTCGCGCTCGCGGAGCCCTCCGAGGTCGTGGCTAAGGCCTACGGCGGCAAGGCCGGGCGCTTCGGCCCGGAGTACCTGATCCCGAGCCCGTTCGACCCGCGCCTCATCCTCGAGATTGCCCCCGCGGTTGCCAAGGCGGCGATGGACAGCGGTGTGGCGGCCCGGCCGATCGAGGATTTCGCCGCTTACCGCCAGCGCCTCACCCAGTTCGTGTTCCGCTCCGGCCTGGTCATGAAGCCGATCTTCGAGCGCGCCCAACGCGACCCGAAGCGGGTGATCTATGCCGAGGGCGAGGACGAGCGCGTGCTCCGCGCGATCCAGGTGGTGGTCGACGAGGGGCTGGCGAAGCCGATCGCGGTCGGGCGCCCGGAAGTGATCGCGGCGCGCATCGAACGCCTGGGCCTGCGCATCGAGCCGGGCCGGGACTTCGTTCTGATCAACCCGGAGAGCGATCCGCGCTACAACGACTATTGGCAGGCCTACCACCGGCTGACCGAGCGCGAGGGCGTCTCGCCGGACCGCGCGCGCACCGTGGTGCGCACCAACAACACCGTGATCGCCGCGCTCGCCGTCCGCCTGGGCGACGCCGATGCCATGCTGTGCGGTGTCGAGGGCCGCTATACCCGGCACCTGGGCTACATCACCAACGTGATCGGCCTGGCCGAGGACGCGCACGACGTTTCGGCGCTCAGCCTGCTCATCGTGCCGAGCGGCACCTACTTCCTGGCGGACACCCACGTGACCCCGGAGCCGAGCGTCCAGGAGATCGTCGAAATGACCGTCCACGCCGCCGCCCATCTGCGCCGCTTCGGTATCGAGCCCAAGGTGGCGCTGCTCTCGCACTCGAGCTTCGGCAGCCGGGACACGCCGAGCGCCCTCAAGATGCGAGAGGCGCTGAAGGTCCTCCACGCGGACCATCCGGATCTGGAGGTCGAGGGCGAGATGCACGCCGACGCCGCGCTCGACGAGGCGGTCCGCCAGCGGACCTTCCCCAGCTCGCGCCTCACCGGGCAGGCCAACCTCTTGATCATGCCGAACCTGGACGCCGCCAACATCGCCTTCAACCTGGTCAAGGCGCTGGGCGATGGCCTGCCGGTCGGGCCGATCCTGATCGGCACCGCGGCGCCGGCGCACATCCTGACCCCCACGGTGACCGCCCGCGGCGTGGTCAACATGTCGGCCATTGCGGTCGTGGACGCGCAGGACCGTGCCGCCCAAGGCGCGCCGACGGCCTGAAGGCTAATACCAAATGACCGAGCTGCCGAGCGCGCCGGATCACGTCGAGCCGCCGGTGATCGAGTCGGAGGAGGACTACGGACTTTCCGCCGAGCTGATCCACGGGGTCGAGGACGCGCTCGAGGCCGGCCGCGACGAGGCCGCGCTGGCGCTCACCGCCGAGCTCCACGAGGCCGACCTGGCCGACCTCCTGGAGAGCCTGACCCACGACGAGCGGCGGCAGCTGATCGACGTCCTGGGCGAGGCCTTCTACCCGGAGGTGCTGCCCTACATCGACGCCGCGGTGCGCGAGGAGGTGATCGATCAGCTCGGACCGGAGCGCTTGGCGCGCCTGCTCTCGGCGCTCGACAGCGACGACGCGGTCGAGGTCTTCGAGGACCTGGACGAGGAGTTCCAGCACCGCATCCTGACCGCGCTGCCGCAGGCCTACCGCCACATCCTCGAGGAGAGCCTGTCCTACCCGGAGGACTCGGCCGGGCGCATCATGCAGCGCGAGATGGTGGTGATACCCTCGGCCTGGACCCTGGGCGAGACCATCGACTACATGCGCGCGGCCGAGGACCTGCCCGACGATTTCTACGACCTCTACATCGTCAACCCGAAGCACCACCCGATCGGCTTCATCCCGCTCAGCCGGGCGCTCCGCACGCGCCGTCCGGTGCGCCTGACCGAGATCATGGAAACCGACATGAAGGTGATCCCGCTGACCATGGACCAGGAGGAGGTCGCCTACCTGTTCCATCAGTACGGGCTGGTCTCGGCCCCGGTGGTGGACGAGGCCGGACGCCTGGTCGGGGTCATCACCGTGGACGACGTGGTCCACGTCATCCACGAGGAGGCCGAGGAGGACATCATGAAGCTGGCCGGCGTCCAGGAGCCCGACCTCTACAGCGCGTTCCTCGCCACCACGCGGGCGCGCTTTCCCTGGCTGGTCGTCAACCTCATGACCGCGATCGTCGCCTCCATCGTGATCGGCCTGTTCGAGGCGACCATCGAGCGGATCGTCGCGCTCGCCGTGCTCATGCCGATCGTCGCCTCCATGGGCGGCAACGCCGGCACCCAGACCCTGACGGTCGCGGTGCGCGCGCTCGCCATGAAGGACCTGACCGAGGCCAACACGCGGCGCTTCATCGGCAAGGAACTGTTGATCGGGGCCGCCAACGGATTGTTGTTCGCCGTGCTCGCCGGCCTCGTCACCTGGCTCTGGTTCTCGAGCCCGGCGATCGGCCTGGTCATCGCCGCGGCCATGGTCGTCAACATGGCGGTGGCGGGCCTGGCGGGCACGCTGATTCCGATCGGCCTGGAGCGCATGGGCGTCGACCCGGCGATCGCCTCCAGCGTGTTCGTGACCACGGTCACCGACGTGGTCGGCTTCCTCGCCTTCCTGGGCCTTGCCGCGACGTTTTTGCTGTAGCGGAGTCCGCCCGGATGGGCCGATGTAACAGGTGGTGAACCACAGAGGCACAGAGACGAGAGAGGAAAAAATCAAGAGAGAGAGCCACGAAGACACAAAGAATACACAAAGTAAATTTTCGCGCGCGCAGCACACAACAAGGGTTCCTTCGTGCTTTTTTGTCTTGGTGATGGATTTTCTTTTTGTCCTCTGTGTCTCTGTGCCTCTGTGGTTATATTCTTCCGACAGGTTAGGTGACGCATCATGATCCCGAACCAGTATCCGTCCCTCGACTTCGGCCTCGGCGAGACCGCGGACATGCTGCGCGACACGGTGATGAGCTTCGCCTCCGAGAAGATCGCCCCGCGCGCCGCCGAGATCGACCGCAGCAACGAGTTCCCGCGCGACCTCTGGCCCGAGTTGGGCGCGCTTGGCCTGCTCGGCGTCACGGTCGAGGAGGAACTCGGCGGCGCCGGCATGGGCTATCTGGAGCATTGCGTGGCGATGGAGGAGATCAGCCGCGCCTCGGCCTCGGTCGGCCTCTCCTACGGCGCCCACTCCAACCTCTGCGTCAACCAGATCCGGCGCAACGGCAACGAGGCGCAGAAGCGCCGCTACCTGCCGAAGCTGATATCGGGCGAGCACGTCGGCGCGCTGGCCATGAGCGAGCCGGGCGCCGGCTCCGACGTGGTCGCCATGAAGACCCGTGCCGAGAAGCGGGGCGACCGCTATGTCTTGAACGGCAACAAGATGTGGATCACCAACGGCCCCGACGCCGAGGTTCTGGTGGTCTACGCCAAGACCGATCCCGAAGCGGGCGCGCGCGGCATCACCGCGTTCCTGATCGAGAAGGGCATGGCCGGCTTCTCCACCGCGCAGAAGCTGGACAAGCTGGGCATGCGCGGCTCCAACACCTGCGAGCTGGTGTTCGAGGACTGCGAGGTGCCCGAGGAGAACGTTTTGGGTGGCGTGGGCAAGGGCGTCGCCATCCTCATGAGCGGCCTCGACTACGAGCGCGTGGTGCTCTCCGCCGGGCCGCTCGGCATCATGCAGGCCTGCATGGACCTGGTGCTGCCCTACGTCCACGAGCGCAAGCAGTTCGGCCAGGCGATCGGCACGTTCCAGCTCATGCAGGGCAAGCTCGCCGACATGTACACCACCATGAACGCGTCCAAGGCCTACGTCTACGCGGTCGCGCGCGCCTGCGACCGGGGCGCGACCGCGCGCAAGGACGCGGCCGGCGCTATTCTCTACGCCGCCGAGCGCGCGACCTGGATGGCGCTCGAGGCGATCCAGGCCATGGGCGCCATGGGCTACGTCAACGAGACCGCCGCGGGCCGCCTGCTGCGCGACGCCAAGCTCTACGAGATCGGCGCGGGAACGAGCGAGATAAGACGCTGGCTGATCGGCCGCGAGATCTTCGAGGAGACGGGGTGATATTGTTTGTTGACATTAATATCTGTTACTGGCATTATCAGTTGGTTGTTTCATAAATCAGAGATAATGACATGACCAAACATGTTAGCAGAGATCAAAGAAGCGCCATGAAGCGTTTATGCGCCGGCCTGACAACCAAGTCCGATAAGATACGAGCGCTTGGCAGCGCCGGTTACCCCCGCGCCGATATCGCACGTTATCTCGACATTCGTTATCAGCACGTGCGCAATGTCTTGGTGAGGGCCGAGGAGAAGGACGAAAAACAACGATCAAACGAAATGGATGAAGGCCCAACCAGACAGATCTGGACCCAAGTGGGACCGGATGGCCGGGTCGTGATCCCGGCGGTCTACCGCTCGCTCCTGGGTATTGAGGGCGGCGGCCACGTTCTCTTGCGATTCGAGGATGGTGAGGTGCGCATGGTCGGACGCGATACCGCAATCGCGCGAGTGCAGGCAATGGTCGCCAAATACGTGCCAGAGGGCGTGAGCCTGGTCGACGAGCTATTGGCCGAGCGACGGCGTGAAGTCGAACAGGAAGAACGGGAAGAACGCGCGGAGAGGAAACGTGGATAACGTGGTCCTCGACGCGTCGGCGGCGCTGGCGGTTTTCAAACGCGAACGGGGCGATGATGTGGTGAGAGGGTATATCCCTGGTGCATTGATGTCCGCAGTCAATGTCGCCGAGGTCGTGGGGAAGCTTGCAGGCTCGGGGATGACCGAGGGCGAAGTCCGCGCCGCCATTGTCACCCTCGGCGTGGAGACCCTGACCTTCGACGAGGAACACGCTTTCGCGACGGGGATGCTGGGCCCTCTCACGCGGGATTCGGGCCTATCGCTGGGCGACCGGTGCTGCCTGGCGTTGGCGTTGAGTCTCGGCCTGACCGTGCTGACCGCCGACCGAATCTGGGCCGAGCTGGACATCGGAGTCAATGTCAGGTTGATCAGAGAGTAAGAGGAAATGACAATGATGAAAAATAATCCATTGGAACCTCCTGCGCTCGATCCGGCCTCGCTGGCGGTCAAGAAGGGCTCCGGCTATCCCGAGCCCTTCAAGGCCGCTGTGGCCGGGCGCGAAAGGCGGGCGCTGGGCGATGCGCTGGGCCTCAAGAACTTCGGCGTGAATCTCACGCGGCTTCCGCCCGGAAATGCCTCGTCGCAGCGCCACTGGCACAACCGCCAGGACGAATTCGTCTATATCATCGAGGGCGAGGTGGTGCTGGTCACCGACGCGGGCGAACAGGTCCTGACCGCCGGCATGGTGGCCGGCTTCCCCGCCGGGACGGGCGACGGGCATCATCTCATCAACCGCTCTGACAAGGGCGCGATCTATTTCGAGATCGGGGACCGGAGCGCGAACGACGAGGTGGATTACCCGGATATCGACATGCTCGTGCGTTGGATCGACGGCGAGGAGAAATACGTGCATAAGGACGGCACGCCCTATCCGGGACAGGAGTGAGAGATATGTCACAGAACAGCGACCCCATCGTGATCGCCGGCATGGCGCGCACGGCCATGGGCGGTTTCCAGGGCGAGCTGGCGCCCCTGACCGCGCCGCAACTGGGCGCCGCCGCGATCCGCGCCGCGCTCGTGCGCGCCGGGGTCGCGGCCGAGGACCTGGACGAGGTGATCATGGGCTGCGTGCTGGCCGCCGGCCAGGGCCAGGCGCCGGCGCGCCAGGCCTCCTTCGGCGCCGGCGTGCCCGACTCCGTCGGCTGCACCACGATCAACAAGATGTGCGGCTCGGGCATGAAGGCGGCCATGCTGGCCCACGACCTGATCGCGGCGGGCTCGGGCGAGGTTATGGTCGCCGGCGGCATGGAGTCCATGAGCAACGCGCCCTACCTGCTGGCCAAGGCGCGCACCGGCTACCGCATGGGCCACGGGCAGGTGCTCGATCACATGTTCGTCGACGGCCTGGAGGACGCCTACGACAAGGGCCGGCTCATGGGCAGCTACGCCGAGGACACCGCCGAGCACTACCAGTTCACGCGCGAGGTCCAGGACGCCTTCGCGATCCGCTCGCTCAAGCGCGCCCAGGGCGCGAGCGCGGACGGCACCGCGGCGCGCGAGATCGTGCCGGTGACGGTCAAGACCCGAAAGGCCGAGGCGCGCGTCGACTCGGACGAGCAACCGCGCACCGCGGACCTGGACAAGATCCCGAAACTGAAGCCCGCGTTCCGCGAGGGCGGCACGGTGACCGCGGCCAACTCGAGCTCGATCTCCGACGGCGCCGCCGCGCTGGTGCTCATGAAGCGCTCCGAGGCCGAGCGCCGCGGCCTCGCCCCCCTGGCCGTGATCCGCGGCCACGCTACCCACGCCCAGGCGCCGGCCCGGTTCACCACCGCGCCGATCGGCGCGATCGGGAAGGTCCTGGACAAGGTCGGCTGGTCCACCGACGAGGTCGAGCTCTACGAGATCAACGAGGCCTTCGCGGTGGTCACCCTGGCGGCCATGCGCGATCTCGACCTGCCGGCCGACAAGGTCAATCCGCACGGCGGCGCCTGCGCGCTCGGCCATCCGGTCGGCGCCTCGGGCGCGCGCATCCTGGTGACGCTGTTGAACGCGCTCGACAAGTACGACCTGAAAAAGGGCGTGGCGGCGCTGTGCATCGGCGGCGGCGAGGCGACCGCCATGGCGGTGGAGCGGGCGCACTAGCTGGGTTAGGCTGTCCGCATCGACAGCGAACCACGTAGGGGATGCGATGGCGCTCGAGATGAAGCCGGCCTGCGAACGCTGCAAGGCCGGACTCGCTCAGGAGGGCGAGGCCTACATCTGCAGCTTCGAGTGCACCTTCTGCCGCAACTGCGCCATCGAGATGCGCCGTAAATGCCCGAACTGTGGCGGCGGGCTGGTCGCCCGGCCGCGTCGCGACGTGCCGCCGAGCGCGGCCTGAGAGGCAAGTTGGATTTCACCACGAAGACACGAAGACACCAAAAAGCTTTGGTTTGTGCGCTTCGTGCGCCTACCATTTCTTTGTGGTTTCCTCTGTGTCTCTGCGTCTCTGTGGTGAATCCACTTTGATGCGTTTGGTTTCGCTGTCGAGCCGATGCCTGAGATTGGGAACGGAACATGCCCAGCGTTTTGATCACCGGCGCCAACCGGGGCATCGGGCTGGCCTTCGCCCACTCCTTCGCCGCCGACGGCTGGCGCGTGCACGCCTGCTGCCGGGACCCGGACGGGGCCGAGGATCTCGCGGCCTTGAGCGTGGTCATGGCGAGCGCGGACACGGCGGGCGCGGTGATGCTGCACCGCCTCGACGTGACCGACGGGTCGAGGATCGCCGGCCTGTCCCGGGAGTTGGCCGATGAGGCGATCGACGTGCTCGTCAACAACGCCGGCGTCATGGGCCCCGGGACCGGCTTCGGCGAGATGGACTACGACGGCTGGCTGCCGGTCTTCGAGACCAACACGCTGGCGCCCATGCGCATGGCCGAGGGCTTCGTCGAGCAGGTCGCCAAGAGCGGGCGCAAGCTGATCGTCAACATCTCGAGCATCATGGGCTCGCTCGGCGAGAACGCGGATGGCGGCGCGATCATCTACCGCTCGTCCAAGGCGGCGCTCAACATGGTCTCCAAGAGCCTGTCGGCCGAGCTCGCGCCGCGCGGCATCACGGTGATCGTGTTCCATCCCGGCTGGGTCAGCACCGACATGGGCGGGCCGGATGCGGCCGTGACGCCGGGCGAGAGCGTCGAGGGCATGCGCGCCGTCATCGAGCGCGTCACGCCGAACGACAGCGGCCGCTTCTTCAACTTCGACGGCCACGAGATTCAATGGTGATTCAGGTATCACGCATCAGGGATCAAGTGCTAGCGGCTGAACAAGCGCATCTGATCCCTGACTTCTGCTACACCTCCGCCCAGAGGCGCACCAAGTTGCCGCGCAGGCGGTCGATCGCAGAGTCCGGCTCGAAATGAACTGTTTGTTTTCAGTCGCCTATAGAATGCCGGGCCGCCTCATGTCATGCCCGCGAAAGCGGGAAACCATGCAAGCGCCTGGACTCCCGCTTTCGCGGGAGTGACATAGTGGTGCTGGTGACACGGGATTTCCCGTTTCAAATCAACCACCTATTTCCGGCCCGACCTCAGCCTTTGCCGGCGGTCGGCTCGGCGGCCAGCGGCAGCGACAGGATGAAGCGCGAACCCTGGCCCGGCTGGCTGGATACCGTGATGTCGCCGCCCATGGCGCGCGCGAGATCGCGCGAGATCGCCAGCCCCAGGCCCAGCCCGGCCGGTCCCTGCGCGTCCGCGGCGCCGCGCGCGCGATAGCTCGGCTCGAAGATCCGCGCCTGTTCGTCCTTCGGGATGCCGATCCCGGTGTCCCAGACCGCGACCCGCAGGTTGTCGTCCGGGCCGACCAGGGTCTCGAGCCCGACCGAGCCGCCGGCCGGGGTGAACTTGACCGCGTTGCTCAGCAGGTTGACCAGGATCTGGGTGCAGGCCATCCGGTCGCCGATCACGCGGCCCCCGGCCAGGGGGCCGACCCGGCTGATATCGACCTCGGCCGCCTGGGCGGCGAGCGCGATCATCGCCTTGGCCTTGGCGGCGACGGCGGCGACCGCGACCGCTTCCGAGGCCAGCGCGTCTTCGCTCGACGGCTGTCCGCTCGACTGCAGGTGGCTCACCAGCTGGTCCAGGTGCCGCCCGGCCTCGCGGATGGTGCGGAAGCAATCGAGGTAGCGCTCGCCGAGCGGTCCGAACATCCCCTTGAGCGCCAGGTCCGCGTAGCCGACGATGGCGTTGAGCGGCGTGCGCAGCTCGTGCGCCGTGCGGGCCAGGGGGTTTCCCCCGACCGCCTGACTTCGCTCCTCGGTTTTTCGCGCGTCCTTCAGTTGGGACAGTTGCCAGGACAGATCCTGCTGTTGGATCAGGCTCTCTT
Source organism: Pseudomonadota bacterium (assembly GCA_022572105.1). Lineage (GTDB taxonomy): Bacteria > Pseudomonadota > Alphaproteobacteria > Kiloniellales > J153 > JACZWN01. The sequence continues at coordinate 9,518 of JACZWN010000023.1, read as the reverse complement.
CGAGCGCCTGGGCGAGCGCGCGGGCCTCCTCCTCTTCGCCCTCGGCGCGGCCTTCCGCCTGGGACGCGGCGACCGCGGTCCCCCGGAAGCCGCCGAAGGCGCCGGTATTCTCGTCGAAAAACGGCACGCCGCTCAGGCGATAGGCCACCTCGCGGTCCTCGGCGCCGGTCATGACGAAGACCGCGTCGCGGAACGGCCGGCGCGCCTCGATCGCGGCTTGGACCCGCCGCCCGTGAGCGTGCGCCGCCTCGAATCGGCCGAGGCTCGGAAGCGGCCGCCCGATCAGCACTTGCGCCGGGATGCCGAGCTTGAGGGCGACCGGGGAGGAGGCGTAGGTCAGCACCAGCCGGGCGTCGGTCTCCCACAGCCAGTCCACGCTGGAACGGAGGAAATCCTCGTAACGGCCGATCTCGCGCGCGGACGACCGTTCCGCGTCCACGGCCGGGATGCTGCCCTCGGCCCAGACGGGTCGCTCTCGCGCGGTTTCCTCCCGCTCCGACGGCTCTTCCTGCCAGTCCGGAGGCTGCATTGCGGCGTCCTTCCTGTTCCGCCCCGCGCCTTATACCAAAGGTCCCTTGGCGCCGACGAGTATAGGGAAGCGCCGCGAGTCGGACAACGCCGCCGTGGTATACCAGAACCGGCGCCATGGGCTCTGGGCGAGCCGCCCAAAACACGCTAACCTGTTGGGAATCGACGATTTTCGGAAGGATACGGGCGATGGCCGCGGCGGTCGAGTTCTACTTCGATTTCTCCAGTCCCTACGGCTATCTGGCGGCCCAGCGGATCGACGAGGTGGTCGAGGAATACGGCCGCGAGGTCGCCTGGAAACCGTTTCTGCTCGGCGCCCTGTTCAAGACGACCGGGTCGCAGCCGCTGCTCGACATTCCCCTGAAGGGCGACTACGCGCGCCGCGACCTGGCGCGCAGCGCCCGGCGGTTCGATATCCCCTTCGTCCTGCCCGAGGCCTTTCCCTTCATGTCGGTGGCGGCCTGCCGGGCGACCTATTGGCTGGGCGAGCGCGACGCGGAGGACGCCAAGGAACTCGCCGCGGCGCTCTTCGACGCCGCCTTCGGTGCGGGCCAAAGCATCAGCCGGCCCGAGGAGGTCGCCGAAATCGCCGCCGAGCTGGGCCACGACGAGGACCAGGTGCGGGCCGCCGTCCAGGACCAGCGGATCAAGGACCTGCTGCGGCGCGAGGTCGACGCGGCGATCGCGAAGGGCGTCTTCGGCTCGCCCTACATCATCGTCGACGGCGAGCCGTTCTGGGGCTTCGACCGGCTCGACGACGTCGCCCTGTGGCTGGACACCGGCGGCTGGTGAAAAGCGGGGCGTGACCCCAATCGCCCGGCCCCGATCCGATGTCGGCGGCCTCAGCCGCCGGCGAGGATGTCGCGGTAGACCTCGGTGTCCACGTTGCCGCCCGAGAGGACAAGCCCCACCTTCTTGCCGGCCATCTTGTCCTTCTCCTTGATGAGCGCGGCGAGCGGGGCGGCGCCGGCGCCCTCGGCCAGGTTGTGGGTGTCGGCGAAATAGGCGCGCATGGCCGCCTCGATCTCGGCTTCCGAGACCGCGACCACGCGCTCGACGCCCGCGAGGATGATCGCCAGCGCGTCGGCGTCCGGGACCCGGACCGAGACGCCGTCGGCCACGGTATCGCAGGAATCGGTCGAGACCGGCCGCCCGGCCTCGAAGGAGCGCGCGTAGGTCGGCGCCTGCTCGGCCACCACGCCGACCACCCGGGTCTTGAGGCCGAGCGCCTGGCGCGCGGCGAGCGCGCCGTTGATGCCCGAGCCGAGCCCGATCGGCACGTAGACCGTGTCGAGATCGGGCACCGCGCGCAGCAGCTCGAGGCTGTAGGTCGCGACCCCGCGCACCAGGATCGGATGGTAGGAGGGGAACAGGTGCAGGCCGCGCTCGGCGGCCAAATCCTTGGCGGTATCGTAGGCCGCGTTGAAATCCTGGCCGTGCTCGACCAGCTCGGCGCCGAGGGCGCGCATGGCCCGGTTCTTCTCGACGCTGTTGCCGTGGGGCACCACGAGGACCGCCCGCAAGCCGGCGCCGCGCGCGGCAAAGGCGACGCTCTGGCCGTGGTTGCCCCGCGTCGCCGCGATGACGCCGGGGGTGTCCGGCTCCCGCCTCAGCAGCTCGTCGACGTAGACCAGCCCGCCGCGCAGCTTGAAGGCGCCGATCGGGGTGTGGTTCTCGTGCTTGACCCAGACCTCGGTCCCGGCGCGTTCGCAAATGAGCGGCCAACAATACTCGGGCGTTGGTCCCATGCGGCGGTAGATCACCTCGCCCGCCGCCTCGATTTCGTCCAGTCCAGCCACGCGGTAATCCCTCCTTTGTCGGCCTCCGACCATAAAAACAGGGGCGGGCCGGCCGCAAGGATTAGATTGTGCGGGGGCAATTGGGCCGGAGGGCCGGATGGCGGCCGCGGTTTTTTCCTTGCCGCCGCTCGGGCCAACGGGGAACCTTAGGCGCCCCGCGAATCCGAGTCGCTCAAGACATGACCGTTCTCAAGAGCGCGATCGACACCCGTTCCGAAGAGTTCGGCCGGAACCAGGCCGCGCATCGGACTCTGGTCGAGGATCTGCGGGCCAAGGTCGCGGAGATCAAAGAGGGCGGGGGCGCGCCGGCCCGGGACAAGCACCTGGCGCGCGGCAAGCTGCTGCCGCGCGAGCGCGTGCGCACCCTGCTCGACACCGGCTCGCCGTTCCTCGAGCTCTCGCAGTTCGCCGCCTACGGGATGTACGACGGCGAGGTGCCCGCGGCCGGGATCATCACCGGCATCGGCCGCGTCTCAGGCCGCGAGTGCATGATCATCGCCAACGACGCCACGGTGAAGGGCGGCACCTATTACCCGATCACGGTCAAGAAGCACCTGCGCGCCCAGGAGATCGCCGAGCGCAACCGCCTGCCGTGCATCTACCTGGTCGATTCCGGCGGCGCGAACCTGCCCAATCAGGACCGGGTGTTTCCCGACCGCGACCACTTCGGGCGCATTTTCTTCAACCAGGCCAACATGTCGGCCAAGGGCATCCCCCAGATCGCCGCGGTCATGGGCTCCTGCACCGCCGGCGGCGCCTACGTCCCGGCCATGTCCGACGAGAGCATCATCGTGCGCAACCAGGGCACCATCTTCCTGGCCGGGCCGCCGCTGGTGAAGGCCGCGACCGGCGAGGACGTGACGCCCGAGGAACTGGGCGGCGCCGAGGTGCACAGCCGCACCTCGGGCGTGACCGACCATATGGCCAACGACGACGCTCACGCGCTGGCCATCGCGCGGCGCATCGTCGGGCACCTGAACCTGGTCAAGCGCCACGACCTGGATCTCGCCGAGCCCCGTCCTCCGCTCTACGACCCGGCCGAGATCTACGGCATCGTGCCGACCGACCCGAGGAAGCCCTACGACGTGCGCGAGGTGATCGCGCGCCTGGTCGACGCCAGCGAGCTGGACGAGTTCAAGGCGCTCTACGGCGACACCCTGGTGTGCGGCTTCGCGCGCATCCTGGGTTATCCCCTGGGCATCGTCGCGAACAACGGCATCCTGTTTTCGGAATCGGCGCTCAAGGGCGCTCATTTCATCGAGCTGTGCTGCCAGCGCAACCTGCCGCTGGTCTTCCTGCAGAACATCGCCGGCTTCATGGTCGGGCGGAAATACGAGGCCGGCGGCATCGCCAAGGACGGCGCCAAGATGGTGACCGCGGTGGCCTGCGCCCGGGTGCCGAAGTTCACGGTCATCATCGGCGGCAGCTTCGGGGCCGGCAACTACGGCATGTGCGGCCGCGCCTTCGATCCACGCCTGCTCTGGATGTGGCCCAACGCGCGCATCTCGGTGATGGGCGGCGAGCAGGCCGCCGGCGTGCTCGCCACGATCAAGCGCGGCGGCATCGAGGCGCGCGGCGAAACCTGGTCGGAGCAGGACGAGGCCGCCTTCCGGGCGCCGATCCTCGAGCAGTACGAACGCCAGGGCCATCCCTATTACGCCTCGGCCCGGCTGTGGGACGACGGCATCATCGATCCGCTCGATACCCGCACGGCGCTGGGCCTGGGCATCTCGGCGGCGCTCAACGCGCCCATCGAGCCGACGACTTTCGGCGTATTCAGGATGTGACCGCCCGGGAAACTGAACCATGTTGAAGCCCCTGTTTCTGGAACAGGTCGACGACGACGGCGTCGCCTGGGTTACGTTGACGCGGCCGGAGGTGCACAACGCCTTCGACGACACCTTGATCGCGGGGCTGCGTGCCGTGCTCGGCGGCTTCGCCAGCGACCAGCGCGTGCGCGCCGTGGTGCTCGGGGCCCAAGGCCGGAGCTTCTCCGCCGGCGCCGATCTCAATTGGATGCAGCGCATGGCCGGGTATTCCGAGCGGGAAAACCTGGACGACGCGCGCGCGCTCGTCGATCTCATGCGCACGCTCTACGAGCTGCCCAAGCCGACGCTCGCGCTGGTGCAGGGCCCCACCTACGGTGGCGGCGTCGGGCTGGTGGCCTGCTGCGACATCGCGATCGCCGCCCAGACGGCGAACTTCTGCTTCTCCGAGGTCAGGCTTGGCCTGGTCCCGGCGGCGATCGGTCCCTACGTCATCGCGGCCATCGGCGAGCGGGCGGCGCGGCGCTACTTCCTGACCGCCGAGACCTTCAGCGCACACGAGGCGCTGCGCATCGGGCTGGTGCACGACGTGGTGCCGGACGAGGCGCTGCGGGACATCGGGCGCAGGGTCATCAAGGCCTTGCTCAGGGGCGGCCCGAACGCCCAGGTGGCGGCCAAGGACCTGATCCTGACGATCTCCGGGCGCCCGCTCGACGATTTGGCCGAGGAGACCGCAAAGCTCATCGCGCGTCTCCGCGTCTCCGAGGAGGGCCGCGAGGGGATCGCCGCGTTCCTCGAGAAACGCAAGCCCGGCTGGCTGAAGGACTGAACCGGGAATGGAAGCCCCGAAGATCGGCAAGACCGCCCCGGGGAATACCGCTCACGCGATCCGCAACCTCCTCCAGGTCTTCACCGGGTCGTTCCGCGATCTGGTGCCCATCATCCTGGTGATCGCGTTCTTCCAGATCGTGGTCCTGCGCCAACCCTTCCCCGATCTGGAGCGGGTCCTCGTTGGCCTGGTCTTCGTGATCGTGGGCTTGAGCCTTTTCGTGCAGGGGCTGGAGACGGGCCTGTTTCCCTTGGGCGAGAGCATGGCCCACGCCTTCGCCCGCAAGGGCAGCCTGGCCGCGCTGCTCGCCTTCGCGTTCTGCCTCGGGTTCGGAACCACGGTCGCCGAGCCCGCGCTCATCGCCGTGGCCGCCAAGGCGGCCGAGGTTGCCGGCGGCGCGGGCGCCATCGTCGACAGCGCCGAAGCCCGAAGCGACTACGCCTTCCAGCTGCGCCTGACGGTGGCGCTGGCGGTCGGCGTCAGCCTGGTGCTCGGCGTGTTCCGTATCCTCAAGGGCTGGCCGATCCATTACCTGATCATCGCGGGGTATATCATCGTCGTGGCCCTGACCGGCCTGGCCCCGCCCGAGATCGTCGGCATCGCCTACGATTCGGGCGGCGTGACCACCTCGACCATGACGGTCCCCCTGGTCGCGGCCCTCGGCGTCGGGCTCGCGACCGCGATCCGCGGCCGCAATCCGCTGCTCGACGGCTTCGGCCTGATCGCCTTCGCCAGCCTCATGCCGATCATCTTCGTGCTGGTCTTCGGGATGCTGGCGTAGCGATGGAATTCCTCGAGACCCTGGGCCACACCACCCTGGCCACGCTGCGCGACGTGGCGCCGATCGTCGCCGTCCTGTTCGGCTTCCAGTTTCTGGTCCTGCGCCGCCGGCCGCCGAATCTGCGGCGCGTGGGCGCGGGCTTCATTTACGTACTGCTCGGGCTCACCCTGTTCCTGGTCGGCCTGGAGGAGGCGCTGTTTCCCTTGGGCGAGACCATGGCCGCGCAGCTGACCTCGGAACGAATCACCGGCGCGCCCCCCGGCGCCGCGCCGCAGTGGCGGGACTACGCCTGGGTCTACCTCTTCGCCGCGGCGATCGGCTTTGCGACCACGGTCGCCGAGCCGGCGCTCATCGCGGTCTCGCTCAAGGCCGAGGAGGTCTCCGGCGGCGCCTTGAACGCCCGCGGCCTGCGCATGGCGACCGCCGTCGGCGTGGCCGTGGGGGTGGCGCTCGGCACCTTCCGGATCGTGACCGGCACCCCCTTGCCCTACTACATCATGGCGGGCTATGTGGTCGTCGTCCTGCAGACTCTGCGCACGCCCAAGGCGATCGTTCCCTTGGCCTACGATTCGGGCGGCGTGACGACCTCGACGGTGACGGTGCCGGTGCTCACGGCCTTGGGCCTGGGGCTGGCCACGACCATCCCGGGGCGCAGCCCGCTCATCGACGGATTCGGTTTGATCGCCTTTGCCAGCCTGTTTCCTATAATGTCGGTCATGGGCTACGCCACGTTGACCGACTGGTTGCGGCGCCGCGGAGGCGAGCGAAGTCGGGAGAAGGAACCATGAAACTCAAGCTGATTATGGCCATGGTCAACAACGAGAAGAGCCAAGCGGTGATCGACGCCGCGCGCCAGGGCGGGGCAACCGGGGCGACGGTGATCACCAGCGTCCGGGGCGAGGGTCTGAAACCCGAGAAGACCTTTCTCGGCCTCGACCTGAGCGCCGCGCGCGACGTCCTCTTGTTCCTGGTTGCCGAGCCGCTGGCGCGCGACATCCTGGAAACCATCGCCAAGGCCGGGCGCTTCGACGAGGAGCCCGGCTCCGGAATCGCCTTCCAAGTCGCGATCGAGGACGCGGTCGGCCTGAAGACCCAGCTGCCCACGCTTCTGCACGAGATCGAGGAAGAGGTATGACCGACCATGAAACCATCACGGTGAGCGAGGCCATGACCGCCTCGGTGCGCACCATCGAGGCCACCGCCACGGTCAAGGACGCGATCCAAATGATGCGCGAGCACGCGCTTAGCTCGCTCGCCATCGAACGGCGCGACGAGCACGACGAGTACGGCCTGCTGGTGATCTCCGACGTCGCGCGCGAGGTGATCGCCAAGAACCGCGCCGCCGAGCGCGTCAACGTTTACGAGATCATGTCCAAACCCGTGCTCACCCTGCCGGTCGACATGAAAATCAAATACGCGGTGCGTCTGCTCGTTCGATTCGACCTGTCGCGCGCCCTGGTGGTCGATTCCGGGCGCCAGCCCGTCGGTATCGTGACCTTGCGCGACATGGTCCTGTGCTACGGCGACGACTAACGTGACGGCGCGGAGAGCCGCTCGGCCATGTTCCGAAAGATCCTGATCGCCAACCGGGGCGAGATCGCCTGCCGCGTGATGCGCACGGCGCGCCGTCTCGGGATCGGCACGGTCGCGGTCTATTCCGATGCGGATGCGAACGCCGTCCACGTCGCCCAGGCCGACGAGGCCCATCGCATCGGCCCGGCGCCGGCGGCGGAGAGCTACCTCAACATCGAAGCCATCGTCGAGGCGGCCAAGCACGCCGGCGCCCAGGCGGTCCATCCCGGCTACGGCTTCCTGGCCGAGAACGCCGACTTCGCCGAGGCCTGCATGGCGGCCGGGCTGGTCTTCGTCGGCCCGCCGCCGGCGGCGATCCGGACGCTCGGCTCCAAGGCCGCGGCCAAGGCGCTCATGGCCGAGGCCGGCGTGCCGTTGGTGCCCGGCTACCACGGCGCCGACCAGGACCCGGCGACGCTGGCCCAGGCCGCCGCCGGGACCGGCTACCCGGTGCTGATCAAGGCCTCGGCCGGCGGTGGCGGCAAGGGCATGCGCGTGGTCGCGAAACCCGCGGACTTCGCCGAGGCGCTCGAGGCCGCCAAGCGCGAGGCCGCCGCGTCCTTCGGCGACGACCGGGTCATCATCGAGGCCTATCTCGACCGCCCGCGCCACATCGAGATCCAGATCTTCGCCGACGGCCACGGTAACCTGGTTCACCTGTTCGAGCGCGACTGCTCGATCCAGCGCCGCCATCAGAAGGTTCTGGAGGAGGCGCCGGCGCCCGGCCTGACGCCGGAGCGGCGCGCCGCCATGGGCGCGGTGGCGGTGGCCGCGGCGCGGGCGAGCGGTTACCTGGGCGCCGGGACCGTCGAGTTCATCTGCCAGGGCGAAGACTTCTATTTCATGGAGATGAACACGCGGCTCCAGGTCGAGCATTCGGTGACCGAGATGATCACCGGCGAGGACCTGGTGGAATGGCAGCTCCGGGTCGCCGCCGGCGAGCGCCTGCCGCGCGGCCAGGAGGACCTGGCCCTGAGCGGCCACGCCATCGAGGCGCGCATCTACGCCGAGGACCCGGCCAAGGACTTCCTGCCGTCGAGCGGGCGGCTCGTGCATCTGCGGCTGCCGGCCGAGGGACCGCACCTGCGCATCGATGCCGGCGTGCGCGAGGGCGACGAGGTCACCATGCATTACGACCCGCTGCTGGCCAAGGTGACGGTCTGGGACCGCGACCGCGCGGCGGCCATCGCCCGCCTCGGCGCCGCGCTCGGCGAGATCCGGATCCTCGGCCCGGCCAACAACGTCGCGTTCCTGGCCGCGGTCGCGGGCCATCCCGCGTTCGCCGCCGGCGAGGTCGACACCGGCTTTATCGCACGCCACCGGGCCGACCTGCTGCCCGAGCCGGCGCCGGCCTCGGACCAGGTGTTGGCGCTCGCCAGCCTGGCCGAGCTGTTGCGCCGGCGCGAGGAGACGGAGGCCCGGGCGCGGCGCTCGAGCGACCCTTATTCGCCCTGGCACCTGACGACCGGCTGGCGGCTCAATGCCGAGACCCACATCCGTCTGTCGTTCCGCGACGGCGCGCGCGAGGCCACGGTGATCGTGTCCCACCGTGGCGACGGCTACCTCCTGGACCTGCCGGGCGGCCGGGTCGCGGCGCGCGGCGAGCTGGAGCCGGACGGGGCGCTGCTCGCCGATTTGGACGGCCGGCGCGTCACCGCCTCGGTCCTGCGTCACGACGGCGACATTGTGGTTCTGGTCCCCGGCGGAACCCACCGCCTGCGCCTGATCGATCCACTCGAGTCGACGCTGGCCGAGGAGGCCGGCGTCGGTCGCATGACCGCGCCCATGCCCGGCAAGGTCATCAAGGTCCACGTCGCGCCCGGTGACTCGGTGATGCGCGGCGCCCCGCTCATCGTGCTCGAAGCCATGAAGATGGAGCACTGCATCTCGGCGCCCGCCGATGGCACCGTGGCCGCGGTCCACTACGCGCCCGGCGACCTGGTGGAGGAGGGCGCGGAGTTGATCGCCTTTGAGAGCGAAGAGTAATACCAAGGAGCGTTGATAATGACCCATAGAGACGGCTTCCCAAGGTTTTCGGCCAGGAGCGCGTGGCGCGGCGATGCAAGGCATCGCAAGCCATGCGCCCCGGCCACAAGAATTGGGCCGTCCGAAAGCCTTGGGAAGCCGCCGTGCCGGTCGCGCGGGCGAACCGCCGGCGGGCGTCGGAAAGCCTTGACGATGCCCCGCATCGCCCGCGGCTTCCCTCCTGCCCGGCGGATCGCCCGCGCGATCTCTATGGGTCA
>JACZWN010000202.1 GCA_022572105.1 Pseudomonadota bacterium | reverse complement strand
TGCGCCGGCGCTGCAGGAAGTGCATGGCCAGCGACAGGTCGTGCCCGGCGTAGACGATGACGATATCGAAGCCGGCCTTTTTGGCGCGCAGCGCCGCCGCCCGGTGCCAGCGCCGGTAGGCGCGGATGTCCGCCTTGTCCATGGCGCGCGCCTGCACCGGGTCGGGGGCGTCGATCGGCTGGTGCGAGGGCCCGAGCGCCACCTCCCGACTGTAGCGATTGGCGCTGGACGGTCCGTTGTGGGTCAGCTCGATGCCGGCGAGCGCGCCGTGTTCGTGGACGGCCTCGACCATCAGCGCCTGGGTCGGGATGTCGCGGTCGTCCCAGAGCCGCGCCTCGATGGCCGGCGTCACGTCGCCGCTCGGGTGGATCTCGCATTCCTCGGTGCAGACCACGGCCCAACCGCCCTCGGCCTTGACGCCGCGCATGGCCGCGGTCGCGCGCGGCATCCGGTGCCCCATGCCGTTGCAGTGCGGCACCTGGTAGAAGCGGTTTTTGGCGGTCACCGGCCCGATCCGAACCGGCTCGAACAGAACGTCGTAACGCGGGTCCCGCGCCATGGCATGTCCCCCCTCGTTTGACCGGCAAGCGCCCGGCAGGGCGGTGGGTTCGCGCATCATAGGGACGGCCGAACGCCGACCCAAGGCCGGTCACGATCGCAAAAGAAAGCGGGGACCCTCACGGGTCCCCGCGCATTTGCCGATGTTCCGCGGCGCCTTAGCGTTCGTCCCACTTGGGGAACGGGTAGATGACCTCGCGCGCGGCCACGTCGAAGGGATAGATGGAGTAGTACGTGCCGTCCTGGATCTGGATCAGCACCGTGCCGACGCCGTTGTTCTGCCCGTCGGGGCCGAACTTGATGTTCTGCCACGGCATCGGGATCTGGTCCGCCGGCATGTCCGTGTCGACCAGCGCCTGGCGGATCTTCTCGGGATCCGTGGAGCCGGCGCGATTGATGGCGTCCATGAGGACCAGAGCGCCGACGAAGCTGCGGATCGGCGGGTCGTAGATTTCCGTCCCGCCCGAGTGCTTCTTATAAAGCTCGTTCAGGTCCTTGATGATCGGGATCTTGGTGGCCATGTCCATGGAGAAGGGCGAGCGCGAGATGATGCCTTCGGCATCTTTGCCCATGGTCTTCAAGAACGTCGGGTCGTTGTAACCGGCGTTCTGGGCGATGAACAGTTTGGGCACGTAGTCCAGTTCCTTCGAGGTGCGAATCGTCAGCAGCGCATCCGAGGTGTACGAGGTCGGCAGGAACACGTCCGCGTTCACCGATTTGAGCTTCTGGATCTCGGCCGTAAGCGACATGGTCTTGGCCCGGTACGCGATCTTGGCAACGACCTCCATGCCCGCCTCCTTGGCAAGCTGCTCCTGGACGCGAGCGCTGTCGACGCCGAACTGAGTGTCCTCGTGGAAGATTGCCACGGTCTTGAGCGTGATGCCCTTCTTCGCCGCGAAGTCGCGCATGAAGTCGAACATGGTCTTGGTGTAGTGGCCGTCATGCGGGCCGGTGCGGAAGAACCACTTGAAGCCGCGCTTGTGCAGCTTCGGCGACGAGGATTCGCCCGTCAGATAGGGGATCTGCATGCGCTCGGCGACGTTGCTGGCGGCGGCCGAGACGCTGCTGTGATAGGCCCCGAAAAGGGCCACCACGTTCTCGCTGGTGATCAGGCGTTCGGCCTCGGCCCGACCGATCTCGGGCTTGCCCTGATGGTCGACGACGATAAGCCGGATCTTGGCACCACCCAGATTCGGCAGTCCTTCGGTTCGGGCGAGCGGCAGGTCGAGATCGTGCTTGTTGTTGACGATGTCGGCGGCCATTTTCGCCGCGGCCAGCACGTCATTCCCCGCCTTCGCCACCGAGCCGGTCAATGGATAGAGGACGCCGATGCGCACCTCGTTGGTCTGGGCCTGGACGGTCGCCGCGAAACCCACGCCAACCAGGCCTGCCACCGCGACGGCGGCTGTCAATATGGTTCTGAGCGATCTCATGTCAGTCTCCCTGAGTTCTTGGGTGCTCGATCTTCGGCTGTCTTTGCGCCGCGAGCACATTACTTGGTCCGCACGCCTCAGCGCGCGTTCGGTGGCCGACCGTGCGGCCGGGCCTACCGCCGAGCAGTGTAGCGGCTCTTCCCGCCAGTTGGAACTTCTTATGGCGGCGCCGCGGGCGCCGGGGCGAAGTGGACAAATGCGCGCCGCTCGGTAAGATGGCGGCGCCGGGATCGGGGGGAAGCGTCGCCATGGCGCCGCCCGGCGGGGCAGAGTGCGATTTTCCGCCCGTTGCGGCCACGGCAGGGATGGCATGACCACCGAGATCATTCTCCAAACCATCATCAGCGGCCTCCTGATGGGTTTCATCTACGCCCTGGTGGCGGCCGGGCTCAGCCTGATCTTCGGCCTCATGGAGATCGTCAACTTCGCCCACGGCGAGTTCATGATGCTGAGCATGTACGCCGCGTTCTGGCTCTACACGTTCTTCGGCCTCGATCCCCTGCTTTCGATCCCCATCTGCGCCGCGCTCCTGTTCGGGCTCGGGGTGGCGACCCACTACGGCATCATCCGCCACATCCTTGACGCGCCCATGATGGTGCAGATCACGGCGACCTTCGGTCTCGCCATCTTCCTGCGCAGCCTCGCCCAGTTCCTGTGGACGCCCGACTTCCGCACCATTCCCGATCCGATCGTCGCCGGCCGGATCGAGGTGATGGGCATTTTTCTTGGCGTACCACAGCTCGTCGCCAGTGCCGGCTGCGTCCTCGCGTTCGCTTTCCTCTATCTCTTCATCAGCCGCACCGAGACGGGCCTGGCGCTGCAGGCGACGGCCCAGGACCGCGAGGCGGCCTCGCTCATGGGCATCCGTCCCGACCGCATGTATGCGCTGGGCTGGGGCATCGGCTCGGCCTGTGTCGCCGTCGCCGGCGTGCTGCTCACCAGCTATTACTTCATCTTTCCCGAGGTCGGGCTGATCTTCGCCCTCATCGCCTACGTCACCGTGGCCATGGGCGGCTTCGGCAGCCTGATCGGCGCACTCGTCGCCGGGGTGCTCATCGGGCTCGTCGAGGCCCTCGGCGGGCTGCTCATCGACCCGGCGTTCAAGTACGTCATCGTCTTCTCCATGTACCTGGGAATCGTCCTGGTGCGGCCCAAGGGCCTGTTCGGGAGATACTGATGGCCGCGCCCGGCTTTCTCTCCGAGACCCCCGACGACCCGGAGCTGGCCGCGGCCCGGGCCGAGCCCCTGCGCGCGCCGCCGAGCCGGGGCCAGTGGATCTTGGGCGCCGTGATCGGGGTGTGCCTGCTTGCCTATCCGCTGGTTTTCGACCAGCCGTATCAGCAGCACGTCCTGATCATGATCTTCATTTACGCGCTGATGGCGCAGGGCTGGAACGTGCTCGCCGGCTACTGCGGGCAGATCTCGCTCGGCCAGGCCGTGTTCTTCGGCATCGGCGCCTACAGCGCGGCGTTCCTGTTCAGCAACTTCCAAATCTCGCCCTGGCTGGGCATGGCGGTCGGCGTGGTCGTCTCCATGGTGGTGGCGCTCCTCATCGGCATTCCGACGTTCAGACTCAAAGGCCATTACTTCGCCATCGCCACGCTCGTGATTGGCGAGATCGCACAGACGGTGTTCATCAACTGGGAGTACGTCGGCGGCGCCACCGGCATCTGGATACCCATTGAATGGGACGCGCCATGGTTCGCCTTCCAGTTCCACGACAGCAAGCTCCCCTACTACTACATCGGGCTCGGGTTCCTGGCGTTGGCGTGCCTCTGCGTATACTGGCTGGAGCGCTCGCGCACCGGGCTCTACTTCCGGGCCATCCGCGAAGAGCCCGAAGCCGCCAGCAGCCTCGGCACCGACGTCACCCGCTACAAGCTGATCGCCATCATGGTATCGGCCGCCTTCACCTCCGTGGCCGGAAGCCTGTTCACCCAGTACATCCTGGTGATCGACCCCGAGACCGTGTTCCCGCTCATCCTCTCGATCCTGGTGGTGCTGATGACCATGATGGGAGGCGTCGGCACGCTATGGGGCCCGATCATCGGGACCGCGGTCCTGTTCCCGCTGTCGGAGATGACCCGCATCTACTTCGGCGGTTCGGGCGGCGCCGAGGACCTGATGATCTACGGCGCCCTCATCTTGCTCATCTCCGTCTTCTATCCGCGCGGCCTCATCGGATTGGTGCACAAAGTCATGGGGCGAGGGTCCCATGCTTGAGGTGACGAACCTCACCAAGCACTTTGGCGGGCTGGTCGCCAACGACGACATTTCCTTCGGCGTGGCCGAGGGTGAGATCCTGGGTCTGATCGGGCCCAACGGGGCCGGCAAGTCGACGCTGTTCGACTTGATCACCGGCTTCCAGGCACCCGATGAGGGCGGCGTCCGCTTCGAGGGGCGCTCGCTTCTCGGCCTCAGACCGGACCAGATCAACCGTCTCGGGATCGTCCGCACCTTCCAGAAGCTGAAACCCTTCGAGAAAATGACGGTCGAGGAAAACGTGATGGTCGGGGTCATGCAGCACACGGCAAACATGTCCAAAGCCCGGGACCACGCGCTCACGATGCTCAGCTTCGTCGGTCTCCTGGAGAAGCGGCGGGCGCACGCCGGAACCCTCAGCACCGGCCAGCGCAAGCGCCTGGAACTGGCCCGGGCCATGGCGACGCGCCCCCGGCTGCTCCTGCTCGACGAGGTCACCGGCGGCGTCGACCAGCGCAGCATCCCCGGACTCATCGCGCTCATCGAGCGCCTGCGCGGCGTCGGCGTCACCCTCATCGTCATCGAGCACAATATGCAAGTGCTGATGTCCCTTGCCGACCGGGTCGTGGCCTTGCACCTGGGCGCCATGATCGCGCAGGGGACGCCCGCGCAGATCCAGGCCGATCCGCGGGTCATCGAATCCTATCTGGGTACCGCTTATGCTTGACGTCGCCGGGCTCGAGGTCGCCTACGGCGACTACCAGGTGATCTGGGACGTCTCGCTGCACGTGGCTGCGGGCGAAATCGTCAGTGTCCTGGGCCCCAACGGCGCCGGCAAGAGCACGGTGCTCAACACCATCTCGGGGCTGTGCCGCCCCAAGGCCGGGCGCATCACCTTCAAGGGCGAGCGCATCGATGGCCTCCCGCCTTACGAGATCGTGGGCCGCCGGCTCGCCCATATCATGGAGCGCCGGCGCGTCTTCCCCTATCTCACGGTGCGCCAGAACCTGTGGCTGGGCGGCTACAATCCGAGCGCCCGCAAAGAGCGTGCCCAAACCCTCGACTTCGTCTTCGAGCTGTTCCCCAGGCTCGAGGAGCGTGAGAGCCAGCTGGCGCACTCGTTGAGCGGCGGCGAGCAGCAGATGCTGGCGCTCGGGCGCGGCCTGATGGCGCGGCCCGAGCTGCTGCTGGTCGACGAGCCGCTCCTGGGGCTGGCGCCGGCGGTGGCCGCGGACATGATGCGGATCCTGCGCCAGATCAACGAGACCGGCGTCAGCATCCTGTTCATCGAGCAGAACGTACAGACGGCGCTTTCCATCGCCGACCGGGGCTACGTGCTCGAGGGCGGTCACTTGGTGCTCGACGGAACGGCCGAGGAGCTGCTCGCGAGCGCGGATGTCAAACGCATATTCCTGGGCGGCTGAGGCTAGGTTCTTCCGGCCGCGCTTCGGCGCCGGCCGCCATCAAGTGCGGGGTGAAAAACCCTAGCGGGGGCGCCTGTTCTACCCGGGCTTTGCTGGTATACTCCCACGCCGGGAGGATTGGCACCGTGAACATCGAACCCGCGATCGAGGGTCCGCTCGTCGACGAGCTGCGCGCGCTTTTGGGCGAGCGCCTGTCGACCTCGGCGGCGGTGCGCGAGCAGCACGGCCATGAC